>NZ_FXUY01000001.1:3317678-3619285 GCF_900182985.1 Pseudomonas helmanticensis | reverse complement strand
GTGTGTCCGGCCATCTCAGCTATCAGGAAGGTCGGGAGATTCGAAGTGGGACGGTCTTCCTGGACGATCTCCTCTCGTGGTACCAGTTGATACCGGCAGCGTCAGGCGTTGACGACGAACCAGTGACAAGTGCCGGTTGGTCAAGGTTCATTACCATTGATTACATGGACTACAGTTCTAAAGCGTTCAGCAGGGTCTGGGTACGTTGCGACGACGGACGGGTTTTTAGACCGATGCTCAAAGAGGAGGACAGCAAAGCCGACGCCTTCGATTGGGCTCTTCTGGATCCACAGCAGCCAGAACTCGATACGGTTCTGTTCCATAACCTGCGTCGTCGCCTCCTCTATCGACAGCGCATCAGTGCACAAGAACAGTCTTCGGTAACTTTTGCACAATCCATCTTGTCGCTCGAGGTGCAGCAAATTCACCGTCAAGGCCGGCAATACATTGCATTGACTGAAGAGGGCATGGTGTTTCGCCTGAATGGCGCGGGTGAACGACATTTGGCAGGCCTCGGTAATGATTGGCTATTCGCCCGCCAAGAGCGCTCAGGCAGCAATTTTCGTTGGTGGGATTCGGTCCTTGGCACTGCCGCAATGTGGTCCGCCGGGGCTGTGGAGGTCGGTGGCATCAGCGCTGCTTCGAATCACTCGCCGCTCTATGTCGTGTGTCTCGATCAGCAACTTCTTATCGCCGATACGGCGGGGAAAAGCTTTGGGTTGCTGAGGCAGACCATGGACAAAAAAGCCGTATTAATGATCGATTGGACGACTGGGCGGATCTACCGGCAAGCGTTCATGACTCCCGAAAGCTTATCCGCAGCATTTGGTACGGGAACACGTCTGTTACGGGCCGACTTGATCCCGCCAATGCAGAGGGTGCTGCCACAGCGCACGTTTGCCTGGGCGGTGCCCCATGCATCCGGCTTGCGCGCCAGAGCACATGACCACGTATTGTTCGACGTGTTTGAAGGCGAGCCTGCGCGTATTGTCGGTGTGGAAAACGAGTTCTTTGACGGCGTGTTTTCGCATCAGGCGCGGGAGCGGAAACTGGAGAAGCTGCTGTCGGGTCAGTATTGTGCTCCGTATCTGACGGCAGGCAGGGTCGAAGATCTTTGCAGTTGGTATGACGTCGACGCCGGTCGCTTGCTCAGTGCAACGGCGCGAGGTCAAGACTTGCCTGGCTACGTGGGCGTCGCCAACGGTCAAACCCTTGTGTTGCATGACTCGCAGAGCCGGCAGCTGTTCAGCAACCGTAGCGAAGATGGAAGGCTCAGTGACGTATGGATGACTGCGCAAACAGTCAGCCGGATAGCCAATACGCTGGTCATCGAAAGCGGTCAGTCATCTGGCCGGATTGCGCCGATTCCGGATGGCGTTGATACGCTGATCCTGAGATATGCGGCGGATGGCGCCTCCTTTTTTATCGACCAGCGGACCTGGGCACGACTTGACTGCCTGATTGTCGATTTCGATTTTCCCGACGCGTTGAAAAGTCATCTTTCGTTCCAGCTGCAGCCGATGGAGCAGTGGTTGGTCACGCAGAAGGATGGACACCTGCTGCTGACAGACACTGACACGGGGCGCAGCATCATTTTGCGCAATGTCGGTGCTATCAGCGCGGAGTCTCGAAAGAATGTGTCACTCAGTATCCCCTTGGCGGAAGGCCTCGCGGTGGGGCTCTACCTCGATGAGTTGATGAGCACCTTGCAGGAGGAAGCGCTGAGTGAACTCGGCGCGCTGATTTCTGCCATCCGTTAAGGCGTAACCCGGCAGCTCAACGCCGACGGGATTAGTTGAAGGGGCTGCGGATCAGATCATCCGCAGCCCTATCTTGCTTTCAGGAAACAAGATAGCCCTTCACCCCGGTAAAGATGATCTGCGCCGCCAATGCGCAAACAAACAATCCCATCAACCGACTGACGATCTGCAAGCCTTGGTCGCCGAGAATCCGTTCGATGTGATTGGACAGGTACAGCACCACCCCAACGGTGAAACTGGCCAGGGCGATACTCATGATCGCGGTCAGTTTGTCGTCCCAATGCGGTTGGCTGATACCCATCACCAGCAGCGCACCAATGGTGCCCGGGCCGACGGTCAAGGGGATGGTCAGCGGCACGATTGTCACGTCCTGCTGCACGTTGTCACTTTGCACCACAGGCTTGCCTTGGGCCATGCCCAGCGCCGAGATGAACAATACGCTACCGGCACCGATGCGGAATGCGTCTGCGGTAATCCCGAACACATCGAAAATCACCCGGCCAAACAGATACAGCAGAACGCTGGAGACCAGGGTGGCGATGGCCACTTTCCAAGCCAGGCGCCGCTGTTCCTTGCGCGAGTAACCACGGGTCAGGCTGATGAAGCAGGACAACACGAAGAACGGGCTGTAGAGCACCAGCATCTTCAGGTAAACGCTGAATAACACGTGGAGCATGAGGGCGGCTCGCATCCGGAGAGTGATGGTAGCGAGTCTATCAGCCAGTTAGTTAAAGCGATTGAAGAGTGTGGGATCGACGAGCAGGTATTTATTCGTCCTCATGGTCAATTGGCTGTGGGAAGTGACGTTGAAGCCCGTTCGAACGGTTCTGTCGGCGATAGGGTTGGTGCAGCGCTGTTAAAGGATTTCCTGGCGCACGTTGCCGGATGATGGCTCGGCCTGCAGATGTCCGCAGTCGTTGATTCACCGCCGGGCAGTCGCGATACGCCGGTTCAGAAGGTCGAGGCGGTACGATTCTGCTGATCGCGCTGGGCCACCCAGTGTTCGATCAGCTCGCGCAGTTGCGACAGCTCCACCGGTTTCGCCATGTGCCCGTCCATGCCCGCCTGGCGTGCGCGCTCTTTGTGCTCGGCGAGGATGTGCGCGGTCAACGCTACGATCGGTGTGCGGATGCGCTGATTGCTGACTTCCCACGCGCGCAATTGCTGAGTCGCCGAGAAACCATCGAGAATCGGCATTTCGCAGTCCATCAACACCAGGTCGTAACGCTGGGCTTTCATTGCTTGTAGCGCTTCTTCGCCGTTGCTGGCGGTGTCGGGTTGCAGGTTGAGCTTGCCGAGCATGCCGCGAATCACTTTGGTCGAAATCGTGTTGTCCTCGGCGACGAGAATGCGGAAGTCGCTCGGTACCTTGGCCGCCGTGGCGGGCGTGACCACTTGTGGCTGGAACACCACCTGGCCCTTGTTGCGCTGGTTCAGTTCATCCGCCAGCGTGGTCTTGAGCGTATAGCCGGCCACCGGTTTGGCGAGGATGCGCTTGATCCCCGAGTTGCGCGCGATGATCTTGCTCGGCGCATTGCTGATGCCGGTGAGCATGATCAGCAGGATGTCGTGGTTCAGGCTCGGATCTTCCTTGATCTTGGCGGCGAGCTGCATGCCGGTCATGCCGGGCATGTTCTGATCGAGCAGCACCACATCGAAGTAATCGCGCAGGTGTGCCTTGGTGCGCAGCAGTGCCAGCGCTTCCTTGCCGGATGGCACGGCGCTGACGTTCAAGCCCCACGCACTGCATTGCTGGACCAGCACCTTGCGGCAGGTATCGTTGTCATCGACCACCAGCACGCGTGCACCTTGCAGCGGACTGTCGAGATCGGACGTCGGATGCTCGAGGCGATCCGGATCCAGCGGCAGCGTCAGCCACAAGGTACTGCCCTGACTGGCACCACTCTTGATGCCGAATTCGCCCTGCATCAAACGGATCAGTTGGCGGGCGATCACCAGGCCGAGGTTACCGCCCAGACGGTTGGCCGAGAGGAAGTGCTTGCTGTGCAGTTCGGCGTGCATCAGCGCGTCGCGTTCTTCCTGCTCCATCGGTGCGCCGCTGTCCTGCACGGCGATGCGCAGGCGCGGTTTGCTGCTGCGTTCGTCGAGGGCGACCACAATCAGCACTTCGCCTTCTTCGGTTTTCTTCAGGGCATTTTCCAACAGGCTCAGCAGTGTCTGGCGCAGGCGCGTCGGATCACCGCTGATCACCCGTGGCACTTGCGGCTGGATGAAACTGATCAGCTCGACGTTCTGTTGTTCGGCCTTGGCCCGGTAGATGCTCAGGCAATCGTCGATCAAGGCGTTGAGGTCGAACTGCACGTCATCCAGTTCGATTTGCCCGGACTCGAGCTTGGAGATGTCGAGGATCTCGTTGATCAGTGTCAGCAGTTCGTTGCCGGCACTGTGGATGGTTTGCACATAGTCGCGTTGCTTGACCGACAGCGGTGTGCCCAGCAGCAGTTCGGTCATGCCCAGCACGCCGTTCATCGGTGTGCGGATTTCGTGGCTGATCTTGGCGAGGAATTCGGCTTTGGCGTTGATCTCGGCATTGCTCGCGGCGAGGTCGCGGCTGATGCTGAAACGGCTCTCGGTGATACTGCGCTGACGCTCGCCCAAGGCAATGCTCATCAGCAGACCACTGATGCAGATGAACACCATCAGGGTCATGATCAGGCCTTGCGGTGCAACCAGTGTCAGCCCGAGCAGCGCCGGCAAAATGATCAGCGTGCCAATGTTGAACACCACCATGGCAGCGACGAACAGCCGCGCCGGGCGGTAGCCCTTTTGCCAGTGATAGAAACTCACCAGCAGCATGCTCAGCCCGGCCAGCGCCACCAATGCATAGGTGATGATGTTCAGCGGCAGCGTGTTGACGAACAGCAGCAACAGACTGCAAGTGACGATGAACAGGATATCGCCCAGCAGCAGTTTGTTCAGCGGGTGCGGGCCGAGCGGCGCGAAGAAGCGCAAGGCAAACATCAGCCCGGCCGGCGCGGTCAGCAGCAGCGCCAGATAGGCGCCGGGGGTCTGGATCGCATGCCAGTTCGGCAACCATGGGCCGGCGAGGTTGAGCAGCAGCAACAGGCTCAAGCCCAGCAGACCTTCGCAGACCGCCAGCCACAAGCTGCTGCGCGACCGGGAATAGGCGTAGCGCACAAGGTTGTGCAACAGCAGCATGCCGAGACAGCCGAAGAGCAGGCCGAAGATCAGTGTCTGGTTTTGATTGGCCGCGCTCATCACTGCCGATTGCAGGGTGATGTGCGGACGCAACTGATGGTCGGACACCATCCGCAGATAGACATCGAGGGGTTTGTCGCTCTGCGGCAGCGGCAACATGAAGTCGCTGCTCGGCAGGGGCCGCTCAGCCTGAGGCTGGTCAGTACCGGTGTTGCGTTGCTCGATCAGCTTGTCGCCGTCCAGCACGTAGAGATTGAGGTGTGACAGGTCGGGAGCGAAGATCCGCAGCACTTGTTCGTGCTTGCCCGGCGCCAGTCGAAAGCGCAGCCACAGGGCTCCTTCGGGCTCGGACGCGGTGAGGCGGTCAAGGTCGATGGGGCTGAATTGATTGGTGTAGCGAGTGGAGCGGATATCGCTCAGTTGCAGATTGCCCTGATCGTCAAGCAATACCGACCAGCCGCTGCCTTGCGCGGCCTGGGCCGGGAGCATGCAGAGCAAGGTCAGCAACGTGACGGTGAAGCTTATGGCAATCCTGAGCCAGCGCACGGCGAAATCCCTTCGTAGATTGATGCCAGAATATAACGATGCGCGGCGGCGGAACAGCCCGGCGAGGAATGGCTCACCTCGCCGGACTTGAAGGACCGCTTATTCCTGGTTTTCGCCACGTTCACGGGCAATGGCACGGTAGCCAATGTCCTTGCGGAAGAAGCAGCCTTCCCAGTCGATGGCCGCTGCCAGCTTGTACGCTTGCTGCTGGGCTTCACCCACCGAAGCGCCCATTGCGGTGGCGCACAGTACGCGACCACCGGCGGTTACAACCTGGCCATCTTTCAGTGCAGTGCCGGCATGGAAGACTTTGCCTTCCAGTTTCGCCGCAGCATCCAGACCGTTGATCGCCGCGCCCTTGGCGTAGTCGCCCGGGTAGCCGCCAGCGGCCAGCACGATGCCGATGCTCGGGCGTGGATCCCACTGTGCTTCGACCTTGTCCAGCGCTTGCGCCAGCGCCGCTTCAACCAGCAGCACCAGGCTCGATTGCAGACGCAGCATCACCGGTTGGGTTTCCGGATCGCCGAAGCGGCAGTTGAATTCGATAACCTTTGGATTGCCAGCCTTGTCGATCATCAGACCGGCGTAGAGGAAACCGGTGTAGACGTTGCCTTCTTCGGCCATGCCGCGCACGGTCGGCCAGATCACCAGATCCATCACGCGCTTGTGCACGTCGGCGGTGACCACCGGGGCAGGGGAGTAGGCACCCATGCCGCCAGTGTTCGGGCCGCTGTCGCCGTCGCCAACACGTTTGTGGTCCTGGCTGGTGGCCATCGGCAGCACGTTCTTGCCGTCGACCATGACGATGAACGAAGCTTCTTCACCGTCGAGGAACTCTTCGATCACCACGCGCGAACCGGCGTCACCGAAAGCGTTGCCGGCGAGCATGTCGCGTACGGCGTCTTCGGCTTCAGCCAGGGTCATGGCGACGATCACACCTTTACCGGCGGCCAGGCCATCGGCCTTGATCACGATCGGTGCGCCTTTTTCACGCAGATAAGCCAGGGCCGGCTCGATCTCGGTGAAGTTCTGGTAGTCGGCGGTCGGGATCTTGTGGCGTGCGAGGAAGTCCTTGGTGAAGGCTTTCGAGCCTTCCAGCTGTGCAGCGCCGGCGGTCGGACCAAAGCAGTCCAGGCCACGCGAGCGGAACAGGTCAACGACGCCCGCCACCAAAGGCACTTCCGGGCCGACGATGGTCAGGGAAACGTTTTTCTCGGCGAAGTCGGCCAGTTGCTCAAGGGCCAGCACGTCGATAGCGACGTTTTCGCACTTGGCTTCGATGGCGGTGCCAGCGTTGCCCGGTGCGACAAAAACCTTCTGCACGCGCGGATCCTGAGCCACTTTCCAGGCCAAGGCGTGTTCACGGCCACCGCTGCCAATGATCAAAACATTCATTTCAAAAAACCTCAAATTCTGTGGGGCGCTACCAAACCTTGATCGTTCCCACGCTCTGCGTGGGAATGCCTCTACGGACGCTCTGCGTCCATGGGACGCGGAGCGTCCCGGGCTGCGTGCCCACGCAGAGCGTGGGTACGATCAACCAGGGGGCGAAAAATCAGTGACGGAAGTGGCGCATGCCCGTAAAGACCATGGCGATGCCGGCCTCATCAGCTGCTGCAATCACTTCAGCATCACGCATCGAGCCGCCCGGCTGGATCACCGCAGTGATACCGACCTTGGCCGCATTGTCCAGGCCGTCGCGGAACGGGAAGAACGCGTCCGATGCCATCACCGAACCGGCAACTTGCAGGCCGGCATGCTCAGCCTTGATTGCGGCGATACGCGCCGAGTTTACGCGGCTCATCTGGCCAGCGCCGACACCGATGGTCTGACGGTTCTTGGCGTAGACGATGGCGTTGGACTTAACGTACTTGGCGACTTTCCAGGCGAAGATCAGGTCATGGATTTCCTGTTCGGTCGGGGCGCGCTTGGTCACGACTTTCAGGTCATCGGCGCTGATCATGCCGATGTCGCGGCTTTGTATCAGCAGGCCACCGTTGACGCGCTTGTAGTCCCAGGCAGCAGCGCGGTCAGCCGACCACTCGCCGCAGGCCAGCAGGCGCACGTTGGCTTTCGCCGCAACAATCGCGCGAGCTTCTTCGCTGACGCTTGGCGCGATGATCACTTCGACGAACTGACGCTCGACGATCGCTTTGGCGGTCTCGGCATCCAGTTCACGGTTGAAGGCGATGATCCCGCCGAACGCCGACTCGGTGTCGGTGGCGTAGGCCAGTTCGTAGGCCTGACGAATGCCGCCTTCAGCGTCCGGGCTAACGGCAACGCCGCACGGGTTGGCGTGCTTGACGATGACGCAGGCTGGTTTGACGAAGCTCTTCACGCACTCCAGCGCGGCGTCGGTGTCGGCCACGTTGTTGTACGACAGCTCTTTGCCTTGCAGTTGGGTCGCGGTGGCGATGCCGACTTCGGCTGGCTTGGCCTCAACGTAGAACGCCGCGCTCTGGTGCGGGTTCTCGCCGTAGCGCATTTCCTGCGCCTTGATGAACTGACTGTTGAAGGTGCGCGGGAATTCGCTGCGGCCTTCGGTGCTCAGGGTTTCAGCGGCCTGATTCACGGTGCCCATGTAGTTGGCGATCATGCCGTCGTAGGCAGCGGTGTGTTCGAAGGCCTTGAGCATCAGGTCAAAACGCTGAGCGTAGGTCAGGCCGCCGGCCTTGAGCCCTTCCAGCACACTGGCGTAATCGCTGGCATTCACCACGATCGCTACGTCTTTATGGTTTTTCGCTGCCGAACGGACCATGGTCGGGCCGCCGATGTCGATGTTTTCGATGGCGGTCGGCAGGTCGCAACCTGGCTTGTTGATGGTGGCTTCGAACGGGTACAGGTTAACGGCAACCAGATCGATCGGCTTGATGCCGTGTTCGTTCATGATCGCGTCATCGATACCGCGACGACCGAGGATGCCGCCGTGGATTTTCGGGTGCAGGGTTTTCACCCGACCGTCCATCATCTCGGCGAAACCGGTGTAATCCGCGACTTCCACTGCGGCAACACCGTTGTCGCGCAGCAGCTTGAACGTTCCGCCGGTGGAGAGGATCTCGACGCCCAGGGCTTCAAGCTCCTTGGCGAATTCGAGGATCCCGGTCTTGTCGGAAACGCTGATCAAGGCGCGGCGGATCGGCAGGCGGGTAGTCTGGTCGGTCATCTCAATTTCCATCAAAAGCAAAGGAAGTCAGCAAAAAAGGCGACCGTTTTTTACGCGGGCGCCTTTCTGGTTTGATTGAATGCTTACAGCAGATCGTACTGCTTGAGTTTCTTGCGCAGCGTGCCTCGGTTGAGACCGAGCAGCTCGCTGGCCTTGGTCTGGTTGCCCTTGACGTAGTTCATCACGCTTTCGAGCAGGGGCGCCTCGACTTCGGAGAGCACCAGGTTGTACACATCCGTGACGGACGCGCCCTCAAGGTGGGCGAAATAATTGTGCAGCGCCTTCTCGACACTCCCGCGAAGGGTCTGGCCTTCTTCGCTCGGGGTATTGAGGTGCTGTTTCAAATTCACGTTGTCGCTCACGGGTGTTGTTCCACTCACTAAAGTCTCGGTCATCATCGTCATGCGGCCACCCCTTCTTCGTCCCCTGTCAGGCTCTTGTAACGCTCGGCGAAGAACTCCCGAACGTTGGCGCATTGTGTTTCCGTACCATCCAAACGATTGAAGTGGGCGCGAAACTCCCTGGCGCCCGGCAAGGTTGCGAGATACCAGCCCACATGCTTCCGGGCAATGCGCACGCCCATCACGTCCCCATAGAAAGCGTGAAGTGCGGCCAGATGCTCCAGCAGAATGTGTTCCACCTCGACCAACTCCGGCGCCGGCAATTTCTCGCCGGTGCGCAGGAAGTGTTCGATCTCGCGAAAAATCCATGGCTGCCCTTGGGCAGCGCGGCCTATCAACAGGCCATCGGCACCGGTTGCGTCGAGGACGTAACGGGCCTTTTCCGGCGAATCGATATCGCCATTGGCAAACACCGGGATCGACACCGCCTGCTTGATCGCGGCAATCGTGTCGTATTCGGCTTCACCCTTGTACAGATCGGCGCGAGTGCGGCCATGCACTGCCAACGCGGTGATCCCGGCCTGCTCGGCGATCTTCGCCACGGTCAGGCCGTTCTTGTTGTCGCGATCCCAGCCCGTGCGGATCTTCAGGGTGACCGGCACATCAACCGCAGCCACAACGGCCTGCAGGATCTCGGTCACCAGTGCTTCATCTTTCAACAACGCGGAGCCGGCGGCCTTGTTACAGACCTTCTTCGCCGGGCAACCCATGTTGATATCAATAATCTGTGCGCCCAGTTCGACGTTGGCCCGGGCTGCATCCGCGAGCATCTGCGCATCGCCACCGGCAATCTGTACCGAACGTGGCTCGGGATCGCCTTCGTGGATCATGCGCATGCGTGACTTGCGGGTGTTCCACAAACTCATGTCGCTGGTGACCATTTCCGAGACAACAAGCCCTGCGCCCAGACGCTTGCACAGCTGACGAAAGGGCTGATCGGTGACCCCCGCCATCGGGGCGAGAATCAAGCCGTTCTGCAATGTGTATGGGCCGATGCGTACCGCCGACATAGGACTTCCCTGAAGTGGGGCCGGATCATGAGAGTTCGAAAAAGGGTTGGCATGATACCCGCTCTCGATGACTGGATAAAGGCTGAATTGAACAAAATCTGAACAGTTATTCTGTTATTGCCAGCGGTTTGGTTGCGCAGGGCAAAGTCAGAAAACCGCCGTCAATTCAGAAACGGTGAGGCGTTTCACTCGGGGGAGTGAAAGTTCAGGCTGTAATTCACCGCTTTCGGGCCTGGATCGAGAATATCCAGCGCAATGTGGATCGGCGTCTGTGGCGGCATTTCCGCCAGACCTTCCAGGTCGCCACTGAGGTACTCGCCGGGTTTGAAGCGACGACTGGCGATCAGGTGACCATTGAGATCGGCAAAACGCAGTTCAAGCAGCGGAAAGGGCTGGGAGAACGTTGCGCGGTTGTAGATGATCGCATCGACCACCAGGGCGCCGCTGAATTCAGGGTGGCTGCGTACCACCAGATTACTGCTCTTGATCCGCGCGATATCGACCTTGGATGGCACCGTGCAGCCGATCTGCGGGCAGATTTGCTGGAACCAGGGACGGTATTGATCCTGTCGCGCCAGTTCATCGAAATGGTAAGAAACGTATTGGGCGACGAGACCGCCGGCTGCCAGCAGCACCAACAATAGCCACAGCAGGCGTCGGCCCCACGGCGAGCGGCGTTTCTGCCAGTCGAGTTGCAGCGGGTCGTCGGTCAGGTCCTGGAGGACTTCGGCGCGCACGCCAGGTTCGCCACGCTCGCGTTTTTTGCGCAGCGGTTCGATCACTGGCAGGTCGTCGTCATCGCTTTCGTCACTGGCAGTGAAGCGTTCGCGACGGGCCTTTGGGTCAATCGGATCGTGCAGGCGCAATTGCGGAATGGCCGGCTCGTCGTCCAGGTCTACCGGTTCCAGCGACAACGAAGGCTCGGTGCGTGCTGTTTTGACCGGCTCGATGTCGACGGTTTCTGGCTCGTCTTCTTCGGGCTCGGCAGTGTGCTCATCGGAACGTTCGCTGAACAAGGTGTCGCGCCAGAGTGTTTCATCCGGCTCAGGGCTGTCGCGACGAGCGCTCAGGGAGTCTTCCCGTTGACGACCGAATTCGGTGATTGGCTGGATTTCGCGCTGTTCGAGGCGAGCGAGTTCTTCATCCAGATCGAGGCTGTCGAGATCCAGCTCGGACGCGCTCCACTGCTTTTGGCTAATGGCGCGCGGTGCTGGTGGTTCGACGCTGGAGGGCAGTTCGATGGTCGGCGCTGGCTGCGTAATCGCTGGCGGTTCGGCAATGGGCGGCGCGACAGGAGTCACCGCATCCTTGCCGGCGTGTTGTTCCAGCAGCTGTTTGGCCGCGTTGAACACTTGCAGGCAGGAGCCGCAGCGAACCACCCCGCGGGCCACGCTCAATTGAGCATGGCTGACACGGAAACTGGTTTGGCAATGCGGGCACTGGGTGACGAAACTGTCGGTCATGCGGCGATCCGGATTATGCAGGCGGTCATTCTAGCGCCGACGGCCGGTGATGCGCACCCAGCCATCGCGATTGGCGATCGGGTCGAGATCAAAGTCCTGAGCGTAAGCGGCGGCAACTTCATCGCCTTGCTCGGCCAGGATGCCCGACAGCGCCAGACGGCCACCGGATTTCACCAGGCTGGACAGTTGCGGCGCGAGCGAAACCAGCGGGCCAGCCAGAATGTTGGCGACCAGCACGTCGGCTTGAACCTGTGGCAGATCTTCCGGCAGGTACAGCGGGAACAGCTCTTCGGCAATGTTGTTGCGCCCGGCGTTGTCGCGCGACGCTTCCAGCGCCTGCACGTCGATGTCGGTGCCGACTGCTTCTTTCGCGCCGAGCAGCAGGGCGGCGATGGCCAGAATCCCCGAGCCGCAGCCAAAATCGAGCACGTTGCAGTCTTTCAGGTCCTGGCCGTCGAGCCATTCCAGGCACAGCGCGGTAGTCGGGTGAGTGCCGGTGCCGAACGCGAGGCCCGGGTCCAGCAGCAGATTGACCGCGTCCGGCTCAGGCGCGGCGTGCCAGCTCGGCACGATCCACAGACGCTGGCCGAAACGCATCGGCTGGAAACCGTCCATCCAGCTACGTTCCCAATCCTGGTCTTCGATGACCTCGCTGTGATGCTCGGGCAGCGGGCTGCCGGTCAGCAGTTCCAGATGGGCCAGAACCGGTGCCGGTTCCGTGCCGCCTTCGAACAGCGCCAACAGATGCGTGTGCGCCCACAGCGGGGTGGTATTGAGTTCCGGTTCGAAGATCGGCTGATCTTCGGCGTCCATGAAGGTCACCGACACAGCGCCGACTTCAAGGAAAGCGTCTTCGTAGGTTTCGGCTTGTTCCGGGCTGATGGCGAGACGTACTTGCAGCCAAGGCATGGCGGGCACCTTTGAAAAATATTGATTGCAGCCTAGCGGCCGGCGAGAAGCGCGCAAGTTTACGCGAGCGAGCGGCAGAACACGAACATGGTTGAAGATCAAAAGATCGCAGCCTTCGGCAGCTCCTACGCTGAAACGCGATCCCCTGTAGGAGCTGCCGAAGGCTGCGATCTTTTGATCTTCTCTACTCCAGAAACAACAAAGCCGCCCGAAGGCGGCTTTGTCTGGTGCGGGCTGAAGCTTAGTGCTTCTCGGCAGCCAGCTTGTGCTCGAGGTAGTGAATGTTCACGCCCCCTTTGCAGAAGCCTTCGTCACGAACCAGATCACGGTGCAGCGGGATGTTGGTCTTGATCCCGTCAACCACGATTTCGTCCAGGGCATTGCGCATGCGTGCCATGGCTTCGTCGCGGGTCGCGCCGTAAGTGATCAGCTTGCCGATCAGCGAGTCGTAGTTCGGCGGAACGGCATAACCGCTGTACAGGTGCGAATCGACGCGAACGCCGTTGCCGCCTGGAGCGTGGAAATGCTTGACCGTGCCCGGGCTCGGCATGAAGGTTTTCGGGTCTTCAGCGTTGATCCGGCATTCCAGCGAGTGACCGCGGATTACCACGTCGTCCTGGGTGAACGACAGCTTGTTGCCAGCGGCGATGCTGAGCATCTCCTTGACGATGTCGATACCGGTAACCATTTCCGAAACCGGGTGCTCTACCTGAACACGCGTGTTCATTTCGATGAAGTAGAAACGACCGTTCTCGTAGAGGAACTCGAAAGTGCCCGCGCCACGGTAACCGATGTCGATGCACGCCTTGACGCAGCGCGCCAGCACTTCTTCGCGAGCCTTCTCGTCGATGCCCGGTGCCGGCGCTTCTTCGAGAACCTTCTGGTGACGACGTTGCAGCGAGCAATCGCGGTCGCCCAGATGGATCGCGTGACCCTGGCCGTCAGAAAGAACCTGAACTTCCACGTGACGTGGATTGGTCAGGAATTTTTCCAGATAGACCATCGGGTTGCCGAACGCCGCGCCAGCTTCGGTGCGGGTCAGTTTGGCGAAGGCGATCAGGTCTTCTTCCTTGTGCACCACGCGCATGCCGCGACCACCACCGCCGCCAGCGGCTTTGATGATCACCGGGTAGCCGACTTCACGACCGATGCGCAGTGCCGTTTCTTCGTCTTCCGGCAACGGGCCGTCAGAACCTGGAACGGTCGGTACGCCCGCTTCGATCATCGCGTGCTTGGCCGATACCTTGTCGCCCATCAGGCGAATGGTGTCGGCTTTCGGGCCGATGAAAGCGAAGCCGGAGTTCTCGACCTGCTCGGCGAAATCAGCGTTTTCCGCGAGGAAACCGTAGCCTGGGTGAATGGCGGTAGCGCCGGTCACTTCAGCGGCCGCGATGATTGCCGGGATGTGCAGGTAAGAGTGCGCGGCAGAAGCCGGGCCGATGCAGACGGATTCGTCTGCCAGACCCAGGTGCATCAGCTCTTTGTCGGCCTTGGAGTAAACGGCGACGGTCTTGATGCCCATCTCTTTGCAGGCACGCAGAATCCGCAGGGCGATCTCACCGCGGTTAGCGATCAGAACTTTTTCCAACTTCGCAGTCATCAAAGGCTCTCCGCAGTTCAAACGATGGTGAACAGCGGTTGGTCGTACTCAACCGGCTGGCCGTCTTCGACGAGGATGGACTCGATCACACCGCTGGTTTCAGCTTCGATGTGGTTCATCATCTTCATGGCTTCGACGATGCACAGAGTGTCGCCTTTCTTCACGGTCTGGCCGACTTCAACGAAGGACGGCGAGGTTGGCGAAGATTTACGGTAGAACGTGCCGACCATCGGCGAACGGGCAACAGTGCCGTTCAGCGCTGGAGCAGCAGCGGCAGCAGGGGCTGCAGCAGCAACCGGAGCAGCAACAGGCGCAGCGGCCGGTGCTTGCATCGGAGCCGGCGCGTAGTACTGCTGAGCCGGGGTCTTGCTGTGACGGCTGATGCGTACGGACTCTTCGCCTTCCTTGATCTCGAGCTCGTCGATGCCGGACTCTTCCAGCAATTCGATCAATTTCTTAACTTTACGGATATCCATGAATCATCAACTCCCAAGGGTCGGTCAGGGGCGCTTAACGCTTGTAGTTCAAGTCGTTGCCGGTGTTTCAAGCTGTTCTAGTGCAGCCTCCAGGGCCAGTCGGTAACCGCTGGCGCCAAGGCCGCAGATCACTCCCACCGCTACGTCGGAGAAGTAAGAGTGATGGCGGAAAGGTTCGCGTTTGTGCACGTTGGACAAATGCACTTCGATGAATGGGATGCTCACTCCCAGCAACGCGTCACGTAATGCGACACTTGTGTGTGTAAAAGCCGCTGGATTGATCAGGATGAAATCGACACCTTCGCCGCGCGCAGCGTGGATGCGATCGATCAATTCGTACTCGGCATTGCTTTGCAGATACAGCAGATGATGGCCGGCTTCACGGGCGCGGCGCTCCAGATCCTGATTGATCTGCGCCAGGGTCGTTGAACCGTAGGTGCCGGGTTCGCGGGTGCCGAGCAGGTTCAGGTTGGGGCCGTGCAGCACCAGGAGGGTTGCCATCTGCGTAGTCCTTGTTATCAATGAGCATTCGTCAGAACCCGGCGACTATGCCGCAAAGACTTTGTGACTGTCCAGTTCTATGCAATAGCCAGCACGATGGGCGATGTTTGCGCAAAATATGTGACCGAGTTTCTGAATCCGGTCATTTGCGGCAATCCCTGTAGGAGCTGCCGAAGGCTGCGATCTTTTGATTTTTATAAGCAAGATTAAAAGATCGCAGCCTTTGGCAGCTCCTACAGGGATTTTCGTCAGACGCGGAAGGCTTGTACGGCTGTATGCAGTTGGCCGCCGAGTACCAGCAAGTTCTCGCCTTGTTCGCGCCCTCGACCGATCCGCAGCAAGTTATCCCCACCCAACTGATGAATCCGCTCGCTGTGATCACGGATCTCGCTGACCGCGCTACTCTGCTGCGCCGTCACGTCGGCAATGCGCACCGCCGTGTCGGAAATGGTCTGGATCGCCCCGACGATTTTATCCAGCGCACCGTCCGCCGCTTGCGCCTGATTGGCCGTGGCTTCGGCGTGCTCGACCTGCGCACGCATGCCTTCCACCGATTGCCGGGCGGCGGTTTGCAGGCCGGCAATCAGCGCCTGAATCTCGGCGGTCGCGCCAGCGGTGCGTTGTGCCAGTGAGCGCACTTCCTCGGCCACCACGGCAAAACCACGACCCATTTCCCCGGCACGCGCCGCTTCAATCGCCGCGTTGAGTGCCAGCAGATTGGTCTGGTCGGCAATCGAGCGAATCACCGTCAGCACGCCGCCGATGGTCGCTGACTCCTCGGCCAGATGCTCGATCATTTGCGCGTTGCCCTGAACCTCACCAACCAGCGCGTGCAGGCCAGTCAGGCTTTGGCCAATAACGGTCTGGCCATGCTCGACGGCCAGTCCGGCATGACGGCTGGCATCCGCCGCCTGCTGCGCATCGCCGGCAACCTGTTGGATTGTCGCTTCGAGTTCGCCGAGGGAATCGCGGATCAACGCGGTGTCACCGGCCTGGTGCTCGGCACCGCTGTGCAGGTCATTACTCAGTTCGGCAAGGGTGCGGCTGCTGCCCGCGACTTGTTCGGCGTTGCCACGAATCGTCCCGACCAGATCCACCAGATAGGCGCGCAAGCGGTTGAGCGAGGCTTCAATGTCGTGCAGTTCGCGGTTGGTCTTGCCCAAGTGAATATCGCGGCTGAAATCGCCTTCGGCCCAGGTCGACAGTGCCGGAGCGAGATTGGTCAGCGTACGGGCCAGCCGCCGCTGCAAGGTGTCGATCAGCAACGCAATCAGCAGAATCAAGCCGATCATCACACCTTGCATCAAGCGCACTTCGCCTTGAATTTGCCCGTGTTGGGCGCGAACCACCGGCTCCAGTCCAGCAATAGCTTGCTGCACCGCGGCGATTTTCTGGTGGGTGGCGGCGCTGAGGTCAGTGCGTTTCTGAATCTGATCGCGGGTGCGCTCAAGCTCCGCCGGATAACGTCCGAGCAAGCTGTTGAGTTCACGCTTGAGGCCGACGCCGGCGTCTTCAGCAACGGCTTTTTCGGTGTTCTCGATGCCCATCATCGCCGCGAAATCGTCGCTGCCCGATTCGCTTTTGGTCACGACGCCGAGCAGGGGCAGGGCATCAATCGCTTGAGCCTGCGAGCGGATGTGGGTGACCTCGCGCTCAACGTCGGCCGCCAGTTCGCTGCGCCCGCTGCTGACCAATTTGTCCCGTGCCAGCGACAGTTTGCCCAAATGCTGCGATGCGGCGAGCAGCGGCGCCAGATAAACCGCGTTACCGTTGGCATAAGTGCTGAGCTGATCAAGACTTGCGCTCAATTCCCGCTCGGCCTGCAACAGCAAGGCCTGCGGATCACCGGCCAGTTTGCCGGCCGCGAGCAAGTCGGTTTTGCTGAATTCATCCAGGCTCGTCAGGCTCGGGCGCAGGGTGTCGGCCAGCGCCGGCGGCAGTTCGCCGAGTTCTTTGCGCAAGCCGTCGATGGCCTGACTGGCGCTACTCAGGCGCAAGGCGTCGCCGCTGGCGAGGTAATCCTCGACGTTGCGTGCGACCTCGTTCTGAAATTGCTGCGACAACCCCAGATAGCGTTCCATCAACAGGTACGGGCGTTCGAGGGCTTTTTGCGACCACCACAGCGTGGCGCCGAGTGCGAGGCACACGGCGACCAGCAGCAGCGTATTGAGATTGGTGAGCAACTTCAGGCGCATGACGGCTACCAACGGCAGAAATGGTAAGCGCCTGAATTTATTGCGGTTCTGTTACAGGGTTATGACCGAATCGGTGGAATCCGATGAAAAAGTGGCACTTTGCTTTGATTCCCGCGCAGCTTGCACGCGATTGCGCCCGGCCCCCTTGGCGCGGTACAGCGCCTCATCGGCCTGACTGGCCATCATCAGGCTGTCGCAGTCGTCGTGCATTTCCACCACGCCGGCGCTGAAGGTGCACCACAAGTCCTGCGGCTGCGCCGGGTAATGAATCTCGGCGAAACGCTGGCGGATCTCGTCGAGCACTTTGTGCGCAGCTTCTATATCGGTGTCGGGCATGACGATAGCGAACTCTTCACCGCCATAGCGGCCGATGAAGTCGGTCTTGCGCAAACGCTGCTTGAGAAACAGTGCGAGGCTCTTGATCACGCGATCGCCCATCGGGTGACCATGGCTGTCATTAACCCGTTTGAAGTGGTCGATGTCGAGCATCGCAAAGCTCAACGGCTTGCTCTCGCGGCGGGCGCGGAACGAGCAGTCTTCGAGCAATTGCAGAATGTGCGTGTGGTTGTACAGGCCGGTGAGGCTGTCGCGGACCATCCGTGCTTTCAGATTGCGCGCGCGGGCGGCGCGGTTGCGCACGGTAGTGATCAGATGACGCGGCTTGATCGGTTTGGTCAGGAAGTCGTCGCCGCCTTCGCTCATCGCATCGAGCTGCTTGTCCAGATCGTCCTCGGCCGACAGGTAGATGATCGGCACGCTGACATATCGGTCGTTGTGACGAATCACCTTGGCCAGTTCAGTGCCGGTGCAGGCTGGCATGTACATGTCGAGGATGATCAGGTCGGGCTGGAAATCCGCCAGTTCGGCCATCGCCTGAATCGGTTCGATCAAGGTGCGGGTGACGATGCCGGCGCTGTTGAGCAGGCGCTCGGTGTGCAAGGCCTGCGCACGCGAGTCGTCGATGATCAACACTTTATAAGGTTCGTACTGGGCGACGCAGGTGAGGACTTCGATCTTTTCCAGCAGGCTCGACGCTTCGAGGGTGCCGGTGAGGAACTCCTGGCCACCGGCGCGCACGGCGGCGAGACGGGTCGGGGTGTCGGTTTCGTGCAGGCTGAAGAACAGCAATGGCAGCGGTTCATCCAGACCGACCTGGGCTTCGGCGGCGAGTTTCAGGCCGATGCCGGCACCGCTGAAATCCACGTCCATGACAATCGCGGCGGGCAAGCGCTCGACCATCGATGAGCGAAACGCCGCGACACTGTCGAGAGCCTGCGCGGTGAGGCCGAAGAACTCCAGTTGCTTGGCCAGCCGTTCGGCACGGTCATGATCTTGCAACATCACGTAGATCGGTTTGCGCAGCGGTGGCAGGAAAGTCTGGTCGAGTTGATCGCCATGCCGCAGGCCGGTGCGCGACAAACGCTGCATCAAGCGATTGAGGTCGGTGATCAGGCCGCTGCTGAGACGGCCGCGATTGGCGTCCACCGCTTCCAGCGATTGGCTGATGTGATGCGCGAGCTGGGTGTGTTCGGGCTGTTCGAAACGCTCGGCAAAACGCAGCAGGCGCAGGTTGGCCTCGCTCAGTTCGGCGAGGTCGACGGTGGACCATTCACTGCGTTGCAGGCGCTGCCATATCTCAAGAATCTGACGTGCCTGATGAATTACCCGCTGGGCAAAGTGGTGCTTGAGACGCTCACGGCTGGGGTCTTCTGGCTCGGTCATATCCTGACTACTAGTTAGGCTGCTGAGATCGACTGGTGGCTCTATGCTAGCACCTCTTTTCCCTTAGACGAGTGTCGTACGTCAATAATCTGCAGTGCGACACAATTCAGTTTCTGACCGATTGGTTTTGTTTTTGACCTGTTCGTCGGTGAAGTCCCCGGCCTTCGGGGGCTTTGGGATGTTTCCTGTCATTTGAGAGGAAGCTTCGCAGTCATTGAGAGACATCGTCTGACAGGGCTTTCTGATTTTTCGTCGAGGCGGTTTCACAGCGGGTTTTGCTTGGTAGGGTTCAGGGATTCCCCTATAGGCTTTGCGCCCGACATGAGCCAGTGTTTCAACGAGCATGCCAGCGATGAACAACGCCTTAACCACAGCACCGTGCCCGTAGCCGATTGTGAATGCAGTGAAGAGTTGCTGTATGGCGAGAAAGTGCGCGTGACCGAGGTACCGGTGCTCACCTGCCAGTGCCTGTGGCGCGAGTATCAGCGCCAGGCCGAGGAAATCGTTGCGCCCGAGGGCGTCTTTATAGCCGACCCGGTCAAACGCAACCGGGCGATCAACGCTGCTTATGCCCGACTCTGGCAACACGACAAACGTTTTCAGTGGGCCGGTTTGGCGGCGTTCGCTTCCAAGCAGGTGGGCTGTGGATTGCTCCATGCCGCTGAAAGCATCGAACGTATCCGCGAAGAGCACGAAGCGCGCCAGCGAATGCGCGAAGGGCGACGTGAGTCCGGATTGCTGACACCGGGAAAAATGCCCGAGCAGGCCGAAGACTTGCGGGAATACGAAAAGGCGCAGGCGCGTAATCCCGTGCCGTCCGTGGATTTTCGCGCCAGCGGCGAAGAGCTGTCATTGGTGCAGCAACAGTTCCAGCATGTCTACGAGATGATGGCGATGGGTAATACCACGCTGTTTCTGGATGTTTATCCTTTGCATCAGTTTTATGCGGTGCGTGGGTTGGGGGAGTTGAAGAGGTGTTTGGAAACGAGAAAACAGATTTATGGGCACGCGAAGTTTCCTGTGCTTTGGCCGGTGGGGCAGGAAACGCTTGGGTTTGGGAAAGATTTTGAAGAAATTAGAAAAGCTTTTGAGGCTATAGACGCAGGGAATATTGCCCAAAGTGTGGAACATTTGGCGAGACATGAGCAGCGAAACATTCTTCAGCCGACCATTTACGAAAATCGCCATCTGGTAACCCTGTTACGTGGCAACCATCTTTCTTTCGTTACTGGTTTTCCTTCCGGCGTTGCGCAGGCCATAGAGTTGACGATGACCAGTCAATGCCAGCGGGCCGATGGCGGACGGACGATCAGTTTTAGTCGTTATCCACTCGCAGATTTGTCCGACATTGATCAGCGAATGGAGTTCGTGCTCCGGGCGGCAGCTCGTTTTGACCACATGCTCAATGACGAGAATAGAGATTCATTGGCGCAGTCCATAAGTGAAATCGCCGCCATGGAGGGCACTTGATGACCTGGCGTATCGCTTTGTCCAAACGGCGATGTTGGGCGTGGCTGGTGCCTTGTGCCGTTTTGGCATTGGCCGTCGCGCACCGGTTGACGCAACCATTATGGGATGACCCCGTGATCGCTCTGGAGCTGGGAGGAACTTATGAAAATATGAGCGAACACTCAACGGCCCCTTTTAGTCCACTAATCCGGGGTCACGTCTGGGGCGGCATTCCGAAGACGGATGCGCGTTTGCGCTTGGTCGATTCGCAGTACGGTTTCGAGACGCCTCTTGCGCGGTTTTTGTCGGTAGGTTTCAACGACAACGTGGTCGATGACATCCGCATGTCCCCACAAATAGAGCCGTTGCTGATCGATGATGCCATGAAAGTTGTTCTCGACCTGCAGGCCCAATGGTGCGCAAAAGGCTGGAGGCCGGTGGGAACCCGGCGCTATCCCACCATTGCTGATACGCCCGAGTGGCGGGCCTATCTCAGACCAGGGGTGCTCCAAGGACATGCCTATTGGCAGGCCGGTGACAAGTATCAAGTGATGCTGATATTGGCGCGATTCAGAGACTCCCGGCATCTCGACCAGGAGCGCTATCTCATCACTCTTGATATCGGTGAAGCGTGGCGGCTGTTTGAAGAAGACGAACGTCGCTTCGAACCTCACCATTCCCCCCCACCCCAACCCAAAAAAGGAGCCACCCCATGCCCATCCCTGCCTTCATGACCCTCCACGGCAGCCGACAGGGCCTGATCAGTGCCGGCGCTTTTACCGAGGCGTCAGTGGGCAACAGCTACCAGAGCGGGCGTGAGGACAAGATCATGATTCAGGCCTTGAGCCACGGGATTTTTGTGCCGAAGAACGCCGGGGCGGGGCGGCGGATGCATAAGCCGCTGATCGTCACCAAGACCATCGACAAGGCCTCACCGCTGATCAATACCGCGCTGTGTTCCGGCGAGCTGCTGAGCCAATGCCGGGTGGAGTGGTTTCGTACCTCGGCTCAAGGTGTTCAGGAACACTTCTACACGATGGAACTGGAAGACGCGGTGATCGTTGGTGCTGAAATACTGATGCCGCACTGCCAGGACCCCGACACTGCTCATCTCACGCAATTGGAGAAAATCCATTTCCGCTATCGGCGTATCTATTGGCGCCACGAAGTCAGCCGGACGATGGGTTCCGACGAATGGCAAGGCGAGGGCCAGGGATGAGGCTGGTTTATCACGCGGACCTGAGCGAGGCCGATCGTCAGCATGTCTATCCGCAGGATCAGGCGTTGGAGCGCGTCTGTCAGGCTCTGCTGGAGCGCTGCCCCCTCGACGGGCTGGATGAGTTGCGATCGGGCTTGATGATCAATCTGGACAGCGAAGTGCTGGGCGAAGTCGAGCGTGGCGACTGGCTGCTGCTCAGATCGCGAGCCGAATTCGGCCAATGGCCTGTCGCAGCGTCGGTCTTCGATCAGGCGGTGCTGGAGCTGATGAATAATCCCCCGGCGCAACCCACCCGAACTCCGCGGATCTACCGTCTGGTCGACAGCATGACCGGCGAGCCGCTGCCACAGCAGGCGTACACCGCAACGGTCGACGGCGTCCCCAGCCAGCGCAAGACTGACGCAGCGGGCATTGCACATCTATTTACCCCGGAAGATGTCCGGCAGATTTCCCTGAAAATTTTCAACGTCTGAATCGCGCGTCTATCCTTTCGCTCTCGGGCAGCAGCCACTTGTTTTCCCTCAGCCTCCCAATACCGGGTGCCCGGCCTTGGCACGTTGTTGTATGGTTGTGGTCGAACCGTTGAACCCAAGTGATTGAAAGGATATCGCCATGCTGGACTGGAAAAACCGCGCGGGCAGCGCGCCTGAACGTGCCGCCGAGCCCAAGTCGGCCACCCGCAGCTATGTCGGTGGGGTGCTGTTCAGCCGCGCTTTGGCCACGCTGATCGGCCTCTATCTGCTGGTGACCATCGGCCTTGGCTGGTACTGGAGCCAAGAGCCGGCGCTGTTTCCGGTCGCACAAAACGCGCAAGTGGCTGCCGAGAAAGAAGGCAAGCAGATGGTCATCGGCTACACCACGGTCGAAACCCTGAAGACCGTTGCCGGCACCTTGCTCAACAAACCGGGCGGCTACATTTCCAACGACCGCTTCCCGCCAGGCCTGTGGATGGACAACACGCCGAGCTGGGAATACGGCGTGCTGGTGCAGGTGCGTGACCTGACCCGCGCCTTGCGCAAAGACTTCGCCCGTTCGCAGTCGCAGTCGGCGGAAGATGCCGATCTGGCCAAAGCCGAACCGCGTTTCAACTTCGACAACAAGAGCTGGATCCTGCCGTCGAGTGAGTCGGAGTACCAGGAAGGCATCAACTCCCTGAGCCGTTATCAGGCACGCCTGTCCGACCCTACTCAAAAGAACGCGCTGTTCTATGCCCGCGCCGACAACCTGAACAACTGGCTGGGCGATGTGGGCACCCGTCTCGGTTCGCTGTCGCAACGTTTGTCGGCCAGTGTTGGCCGGGTCAAACTCAACACCGCACTGAAAACCGAAGTACCGGCCATCGGCGAAGTGCCGCAGGTTGACGAAGAAGTCGTCGAGACTCCGTGGATGCAGATCGACAACGTCTTCTACGAAGCACGCGGTCAGGCCTGGGCGCTCTCGCATCTGCTGCGCGCCATCGAAGTCGACTTCGCCGATGTACTGGCGAAGAAGAACGCCACGGTCAGCGTGCGTCAGATCATCCGCGAACTGGAAGCCTCGCAGGAACCGGTCTGGAGTCCGATGATTCTTAACGGCAGCGGCTTCGGCGTGTTGGCCAACCACTCGCTGGTCATGGCCAACTATATTTCCCGGGCCAACGCTGCTGTGATCGATTTGCGTCAACTGCTCAATCAGGGCTGATTCATGAGTCAGAACGCCAAAGAGGCGGCCCATCGCGCCGCCTCCGATGCTGAACAGATCGCCTGGGTCGACGAACAGGACAACCTGCTCGGCGCCTTGGTGCGTGCCGATCTGCGCGAGCGCGGGCTGATCGGACGCGGCACCTACATCATGCTGTTCAATTCTGCGGGTGAGCTTTGCGTGCATCGGCGCACGTTGAGCAAGGCGATTTATCCCGGTTACTGGGACGTCGCGGCAGGCGGTATGGTGCAGGCCGACGAAACCTACGCCGAATCCGCTACCCGGGAGCTGGAAGAAGAGTTGGGGGTCAGTGGCGTGGAACTCACTGCGCACGACCATTTCTTCTTTGAAGATACCGGCAACCGTTTGTGGTGTTCGGCGTTTTCCGCTGTGTGGGACGGGCCGCTCAAACTGCAGCCGGAAGAGGTGCTGGAAGCGCGGTTCATCCCGGTCGAGCAGGTCATGCAGGAAATCCAACAAAAGCCCTATTGCCCGGACTCTTTGGCCGCGTTGAAGCGCTATCTGAACGCGCAGCAAAGCGACGTCGCAAAGAACACATGAATTGGCGCCGATTGGCACTTAGCAATCGGGTTTTTTGCCGTTACACTGCGCGACCTTTTTTTCAAACTGCACCGGATAGTTTGAGGTTGGCCTGATTGATTGATGGCCTGTAGGGGAATGTAGGAGCTGCCGAAGGCTGCGATCTTTTGATCTTGGCCTTAAAAAAAGATCAAAAGATCCCAGCCTTCGGCAGCTCCTACATTTCAGCAATTGAGCAGTCCAGGAATCGATATCCGGTGCAGTAGCGCTGCCCCTGCCTGAGTGGGGCTTCGCGGTCGATGACCTTGCCCAAGGTCGCGATCAGTCTTTGTCCTCCCGAGAGGATTGCCGGTGGCCAAAAAAGCCGCATCCTTCGCCGCCTTAGGTGGCCTGGTATTTTCCACCGACGCAGGTCGTCATTGCCCGGAATGCAGTAAGCCGGTGGACGCCTGTATCTGCAAACAAACCGTGATCCCGGCCGGCGACGGCATTGCCCGCGTGCGCCGCGAGAGCAAGGGCCGTGGCGGCAAGACGGTGACCACCATCACCGGCGTGCCGCTGGCCGAAGACGCGCTCAAGGAGCTGGCGACAACGTTGAAGAAACGTTGTGGCACCGGCGGCGCGTTGAAAGACGGCATCATCGAAATCCAGGGCGATCATGTCGAGCTACTCTTGGCTGAGCTGATCAAGCACGGTTTCAAAGCGAAGAAGTCCGGCGGCTAGCAGCCTCTGTGAAATCCATCTGCGGCTTGATCCGGCGCTGAAATACTTCAGATCCGGCGTCGTCTCCATGGTTTTCACAGAGCCTGTTCATGACCGGTTTCTAAACTCCACGCAGTCAGTGCGGTCTACCGCCGCGCTGACGAACCGTCATTTTCATTCTTTAGACTGCGCCGGCCTGAGATCAGGCGACGCACTATGACTTCTTTATAGGGGACTTCGATGTCCGTACGACGCACACGTAAAGACGATGGCAGCCAATGGACAGTTGCGGACAGCCGCAGTGTTTACGGGATTCGCCATTGGGGGGCCGGGTATTTCGCGATCAATGAAGCCGGTCGCGTCGAAGTTCGTCCGAACGGCCCGAGCAGCTCGCCGATTGACCTGTTCGAGCAAGTCGACCAACTGCGCAAAAGCGGTTTGTCCTTGCCGTTGCTGGTTCGTTTCCCCGACATCCTGCAAGACCGTGTCCGCCAGTTGACCGGCGCCTTCGATGCCAACATCGAGCGTCTGGAATACCAGAGCAAGTACACCGCGCTGTACCCGATCAAGGTTAACCAGCAAGAAGCGGTGATCGAAAACATCATCGCCACCCAGGACGTTTCCATCGGCCTGGAAGCCGGCTCCAAGCCTGAATTGCTGGCCGTACTGGCGCTGGCGCCGAAGGGCGGTACCATCGTCTGCAACGGCTACAAGGACCGCGAATTCATTCGTCTGGCGCTGATCGGTCAGAAGCTTGGTCACAACGTGTTCATCGTGATCGAGAAAGAATCCGAAGTCGCTCTGGTGATCGAAGAAGCCGCCTCGCTGAAGGTCAAGCCACAGGTCGGCCTGCGCGTGCGCCTGTCGTCGCTGGCGTCGTCGAAGTGGGCGGACACCGGTGGCGAGAAATCCAAATTCGGTCTGTCGGCGGCACAACTGCTGTCGGTGGTCGAGCGCTTTCGCGCGGCCGGTCTCGATCAGGGCATCCGCCTGCTGCACTTCCATATGGGGTCGCAGATTGCCAACCTGGCTGACTATCAGCACGGTTTCAAGGAAGCGATCCGTTACTACGGCGAGTTGCGCAACCTCGGTCTGCCGGTCGATCACATCGACGTTGGCGGCGGTCTCGGTGTCGACTATGACGGCACCCACTCGCGCAACGCCAGTTCGATCAACTACGACATGGACGATTACGCCGGTGTCGTGGTCGGCATGCTTAAGGAGTTCTGCGATGCGCAGGCCCTGCCGCATCCGCACATCTTCTCCGAGAGCGGCCGCTCGCTGACCGCGCACCACGCGATGCTGGTTGTGCAGGTGACTGACGTCGAGAAGCACAACGACGAAATCCCGCAGATCGAAAACAAGGAATCGCTGCCGGAAACCGTGCAGTGGCTGGTTGACCTGCTCGGCCCGACCGACATCGAAATGGTCACCGAAACCTACTGGCGCGCCACGCACTACATGAGCGACGTGGCTGCGCAGTACGCTGACGGCAAACTGACCCTGGCCGAAAAAGCCCTGGCCGAGCAGTGCTACTTCGCGGTCTGCCGTCGCCTGCACAACTCGCTGAAAGCGCGTCAGCGTTCGCACCGTCAGGTGCTCGACGAGCTCAACGACAAGCTGGCCGACAAGTACATCTGCAACTTCTCGGTGTTCCAGAGCCTGCCGGACACCTGGGCGATCGATCAGGTCTTGCCGATCATCCCGCTGCACCGTCTTGACGAAGAACCGCTGCGCCGCGCCGTGCTGCAGGATCTGACCTGCGACTCCGACGGCAAGATCAACCAGTACGTCGACGAGCAGAGCATCGAAACCAGCTTGCCGGTGCACGGTTTGAACGAAGGTGAAGACTACCTGCTGGGCGTGTTCCTGGTCGGCGCCTATCAGGAAATCCTTGGCGACATGCACAACCTGTTCGGTGACACCGACTCGGTGAACATCTACCAGAACGCCGATGGCAGCGTGTACCACGCCGGTATCGAGACCCACGACACCATCGAAGACATGCTGCGTTACGTGCACTTGTCGCCAGAAGAACTGATGACGCACTACCGCGACAAGTGCGCCAGCGCGCGCATCAGTGCCGGCGAGCGCACGCAATTCCTCGATGCCTTGCGTCTGGGCCTGACCCGTTCCTCCTACCTGTCTTCCTGACGGCAGGTTGTCGTTTCACCGGGTTGTCTGAAGTTTTCCCCGCTAGCCGGGGAAAATTCGGATATCCCGGTGGGACATATCCCAAGTTCCGTGTGAAATCCTTGTCTATCCGGGTCAGCAAAGTCATCCGGTCTGCTTTTCGCGTAGGTCATTTCCTAAGTTGTACTTCGGCACTCTACTCGGCCATGCCTCTCGGCGAGAATCCTCGGCCGCCCCTCCTGTAGAGATCCGCCAATGTTCGATCCATTCAACGAGTCGTTGTTTCGTCTCGATGTAGCGGGTCTGTCCGACCCCCTCGAAGTCCTGGCCTTTACCGGTAACGAAGCGCTCAGTGAGCCGTTTGCGTTCGAGATCGATGTGTTGATCGACGATGCGCAACTGGACCTTGCCGGTTTGCTCTACCGATCAGCGTTTCTTTGTTTCGGCGCGCTGGGGGAGGGTGTGCACGGGCAATTGCAAAGCCTTGTCCAGCACGAGTACGGCCATGCTGCGAGGTTGTGCCGAGTGCGTCTGGGGCCGAGGTTGAGTTACCTGAGTCTGCGCTTCAGCCAGCGCATATTCAGTGGCCGCTCGGTGCCGCAGATCCTTGATCAAGTGCTCAGGGAACACGGCATCGTTGGCGCGCAGCGCCGCTTCGAGTGCCGCGTCGATCATCCGGTCCGGACCTTCTGCACCCAGTACCACGAATCGGATCTGCAACTGCTCCAGCGCTTGTGCCGGCAGGCGCGCATTCACTATCACTTCGAGCATCGTCCCGACGGACATTGCCTGGTGTTCGGCGATGATCCGACGCAACTGCCGCAAGCCGTCGCGGCGGTGTTTTGCGGCGAAGGTGACGGGCAAAGTGAGCCGCAGGCGATCCACCAATGGCGGTTGCAGGGCCAACGTCAGAGCTTGGCCAGCGGCGCGCAGTCGACGCGCACGGCCGAAGGCTGCAGTGAGCTGGCGCGATTGCGCAGCGGCCGGTGGCTGGCACTGAGCGGCCATCCGCTGGGTGAATGCAACCGGCGCTGGTTGTTGAACCGAATCGAGCATCACGCCGATCAACTTCAGATCCCGGCCTACAGCAACCGGATCTTTGCGCTGGAGCAGTCCTGGGTTGCTGCGTCGGCGACGGTTGCTGTTCGCCAGCGCATGCACAGTCTGCAACGGGCCTGGGTGGTTGCCGTCGATGAACCGCGTCCTGATCAATCGCGTCCGGTCGCGGTGCAGTTCGACTGGTCGTATCAGGGCGAGGGTGCCGCCGACAGCCATTGCTGGCTGCCTATGTCGCCAACCCTGGCCGAGGCGCCAATGAATGCACTGGCCGAGGGTGTCGAAGTGGTGGTGAGTTTCTTCGAGGGTGATCCGGATCAACCGATGATCACTGGTGTATTGCAAGTCGCTGCGGCGCCGGTCGCAGACCAGCCCTTGCCATTACCGCCGCAAACCCGACTCGATGACGGGCTGCAACGCCTGCTGCAATCGGCGGAACCTTTGATGCTGCTGTGTCTGATGCCGGGTGGCGGCAGCTTCGTGCATTGTTCGCAGGCGGTGTGTACCTGTCGGCTGGTGACGTCCCTTGAACAGAGCGGCGGACGATGAGCGCCGTCGCGCAGTGGTTGTTACTCGACAGTGTCGATGCGCCGCAGGCCTTGACCACGTTACGCGCAGGCTTCGCTGGCGTGCAGTGTTTCTGGCTGTTCGACGGCACCGAGTTTCAATCCATTCGTGAGCAAGGGCCGCTGTTGATCAGCCTGCAGAACTGCCCGGCGCTGGCGGCCTTGTGTCACAGCGATCCACAGACCTGGCGCGGCCTGCTCCTCGAAAGCACAACGCCTGTGGAGCCGTTGCTCGGGCATTTGCGCCGCATGCTCACCGTTTCATTCGGCCTGAGCCATCGGGCCTTGCTGGGCTTTTACAACCGCCAGACCGCCAGCTACTTCTTCGATGCCTGCGATGCCCGCGAGTTGAGCCGCTGGCTCGGGCCGATCCGGCAGGTGCGCTGGTTCGGTGGCACCTGGGCGGATCGCGGCGTCGGCTCTGAGGGCTGGCAACAGTTACGCAACCCGCGCCTGCCGGTCGAACGCCTGGCAATCGAGGAAACGCTGAGCCCGCGCCAGTGCGAGCGCCTGCAGACTTGCCTGCTGGAGCAGCATATCTGGCGCTGGAGCCAATCCATGGGTATCGCCTATGCGCAGTTGTCGCTGCATGCCGGGCAAGGCATGGCGCTGGGATTTACCGAGCGCGCGGTGCTCGATGGCTGGTTGTGGCTACGCTTGCAGCATCCGCGTGAAGTTTTGGTGCCGCAACCGGCGGGGCTGACGCAACAGGAGCGGCTCGATTATTTGCGGCGACACTGGCAGAAAGAATAACCCTGAGGGAGCAGCCTCCATGAGCGTTGGTTTTCGGCAATGGCTCGGTTCAACGTGGTTCGGCGCAATCACCAGCGTCCTGCTGATGTTGAGCCTCGGTGGCTGTTCGCCGGTGAAAATCCTCAATGCGCTGACGCCGGACGACACCTTCAGCCGCACGACGGGTATCGCCTATGGTGCTGATCCACGGCAGAAGCTCGACGTCTACGTGCCGCGTCAGCCGCTCGCCGATGCGCCGGTCGTGGTGTTTTTCTACGGCGGCAGCTGGAACAGTGGCGATCGCGGGGATTACACCTTCGTCGGCGAAGCGTTGGCCTCGCGGGGGATTGTTGCGGTGGTGGCGGATTATCGCTTGTACCCGCAGGTGCGCTATCCGGCGTTTCTCGAGGACGGCGCGCAGGCGCTGGCTTGGACCAAGGCGCATATCCGCGAGTATTCCGGCAACCCGCAACGCTTGTATTTGCTCGGTCACAGTTCCGGCGGATACAACGCGGCGATGCTCGCCCTCGATGCGGATTTTCTCGCGGCGGTGGGCATGTCACCCCACGATCTGCGTGGCTGGATCGGACTGGCCGGGCCTTATGATTTCCTGCCGATCAAAAATCCTGACGTGCGCCCGGTGTTCTTCTGGCCGGATTCACCGCCACAATCGCAGCCGATCAACCATGTCAGCCGAGGCGCACCGCCGGCCTTGCTGATTGCCGCGACCGAGGATGATCTGGTCAACCCGTCACGCAATACCGGCGGCCTGGCGCGCAAGCTGCGCGGGGCCGGGGTGCCGGTGCAGGATCTGTATTACTCGCGGCCCAGCCATGTGACGCTGGTCGCGACATTGTCGCGGCCGCTGCGGCAATTGGCGCCGGTACTCGATCAAATCGTCGGCTTCATCCAGCACACGCCGACTCAGTGAACGCCGCCGCTGAACCAGCCGTCATTGCGCTTCAGCCACCAGGCCATCGCCCCGAGCGTGAGGCTGCGCAGCACCATGAACAGCAGAAACGACATCCACAGGCCGTGATTGCCCAACCCTTGCAGCGCCCAGGCGAACGGCAATAGCAGGACAACGGTCAGGAGCATGCCGTTGCGCATTTCGCGGGCGCGGGTGGCGCCGATGAACAGGCCGTCGAGCAGGTAGCTCCACACCGCAATCAATGGCAGCACGGCAAGATAAGGCAGGTAGACAAACGCCGTGTCACGCACACTCTGGATATTGGTCTGCATCTCGATGAACAGATGCCCGCCGAGAAGAAACAGCGCAGCAAAACCGAGGCTGGCGATCAATGACCAGCCGCCGGCCACCACTAGCGAACGGCGCAGGGCCAGACGATCACGCGCGCCGATGGCATGCCCGCACAACGCTTCAACGGCATGCGCAAGCCCGTCCAGTGCGTGGGCGGTGAGCAGCAGGCCGTTGAGCAGCAGCGCATTGGCCGCGACCGTCGCATCGCCGAGCCGCGCACCTTGCACGGTGATCATGAAAAACACCGATTGCAGTGCGAGGCTGCGGATGAAGATGTCGCGATTGACCGCCAGCAAGGGTCGCCAGCTCTGCCACAGCTTCAGCGCCGCCCAGATGATGTGCCCGGGATACGCGCGTAAGGCTTTGCGTGTCAGCAGCAAGCCGAGCAGGGCGCCGCTCCATTCGGCGATCACCGAGGCGCGCGCGGATCCGACCACGCCCCAGTCCAGGCCAATGACGAACCACAGATTGAGGACGATGTTGATCAGATTGGTGGTCAGCAGAATCGCCAGGGGCGCGCGTGCGTTCTGCGTACCGAGGAACCAGCCAACCAGCGCGTAACTGGCCAGCGCTGCCGGCAGGCCGAACAGCCGCGTGTGGAAGAAGTCGCGAGTGAGCTGATCGAGTTCCGCTGACGGCTGCATGAAATGCAGCGCCAGGCCGCTCATCGGTACGCCGAGGCTGCCGAGCAGCAATGCCAGTCCCATCGCCAGTAGCAGGCCCTGCAACAGAATCTGCCGCAACGCCGCGCCATCGCTGCGCCCGGCCGCCTGCGCGGCAAACCCGGTGGTGCCCATGCGCAGAAAGCCCATGGCCCAGGCGAGAAAGGTATACAGGCTGGCGCCCACCGCCACGGCACCCAACTGATGGGCGTGGGGCAAATGACCGATGACGGTGCTGTCGACCAGCGCTACCAGCGGTACGGAAATATTGGAAAGGATCATCGGCGCAGCGAGCGCCCAGACTTTGCGATGAGTCGGACGATCGCGCCAGTCGGTGGTCAGGTTGGACATGCAGGCTCCTTGGGGGAGCGGGGATTGTAGCGATTAACACAATCCCCTGTAGACGGTGGGTCAGCTAGAAATGTTTCCACTGAACCACACTCTTGCAGGGGAGAAGTTGTGTGCGGGAGGTAGTGGGTGAGGATTTATGCGCCCCGGATAAACAGGTAAGAGCTGCCGCAGGCTGCGATCTTTTGATGTTGCCTTAAAAGATCAACAGATCGCAGCCTGCGGCAGCTCCTACAAGGTTTTTTGGTGTCAGTGAATTATCCAGCTGAGCAACCACAACCCCAGCAGCAACCAGATGATCCCGGCAATGATCGACGCATTCATGAACGCGCGAATCGCCGACCACAGCAGCATCAGCCCGACGATCAGCGCGATGATGCTGATGATCGACGTGTCCATCCCCAGCGTCTTCGCCAGCCCGTCGACAAAATTGCCGCCGGCATGGCTCAGAATGTTGAACAGGCCACTGAGCCCGTCGACGATAAAGCGGATGATCGAGCCGAGCGCCTGGCCGAGCCACTCGAAAAAGCTTTCTACCTGCATGTGTTCATCCTGATGAAAGAGCTGAGCCTTGGGCCACAACGCAGGTGGCCGAGTTCCCTGCCACGAGTATGGCCCAATGCAGCGCCGAACGTAAAACCTGTAGGAGCTGCCGCAGGCTGCGATCTTTTGATGTTGTTTTTCAAAGATCAAGATCAACAGATCGCAGCCTGCGGCAGCTCCTACATGGGTCTTGCCTTCAGGGCGTATCCGCTTGAAGCTATACGCCTTCAGGAGAGCCCGATGAACCTTGTTGAACTGACCGAACGCCTGCACGCCATTCGCGACCGCAATGACTGGCGGCAATTTCACAGCCCGAAAAACCTGGCCATGGCCGCCAGCGTCGAAATGTCTGAACTGGTGGAAATTTTCCAGTGGCTGAGCGAGGACCAGTCGCGCCAGTTGCCCGCTGAAAAACTCGCCCACGCCGGGCAGGAAGTCGGCGATATCGTGCTGTATCTGTTGCTGCTGTGCAGCGAGTTGGGCCTGGACATGAATGAAGTGGTGCGCGCCAAGCTCGCCGACAGCGAACGGCGGTTCAGCTGATGAGCGACCGGCATTTCGATCAGTTGGCGACGCGTTTCGCCGAAAAAATCTACGGCGGTGCCAAAGGCGCAATTCGCCTCGCGGTGTTGCAGGCCGACCTTGCCGAAGCGTTGCCGGATCGCCCGTTGCGGGTGCTCGACATCGGTGGTGGTCTCGGCCACATGTCTTTATGGCTGGCCGAACGTGGCCACGACGTGACCTTCACCGAGCCGGCCGCGCCGATGCTCGAAGGCGCCCGCCAGCGTTTCGCCGAGGCTGGGCAAACCGCGACGTTTATTCAGGCACCGTGGCAGGCGTTGCTCGGGCAACTCACCGAACCCTACGATCTGGTGATCTGCCACGCCGTGCTCGAGTGGCTCGCCGAACCCCACGCGATCCTGCCGGTGCTGCACCAATTGACCAAGCCCGGCGGCTGGTTGTCGCTGGCGTTCTACAACCGCGACGCGCTGATCTACCGCAACCTGCTCAAAGGCCATTTCAAGAAAATGCGCAAGAACGACATGGCCGGTGAAAAGCAGAGCCTGACCCCGCAGCAACCGCTCGATCCGCGCGAATTGGCAACGCAACTCGACGGCCTGTGGCAGGTCGAAAGCCAGAGCGGGATCCGGGTTTTTCACGACTACATGCCGGTGGAATTCCAGGCCCGCGCCGAACTCGTCGATTTGCTCGAGATGGAGCTCGCTCACCGTCGTCACCCAAGCTTCGCCGGGCTTGGGCGTTACCTGCACTGGATCTGCCGGCCGGTCTGATCGGAGCACAAAATGAAAGCTCAATCCGGGTTATTGCTGATCTGTCTGGGGTTGGCCGCCTGCCAGGGCAGCAACCCTTACGTGGCGCAGTCGCGGCCGTTGCCGCCGGCGCCGCCGCAAGCGGCCAACACCTTTGACCGCAGCGCTTACCCGGCGCCGCCGCGTGATTACGGGCGCTACCGCAGTTGGGCCTGGCTTAACGGTCAATTGCCGCCGGGTACGGCGTGGGCGGATTCGGCGCAAGTGGCCGAGGCGGTGAGCAACGCGCTGGATCAACGGGGTTTGCGCCCTTTGCATGACAATCGTCCGGCCGACCTGTTGGTCAGCGCCCATCTGAGCCTGCAAACGCGCTTGCGTCAGGCGCAGGACGATTACGGCTACTACGGCGGCGGATACGGCGGCTATGATCGTTATGGGCGCGGCTACGGCATGTACAACAGCGTGCCGGTGGTGCGCACCTATTCCGAGCAGGTCGTGGTGGTGCAAGTCGATCTGTTTGACGCCGGCACGGGGCAACCGGTGTGGAGTGCCAGCGCGGAAACCGGCGCCAAGGGCAATCAGATTGACCGCACGGATTCGATTCGCGAGGCTGTGGAAAAGGCCATGTCGGCGTATCCTCCCAGTTAGCTTGCTGCAAATGAGAAGCTCTAGCAGGCTCATGTCTTCAACCGGAGAAAAACCATGTTCCGCCGTCTCGCTTTACTGGCCATGGCCGCACTGCTCAGTGCTTGCGCCGCCAACCAGGTCAATCATGACTTCGACGCCAGCCGCGACTTTGCCGCCTATCGCAGCTGGAGCTGGAAAGACCCCGCCCTGCAATATCGCCCGGATGATCCACGGATCAAAAGCGACCTGACCGAGCAACGCATTCGCCAAGCGGTAACGGATCAACTTGATCAGCGTGGTCTGCGCCCGGCGGCTGCGGGCGCCAAAGGTGATTTGAATGTGCAGACTTATCTGATCGTCGAGGATCGTCAGCAACAAGTGACGACCAATTACGGCGGCGGTTGGGGCGGCCCATGGAATGGCTACTGGGGCGCGCCGATGTACAACGAAACGCGCAACATCACCTACAAAGTCGCGACCATCCAGATCGACCTGCTCGACGGCAAGGACGGCAAACTGGTGTGGCGCGGCAGCGACGAGCAAATGCTCGCCAGCAAGCCCAACCCCGAGGATCGCAGCAACGCCATCCGCGAGACGGTCGCCCGCATCCTCACCAACTACCCCCCACGCTAACCCCTGTAGGAGCTGCCGCAGGCTGCGATCTGTTGATCTTGAAAGGGCCGTTTCAACAGAACGCTGGGTTTTTGCGCTGAGGCTGGCGTGTTGCCAGCAGGCAGGGCCGGGCGCGTCTACACTCAGTTGCATCAATGGAGGTCACGGCAAAGGAGTGCGCCATGTCGCCTCGTTCGCATTTCAACGGCCCGGCCCGGCAACGCGGGGCGATCGGTCTGATGGCGGCGTTAACCCTCGGCCTGGCGCTGGTGTGCATGGTGCTGGTGGTCGACAGCGGTCGCTTGTACATGGAACAACGGCGCTTGCAGCGGGTGGTCGATGTCGCCGCGCTCGAGGCGATCTCGCGCAGCGGTGATTGCCTGACAGGGCTCAGCGCCGCCGCTTTTGCCACCGCCAGCGCCGCGCGCAATGGTTTTGCCGTGGCGCAGGATACGACCCTTGCCGTGACCTGCGGCACCGTGCAAACCGGTGCGAACAACCTGCGTGCCTTCACCGTCGATGCCAGCAAGAAAGAAGCGATCAGCGTCGTCGCCACGCGCGTGGTGCCCACCAGTGTTGGCGCCGCACTGTACGCGTTGTTCCGGCCGGGCAGCGTCGCTCCGACCACGCGCCTGCACGCGACGGCGGTGGGCACGTCGGCGATTCTGCCGCCGATGGCGCAACTGACCATCGGTACCACCGCACTGACGGTCGACGCCAGCAAGTCAGCCGCGTTGAATGCGCTGTGGGGCGGACTGCTCGGCGGCAGCCTCAACCTCAGCGTCGCCGGTTGGCAAGGTCTGGTGGACACCAATATCAGTCTGCTCAGTTATCTCAATCAACTGGCGCTCGACGTCCACGTCGACGCCGGTAACTACACCCAGGTACTCAGTCAAAGCATCCAGATCAATCAACTGATCGACACCGCCATCACCGTATTGACCAAGGGTGGCAGCACCACCAGTGTCGCGGTCAGCGGCTTGCTCGGGTTGAAGGCCATCGTCGGCAACACCTCGGTGGTGCTCGGTCAGTTGCTGCAACTGCAAACTGGCGCGACCTCGGCCGCGCTTAATGCCAATCTGCAGGTGTTCCAGTTACTCGAAGCCGTGGTGCAACTGGCCAACAGTCAGAACGCCCTGACCGCCACCGTGCCATTGAGCATTCCGGGGCTGGTCAATGGTTCGGTGAAAGTCAAAGTCATCCAGCCGCCGCAGTTGTCGGCAGTGGGCAACCCGGCGCTGGCCAAGGCCGACCCGATGGGCGCCAACCGCATCTACGTGAAAACCGCGCAGGTACGCACACTGATCTCGCTGAACCTGCCACTGCTGTCCGGTGTCGCCGGTCTGGCCAGCGCCATCGTCAGTACGCCGCTGGTCGGTGGCTTGACCGACACCCTCAACAACCTGCTGCACCTGAACATCGCCGGCACGCTGAACTCGTTGTTCTGCGCATTGGGCGGCACCTGTCAGCGCACCAATCTGCAAATTCTGCCGACCTCGAGCATCGACATCCTCCTTGAAGCTGCCGCTGCTGACAGCCATGTCACCGATTTCAACTGCGTCAGCGATGCGACGAAAAGCCTGACCACCCAGACCAACTCGTCACTGGTCAAACTCAAGGTCGGCAAGATCGACGCGACCAATGCGTTTTCCTCCTCGGCCGATGTCACCGTGCAGCCATTGGCGTTGATCGATGTCGGCGTCATCACCTGCACCATTCCGCTGCTCGGGCTGGGCTCGGCGACGTGCGACCAGAGCACGCGCAAACCGTTTTACGGCGGCGGTCTCGGGGTTATGGTCGATACCTCAGTGGCGAGCATGCAGAACATCCACACCTACAACCAGCCACCGGAAATCAAGCAGACGCCGCTGAATTACAGCTTCGGTACGCAGGGCCTGGTCAATAGTCTGAAAGGCACCTTGAGCGGGGTTCAGGTGCAGGCGTACAAACCCACCGGTTCGAGTTTGCTCGGTGGCTTGCTGACCACCACTGCGGACGTGCTGGCGAGCGTCAACAGTACGTTGGGCGTGGTCATCGACAATCTGCTCAGCCCGGTACTCGACCCGATTCTTGATGGTTTGCTGGCCAATCTCGGCATCACCCTGAACAAGGTCGATGTCGGCGCCAACCTCAGTTGCCGGCCACCGGGGCAGCCGATGCTGGCGATCTAATCGGTCAGCGCAATCGGCAGCTCGATGCAGAACCGCGCACCCTCGTCGCCGTTGCGCACACTCAGGCGTCCGCCCATGTTGTCGATGATGCCGTAACTCACCGACAAGCCCAGACCGGTGCCGACACCGACCGGTTTGGTGGTGAAAAACGGCTCGAAAATACGTTCCAGCAAACGCGGGTCGATGCCGCCGCCATTGTCCTCGACCCACAGCCGCACGACGTGTTCGTCACACTCGGCATGCAGGGCGATCCACGGCTGGAAGTCGCGGTTGGCTTCGCGCTTGCCGAGCAGCGCGTCGCGGGCATTGACCATCAGATTGATCAGCACTTGTTCAAGTTGATCGACGTAACCGCGCACCTGAACCTGAAAGCCAGCCTCCTTGATCCGCAATTCGACACCTTTGCCGCGCAATCCTTCAGACAGCAGCGACAGCGTGCCTTCGATCGCCTCCAGCGGATTGAACGGCTGCTGTTCGACTTCCGAGCGCCGGCCGAACACGCGCATGTGATCGACCACCCGCGCGGCCCGTTGCACTTGCGCGTCGATGCGATTGAGTTTGTCGGTCAGGTAGTCGATCTGCACGTCGCCATTGCTCAAACGCTTGAGCACATTGACGATGGCCATGCGCATGACGTTCAGCGGCTGATTGATTTCATGCGCGAGGCCGGTGGCCATTTCGCCAAGGGTGGCCATTTTTGCGCTTTGCGTCAGTTGTTGCTGCGAGCGGCGCACTTCGGTGTTGTCGCGGCCCACCGCTTGTACCTCGATCAGTGTGCCGTGTTCATCGAACACGCCGCGATCCGACCAGACCCACCAGGCATGCTCACGGCCGGGCAGGCACAGGTTGATTTCCGCTGTGCTCACCGGCACCTCCGGCGTCAGTTGCGCGAGACGCTGGAGGAATGCTTCACGTTGCTCGTCCGACATCCAGCTGCCCAGATTGACCCCGGGCAATTGCTCCGGCGCGCATTCCAGGTACATCGCCAAAGGGCGGTTGCCGAACGTCAGGGTCAGGTCCGGGCGATAACGGCAAATCATCGCCGGCGAATCTTCCACCAAAATCCGGTAGCGCTCTTCACTGGCCTTGACCTGTTCGGCGGCAAGAGTGGCGTCAGTCACGTCCAGCCACAGGCCGACGGCTTCTACCGGCAAGCCGAGATCGTCGCGCAGCAACTTGGCTTCGTCGAGCAGCCAGTGCACGTTGCCCTGATGGTCAAGCACTCGATAACGCGCGCTCACCGCGCCTTCGCGCAGCAACTGCCGAGTGCGTTCGAAATAGTGTGGGCGATCATCAGGATGGACGTGTTCGACCAGACGGCCATCGTCGCAGTCAGCCAGACTCCAGCCCAAAAGAGCGCTCAGGCTGGCGCTGAAAAACGTCGGTTGCAGCGCCCCGGCAACGTAGCGTTGCACGTAGATCACGGCGGGCGAACTGGCGATCAGATTGTCCAGCCGCGCATGGGCTGCGGCGGCCTGTTGCTGCTGATTCTTGATGTCGCTGATGTCGAGCATGAAACCCACCAGCCGGCGCTGGGCACCGATGCCCAAAGAGCGGCCTTGCAGGCGATACCACAGCGGCAACGATTGCGCGTCGGCTTGCCAGCGCACGCACAACTCCAGCGGCACGCCTTCGTCTTGCAGCGCTTGCAGGCGACTGCGCAGCTCATCGCGGTCGGCGGGGTGAACCTGATTGAACCAGTCCTGAATCGGCAACCGCGTCGTCGTCAACGCCAGGCTTTGCGCCAGTGTCGGCGCCAACTGCACTTCGTTGCTGTCGCTGAATACTTCCCACCAACCGGTGCCGAGCAGCGCTTGCAGGGTTTCCAGGCGTTCCAGTTGCTGATGGTGACGATGCTCGCGCAAGCGCTCCAGTAACGGTGCTGCCACCGCCGCTGCTAGCAGCAGCCAGTCGTGATCGCTGAGGTCCGGCGCCTGTTGTTGCGCGTTGTAGTCGGCGCACAGCAGCCATGCCGCCACGCCTTGGGCATCGCGATAGGGCACGGCGAAACCTGCATGCGGGCCGAACAATGCGCTCAGACGCGGCTGTTCGCTGCTCAGCAAACGTTGCGGTGCTGCACCGTTCAAACTGTCGAGGCCAGTGCCCAAACGCTGCTGTTCACGCCACAGTCGGGGCGCGTTCAACGCGGTGTAATGCTGATGAATCTGCCAGCCCAGGCCTTGCTCGTCGAGCAGCGCTACCGCCAGACACGGGATGTGCAATTGCTGACTCAGGCGTTGCAACTGCTCGCCCAGCGCATCCGGCAGGCGGGCGAGGCTGCACAGGCGTAATTGATCGCGAATCTGCGTGGCGAGCATTTGCGCTTGCTCGCGGCTACGCGCCTGACGCCGTTCACCGAGCAAATCGCCGATATCGAGCATCTGCAGGAGCCAGCCGTCACCCTGCGCTTGCACCCAGCCGCGCAAGTGCAGCGGCGGGCCGGCGAGGCTGAAAAAATCGAGGTCGAGCAATTGTCCTTGCCAGTCGGCCGGTTGTCCCTCCACGGCAAGACTGCTGTGCGGCAGCAGGTAATCCAGCAGATGCGCAGGTTGCGTGCTGGCCATGCGTTGCGCGAGCAAGTGCCGTAATGGCCCGCTCAGGTGCAGGACCTGGCCGTCGCCATCCAGATACAACTGCAGGCCGACGCTTTGCGCCACCGGGCTTTCCAGTGGTGGGGAGGTGCCGGGTTGTCGATTGAGCAAGCGGCTGAACAGCGTTTCACCGGCACTCAAAATTGCAGGCTCGACGAGGCGCGCAATGTTGCCGGCAGGCGCGGCACCGTGCCGACGCCCGGCAACACCAGAAACGGCAACGCCTGATTCAATTTGCTGGTGGGATAGTTGATGGTCACCGTCAACACACCGCCGACGTAGGTGATCGAACTGTCGGTGGCCGCGTTGAAATTCAACGCGGCGGGCAGCCAGCCCAGTTGTCGGGTCAACTCGGTGCGGGCGGTGGCGGTGACGGCGGTCGAGTAGTTGGCGGTCGCCGGATCCAGCGCCACGCTGCGGCGCACGGCTTCGGCGGTGGACTCATTGAATGACTGCATCAACAACAGCGGCAAGCTGTAGCTCACCAAGCCATAAAACACGGCGAAGAAGATGACGAACACCAAGGCGAACTCGATGGCGACAGCGCCTTTTTGCTTGCGGGGGAGGGCGGATTTCATGAGTGCGTCTACCCTGACATTCACTACGTAATATCAGCATAGAATCATTCGGCCAAAACGGACGTTTTTTACCGCATGCACAGCTTTGTCCTACTGATCTGGCTGACGCTATGCGCGGCGCAGGATGCCCGCCAACGGCACATCGGCAATCTGCTGACCCTCGGCGTTGGCGGGTTGGCGGCGGTGTATCTGCTGTTGACTGGCCAAACGTGGCTGGGCGCAGACGCGGTGCAGGGCGGCTGGGCTTTTTTGCTGGCGCTGTTGCTGACGCTGCCAGGCTATCTGCTGAACCGTTTCGGTGCTGGCGATGTGAAACTTATGACAGCTTTCGCTTTCGCGACGGACGGCACTCATCTGCTCGGCACATTTATCGGCGCGGCAATCGCCAGCGTCTTCTGGTTACTGCTGGCGCCAAATCTCTGGCTGCATATGAGTCAACGGCTTAGGGAACGTCTTCGATATATGGCCCCGGAAAAGTCAAATAAGCTGCCATTTGCACCGTTCGTGCTGGTGGGCGCAATCCTGACCCTGCTTTGGATCCATTAGTCGCCCCATGCCACTACTGCTATGTACATAGTAGGAAAGTGGGTCTACTTTCAAATCAGCGTTATTACAGGAACGGTCAGCCTTTGGCCTGGGCATGGAGTAGCAAGTGAGCAAGCTAACGTCTGCTGTAAAAGTTCTGGTGGTCGACGATCAACCGCTGATTGTTGAAGAACTCTGCGAATTCATCGAAAGCAGCGGTTACCGCTGTGTGCCGTGCGAATCGAGCCAGCAGGCGATCGACCAGTTCAGCCAAGACCCTGCCATCGGCCTGGTGCTTTGCGATCTGCACATGCCGGACATGGACGGCATTGAGCTGGTGCAAGAGCTGCAACGCTTGGCGGGCAAGCAGCGGTTCTTTGAAGCGATCATGCTCACTGGGCGGGCCGACAAGCAGGACGTGATCAAGGCGTTGCGAGCCGGGATTGCCGACTACTACCAGAAACCGGTGAACCTGGACGAACTGCTTGAAGGTTTGCGTCGTCAGGAAGCGGTGTTGGCCGAACGGCAGAAAACCCTGCAACTCGGCAACCTCAATCAAAAGCTGCAATACCTCTCCGAGTCGATCGACGACCTGTACCAGGACCTCGACAAAGTCCGCCGTGGCCCCACGTCTTCGAGTGAAGAAGAGCAAGGCGAAGGCGAAACCGTGGAAATACCCGCGATCTTCAATCAACTGTCGCCGCGCCAGCTCGATGTCGCCAGGCTGGTGGGCAAAGGCCAGACCAACTATCAGATCGCCTGCGAACTGGGGATTACCGAGAACACGGTGAAACTCTACGTCTCGCAAGTGCTGCGTCTGACGCACATGCATAACCGCACCCAATTGGCCCTGGCGTTATCGCCGAGCAATTCCGGCTTGCGTCAACGGGTGACCGCGCACTGATCGCAGTGGGTTCCGGCAACAATTAAAACCCCCTGCCTCAACCTTGATTCGCCTTGGCCTTGGGAAACAGGTTGTCCAGGGTTTCCAGCAGGCGCACGTGATAGATCGGCTTGCGAAACAGGTCCAGCACCTGCAAGCGCAACATGTCGCTGACATCTTCCATATCGGCATGCCCGGACGTCACGATCACCGGCAGATGCTGGCGCGAGGTATGTTCGCGCAGACGCTTGATCAGCGACATGCCGCTTTCTTCCGGCATGCGCAGATCGGTAATCACCAGCGCAATATCGGGATGGCGAGTGAGATGGTGCAGGGCCAGTTTCACCGACGTCGCGGTATGACAGGTGAAGCCTTCGCCCTCCAGCAACTCCGCCAGCTCCAGCAGTGCGTCCTCCTCATCGTCGACGAGGAGCAACTGCTGGCGTGAAGTGTGTGGAGAGTTCATAGGCAACACCTGCAATGGACTGAGTGCTGACGTTAGAACCCAATGGCCGCATTGACAAGTTATCGGTCCGATCAGGTGAGTGCCGTCTGGATCCGGGTCAGGATCGCGGTGACCTGAGTGCCGATGCCGTTACCGAAGGCTGCGATCACCAGCGCCACGAGGCCGACCACCAGCGCATATTCGATGGCGGACGCGCCCTCGGTGTCTTTGGCCAGGCCTTTGAAGAAGGCGACTTGCGATTTGATTTTTTGCGCAATGTGGGAATACGACATGAGGATTCTCCTTGAGCACGCCAGGTGTTGCGCGTTCGCAACATGATTTCCCTGTGCCAGCATCAGCATTGTCGGCATTCCCCGGCCCAACAACTGTAAGAACGTATTAACGCCAAAGTATTAGTTGGCGCAATTACACTAAAAAACCATGTTTGGCGCTTTAGCCTCCTACTTTCGTTGGATATTTCATCGCTGTTAATGGCGTTTTGTTCGCGCTGGACTACCGTCAAATAGCGAAATAGTTACTTGTTCATAGCTGCCTGATTGCGAATTTATCTCGTTGGAAGTTACGGGTCATTGCATAAGACAGAACGCGCAGCGGGAAAGGGAGAGCCGTCATGAACAGTCGCATCACTCTGGGCCTGGCCGGCTTGTTTTTGCTGGGTGCCATCATTGCCGGATATTGGGGGCTGACATTGAGTCGGCAACCGCCCGTGGAACCTGTCGCCGCACCGGTTGCGGTCGCCCCCGTTGCCCCCGTCGCTGCACCGGCGGCGCCCGTTGAAGATCCGACCCGCCAACCGGTAGTAGTGTTGCTACGCGACATCGCGCCGTTCGGCAAAATCACCGCCGCCGATGTCGCCGTGGAAAAACTGCGCACCGCGCCTGCTGGCAGCCTCAGTACTGTCGATCAAGTCGTCGGCCGCACACCATGGCGGCCGTTGAGTGCCGGCAGTTGGCTGAGTGAAGAAAGCTTCGAACCCGGCAGCCAATTGGCGCGAATGATTCGTCCCGGTGAGCGCGCGCTGGCGGTGGCCGTGGATGAAGTGATCAATGCTGGCGGGCAACTGGCGCCGGGCGATTACGTCGATGTGCTGCTGTTTTTGCGCAAGGACGAAAACAATCCACAGCCGTCGGCGCAGTTGGTGGTGCCAGCGGTGCGCGTGCTCGGTGTCGGCAGCCAGATGGGCCTGACCAACGACGGTCAACCCACCAGCCCGGCGCGCAGCGACGATGAACGACTCAAGCAGGAACAACAGCGAATGGCTGCACGCAGCGTGGTGCTGGCGGTGCCGGAAGCCTTGCTCAGCCGTTTGATGCTGGCGTCCGGTGCCGGCGTCTTGCGCCTGGCGGTGCGCAGCGCCGATGAACAGCAACTGGCGAAATACTGGGCCGGTGCCAACGATGTCGCCAGACAGCTCGATACGCCGCGTCGCGAGTTGATCGAGTTCAGCCAACTGTCACTCTCGCCACCGCCCAGGCCTCTCGCCGTGGCGGGGCAGCCGACGGCGCGCAAAGCGACCGTGGAAGTCATCCGTGGTGCCGAAAACGCTCAACCCACTCCCTGATTCGAGCAAGGACGCCTTTACATGCGCAAATGCTTCACGCCCCTGTTCAACGGCTTGCTCCGGGCCTCGCTGCTGAGCGTCGCCTCGATCGGCAGCGCGGTCGCCGCGGTCGGCAACTGCGCCGCACTTGGTCCGTTACCGTCGACGCTGGAAGTCGGCGAAGGTCTGCAACAGGCACTGCAATCACCCGTGGCGATCACCCGCGTGGCGGTCGGCGATCCGAAAATTGCCGACGTGCGCGTGACCGGTGATCAAGGTGTTTTGCTCACCGGCGTCGCGCCCGGCGCAACCACGCTGATGATCTGGACAGCCTGCGCCAGTTCACCGCGCCAGAGCATGGTGTTTGTGCAGGGCAAGGCCAGTGCGGCAATGACTGCGGTGGCACTGCCGGCGACAGACGATCCGACCCTGCCGTCGCAAGTGCAGACTGATATTCGCTTTGTTGAAGTCAGCCGCACCAAATTGAAAGAGGCGGGCACGTCGATTTACGGCAAGGGTTCCAACAACTTTCTGTTTGGCGGTCCGGGCACGGTGCCCAACACTGCCGTTACGCCGGGTTTCGTGCCGCTGCGCAACTTGCCCGACCCGCGCATCGCCGTACCGAGCATTCCGCTGGCCAACGACATGTTCAACATCGTTTGGGGTGGCGGCAGCAGCAAATTCCTCGGCATCGTCAATGCGCTGGAAGGCAGCGGTTTCGCCTACACCCTGGCGCGGCCGAGCCTGGTGGCGTTGAGCGGGCAGAGCGCGAGCTTCCTCGCCGGCGGCGAAATTCCGATTCCGGTACCGAGCGCCAACAGCAACAGCTACTCCATCGAGTACAAGGAGTTCGGTATCCGCCTGACCCTGACGCCAACCGTCGTTGGCCGCGACCGCATTGCCCTCAAGGTCGCGCCGGAAGTCAGCGAGCTGGACTACAACAATGGCGTGACCATCGGCGGCACAACCGTGCCGGCGTTCACCATCCGCCGTACCGACACCAGCATCTCGCTGGCCGATGGTGAAAGCTTCGTCATCAGCGGCTTGATCAGCACCCAAAACGCGTCCCAAGTGAACAAGTTTCCCGGCCTCGGCGACATCCCGATCATCGGCGCGTTTTTCCGCAACTCATCGATCAATCGCGAAGAGCGCGAATTGCTGATGATCGTCACCCCCCACCTGGTGCAGCCATTGGCAGTCAACGCGCCATTGCCTTCGCTACCGGGTGAAAAACTGCGCAACTACGACCCGAACTGGTATCGCCTGTACTTCCTTGAAAACGGCAACTTCGATAAACGCAGTGGGTTATCGCAATGAGCCAGAGCCTCAGTCAGACCTTCCTCGCCATCACTCGCAACGACACTGATCTGGAGTGGTTGCAGGGCGCGTTGGCGCCGCTCGGCCAAGTGGTCAGCGCCGGTGGCGGCAGCCTTGACGAGTTGCTTGCGCTGGTCGACGTGACCTTCGCCAGCCTGGTGTTCGTCGGGCTGGATCGCGATCATCTGGTCGCGCAGAGCGCGTTGATCGAAGGCGTGCTCGAAGCCAAACCGATGCTCGCCATCGTCGCCCTCGGCGACGGCATGGACAATCAGTTGGTGCTCAACGCGATGCGTGCCGGTGCGCGGGATTTCGTCGCTTATGGCTCGCGCTCCAGTGAAGTCGCCGGGCTGGTACGGCGCTTGAGCAAACGCCTGCCAGCCGTCACGCCGAATACCCAACTCGGTGGTCTGACTGTGCTTTATGGCGTGCAAAGCAACGCAGACGGCGCGCTGCTGGCCAACCACATGGCGCTGGTGGTGCAGAAGAGCGGACAGCAGACGTTGCTGCTTGATCTGGGTTTGCCGCGCGGCGACAGCCTGGCCTTGCTCGGGCTGGAAAGCTCGTTTCATTTCGGCGATGCGCTGCGGCATTTGCGGCGTCTTGATGCAACGCTGATCGACAGCGCCTTCACCAGCGCCGAAGCGGGCTTGCGCATTCTCGCGTACGCCGCCAGTGACGAGCCACTGGAGCGCACCAGCGCCGCCGAGTTGTACATGTTGCTCAGCGCCTTGCGCCAACACTTCCAGCACATCGTCGTCAACCTCACCGGCCAGCCCGACAGTGAAGCGCTGCGCACGTTCGTCAGCCATTGCGACAAGCTGCTGTGGTACACCGACCAGAACGTCCTCGACTGTCGGCGCAACCTCGCGGTGCTCAATCTGTGGCGCGAGAAAGGCATGAAACTCGACCACGGCCGGTTGTTGATCGACCGCTACCTGCGCAACGTCGCACCGGATTCCGAAACCCTCGGCAAGACCTTTGGCCTCGAAGTGATCGCGGTGTTGGCGTTCAGTCCGGAGATCCGCCTCAACGCGAAAAACCAGGGCGTCACCCTGTTCGAACTGGCCCCGCGTGAAGCCATCAGCCAAAGCCTGCGCGCCCTCGGCGAACGCCTGGCAAAACGCTCCGAAGGCCTGGCCAAACCCAAGGCCAACTGGTTCAACCGCTTGCGAGGCACGTCATGAGCAGCGAACAACTGTTCGGTGGCCCGCAGCGCGCTGCGCCCGGCAACACCGACCACGACGGTCTGAAACTGGTGCTGCACCGCTACATCATCGACGCCATTGAAGAGTCTGGGAAAAACCTGCTGGAAGGCTCGCGGCAGGTGCTCTCGCAGTTCGTCATCGACAAAGTCGCCGAATACATCGCGCGCCTGCACCTGGCGATTTCGCGTTATGAAATGGAGCGTCTGGCCGAAGAAATCGTCGACGAACTGACCGGTTTCGGCCCGCTGGAAGTGCTGCTGCGCGACAGCGCCGTGACCGAGATTCTGGTCAACGGCCCGCACCGGGTGTTCATCGAACGCGATGGCGTGTTGCACCTCAGCGACCTGCGCTTTATCGATGCGCACCACGTCGAACGGGTCATGCAGCGCATTCTTGCGCCACTCGGGCGGCGTCTCGACGAGTCGTCGCCGATGGTCGATGCGCGTTTGCCGGATGGCAGCCGGGTCAACGCGATCATTCCGCCGATTGCCCTCGACGGGCCGTGTCTGTCGATCCGCAAATTTCGCAAGGACATGCTCAAGAGCACCGACCTGATGGCGATGCAGACCATTGATCAGGCGATCTACGACTTCATCGAAGAGGCGGTGGGCAAGCGCTGCAACATTCTCATCAGCGGCGGCACCGGCACCGGCAAGACCACGCTGCTGAACATTCTCAGCCAGTTGATCAACCCGCACGAACGTCTGGTGACCATCGAAGACGTCGCCGAATTGCAGCTCGGCCACCCGCACGTCGTGCGCCTGGAAACCCGCCCGCCGAATGCCGAGGGCCACGGTGAAGTGAAGGCCAGCGACCTGATCCGCAACGCCCTGCGCATGCGTCCCGACCGGATCATCCTCGGCGAGATTCGCGGCGTCGAAGTGGTCGACGTGCTGACCGCCATGAACACCGGCCACGACGGTTCGATGAGTACCGTGCACGCCAACAACGCGCAGGACGCTTTGCTGCGCCTGGAAACCCTGGTCGGCCTGACCGGTCGCACCATTGCCGAACGCACGTTGCGGCAGATGATCTGTGCCGCGCTCGATGTGGTGATTCAACTGACGCGCATGCCTGATGGGCGGCGCTGCGTCAGCGAAGTGGTCGAGGTGGTCGGCGTGCGCGATGACGTCTATGTGACCAATACGCTGTTTCGCCTCGACCGGCGCACCGGTTTCGGTTTCCTGCGCGAAGCGGTCAACCCGGCGGGCGACAAGCTGCGTCGCGAACCGACGCTGGCGCACTGAGGGCCACGGCATGCTCAAACCGTTGCTGCTGATCGTGATTTGCCTGGGCTTGCTCGGGTTGTCGCTGCGCCTGTTCTACAACGGCTGGCGCCAGGGCGGCACCGAGCGTGTGCTTGATCGGCTGAATCAGGGCCTGCCACAACTGACAGCAGACGCGCCACGTTGGGCGGGACTGGAGCGCGCTTTTTTGCGTGCAGGTCTCGGTCGGCCGACGGATCGCCTAGGCCTGTGGTTGCTGTTGTGGGCATTCGCCATGCTGATCGGTTTTGCCCTTGCCGGTGTGCTCGGTTTGCTGGTGTTGATCGTGCTGCCGCCGCTGGCCGTGCGCCTGTTTGTCAGCTGGCGTTACCAACGGCGCTTGCGGCGGATGATCGAACAACTGCCGCAATTGCTCGACCACACCGTGCGCAGTTTGAAGTCCGGGCGCACCCTCGCCGATGCCGTGCTGGGCGGCATCGAAGCCAGCGAAGACCCGCTGAAAAACGCCATGGGCCGGGTCCAGCGCAACGTGCAGTTGGGCGTGAGCCTGCCGGACGCGGTGTCGGACTTGGCGGAGCTGTACGAGCGTGATGAATTCCGTTTGTTCGCCCTCGGCCTCAAGGTCAATCACCGTTACGGCGGCAACGCCAGCGAACTGCTGGAAAACCTCATCAAGATGATCCGCGAGCGCGATCAGGCCTCGCGCCAGTTGCGCGCGATGACCGGCGAAACCCGCCTCACTGCTTGGGTGCTGGGTTTGCTGCCGATTGTCATGGCCGGTTATTTTCTGATGGCCAATCCGATTTATCTGGTCGCCATGTGGCACGACCCTTCGGGGCAACGAATGCTGGCCACGGCCTTCGGCATGCAGGTGATCGGCAGTCTGTTGCTCTGGCGGATGTTGCGCAGCCTATGACCACACCCTTGATGATCAGCGCGCTGCTTCTGCTCGGCGCCGCCGCCTTACTCCTCACCGGCCTGCTGGAACAGCGCCGCCGCGCCCGGCAGATCAGCCGTCGTCTGGAAGGTGATCTGCTGCGCCAGAACCGGTTTGGCAACCTTCTGCAAGTGCTCGGCGACAGCAAGGTCGGCCAGCGCAGCGTCAAACTCGACAACGAAACCCAGTCGCTGCTTAACCGAGTTGGCTGGCGCAGTGCGCGTCAGCGTTCACTGTTCGCGGCTTGCCAGATCGGCTCGCCACTGCTGTTGCTGGCGCTGACGGTGTTGCTGCAATCGGTGTTTTTCCCGGCGGTGGAAAAACAGTGGATCGCGCCGTTGTTCGCGCTTGGCGTCGGCTATCTGTTGCCCAAGCGCCTGTTGGTGATCGCCGTCGCGCGTCGGCAAAAACAACTGGCCAGCGAGATCGGCACGTTCATTCCACTGTTGCGCATTCTCTTCGAATCCGGCATGGCCGTGGAGCAGGCGTTGCGCGTGCTCAGCCATGAAGGTCAGGCGTTGTTGCCGGTGCTGACGTATGAATTGCGCCTGGTGTTGAGCCGTGTCGACTCCGGCCTCGAACTGGGCGAAGAGTTGAACAAAGCCACGCAGTTACTGGCGGTCGATGAGTTCACCGACACCTGCGTGATACTCCAGCAGTTGCTGTATCAGGGTGGCGGCGCGATGAAGTCGTTGCTGGCGCTCAAGCAATTACTGGATGACCGGCGCCTGACGCGTCTGCAGGAATACATCTCCAAGATGTCCGCGAAAATGTCCGTCGTGATGATGCTGTTTCTCTTCCCGGCGTTATTGATTGTCCTGGCCGGCCCGGGTTTCACCGCCCTGGCGAAAGCGTTGGGAGCCTAGAGGGATCGTGATGAAAGCAATGATTGCAGGTGCCTGTTTGCTGCTGCTTGGCGGCTGTGCCAACACCGGGCAAATGCCTTGGGAGGCGCTGACCGGTTCGGCCAGTTGCGCCAAGTTGAGTTCCGATCAGCAACTGTCGCTGAACCTCGCCGATGACATGGCCAACGATGGCAAGCTGCACGCCAGCCTCGCCAATCTGCAAAGCTTGCCGGACAACATCGCCGACGTGCGCTTGCGCAAGGCCAAGGTTTATCGACTGCTCGGGCGCAGCGAGGCCGAGCCGTTGTATCGCAGCCTGCTCGGTTCGTGTCTGGCGGCCGAAGCCGAGCACGGTCTGGGACAACTCGCTGCGGCCAAATCCGACTACGGCCAGGCGCAGGCGCATCTGCAACGCGCCGCGCGTCTGGCGCCCACCGACGAAAAAATCCGTAATGACCTCGGCGTGGTGTACCTCAATCAATTGCGCATCGACGACGCGCGTTTCGAGTTTCTTACCGCCATGGAACTCAAGCAGAGCGATCAATTGGCGGCACTGAATCTGGTGACCTTGCTGCTCTATCAGGACGACTGGAACCGTGCCGCTGAACTGGTCAGCCGCCTCGGTTTGAGCCCCGCGCAATTCAGCGAAGCGCAAAGCCGCGCGGAAAAACTCAAACTGCCGAACCGATCCACCGTCGCCGTCACGGCGATGCTCAAGTAAGGAGCGCGATGATGAAAGCCATCCTTGTCTGCCTGGGCCTGCTGACCTTGCCGCTGACCAGTCACGCCATCGACGCCGGCCCCGCCTCGGCCCAGCAACAGGAGACCGAAGGCTGGCTGCAACTGCAAGGCCGCAACAAAGTCGCCTCGCCGAAACCGCAAACCGTGACCCCGACCGAACGCGAACTGGCCATGCAGCGCTGGCTGAAAAGTTATCAACATGACATCCCGGCGTTCTTCGATCAGGAGCAGGGCGGCAAGGTCGACAGCGGTTCCGGTGGCAGCCCGTAACCCTGAAACCTGAAACTTAACCCCCTGTAGGAGCTGCCGCAGGCTGCGATCTTTTGATTTGGCTTTTTAAAAAACAACGTCAAAAGATCGTAGCCTTCGGCAGCTCCTACATTGGTCGCGGTCAATGTGGGAGCCGCCCTTCCTGCCACCGAATCATGTTGATGTTTAAAGTTGTTTCAATTTTGAAGAACCTTCCCACAAGGTTTTCAGGTTGTCCGTCAGACGTGCGCTCTCAAGGCTTGGGTCGTCGCTGCCATTGCAGCGGCCAGGTGTGGAAACCTGAAATTCAAGTAGATGCATTGCACCACCACCGTAATCGTTGTCGGCGACTTCTTTCGTCTGCAAACTGTGTCGCGGCGGCTGTGCGTGGGCAGACTTCGGTCTGGCCGGTTGCCTACTTATCGGTATTTCCACCCTGCGCATAGCTGCCACCTTTTGTCGTGTGGAAACGACAAGAGTTGGCTTCCACAGCCAAGTAGGAGTTTTCCATGGACAAGCTGATTCCCGACCCGCCCCAAGATTTCACCACCCCCCTCGAAGACGCCATCCGCATCGACGATCAAGTCAAAAACCGCGAAGCGATCAAACGCGCCCTCGACTTCTACCTTTGCCCCACCCCTGCAAAACCCTACCAGCCGAGCACGATGTTTCTCGTCCAGCCAAACATCGACACCGAAAGCCTGCTTGCCCATGCCTGCGAATCGCTGGCCTCGGCCAACGTCATGGCCAGTGATTTTGCCGACCAGCTCAGCCGCCCGCAGCGCAACACGGCGCAGGCGATCCAGCAAATCGTGATGCTGGCCGAACTGGCGGTGAGCCGCGCGCTGGACCGGATTGACCCACAATCCTGAGCCACCCTGTAGCAGCTGCCGCAGGCTGCGATCTTTTGATCTGGCTTTTTAAAAAACAACATCAAAAGATCGCAGCCTGCGGCAGCTCCTACGGGGATTAGAGTTGGTAGCTGAAGCTGATGCTGTAACGCGGCCGGCGGTTGAAGGTATCGAGTGCTTCATCCGACATGGCCTTCGCCGCTTCCAGGGCGATGTTGTAATACTTGGCATCGCCAAAGCGCAGGCCGATGGCTGCCGATGACAGGCTGTTGGCTTGTACCGGCAGTTCGTTGAACCAGCTGCGCGAGCGGTCCAGCACAAAATACGGCTGCAGGATGCGCAGCCAATTGCCGTCGCGGTTGAAGCTGTAGTTGATCTCGTAGGCCACGCCCCAACCCTTGTCGCCGGACGCTTGATCGTCGGGGTAACCACGACCGAAATTCTGCCCGCCGAATACTGCACGCTCGCTGTCGGGCAAGGTGTCGTCGCTCCAGTACAGTGCGGCCGACAGCACGCCCTGCCAGTTGTCGAAGAACTTGTCGCTCTGCACCCCGGACAGGCGCACGCGGAAGAAGTCCAGATCGATGGCGCTGTTGTTGGTTTTCGCGCCCATGCTGTCCAGGCCCTGATACACGCCGCCACTCAAAATCCGCAGTTGCCGGGCATCGGCCTTGCGCCAGTCGCTCTCGAAGGCGAGGGCGCGAATGTCGGTGCGTTCTTCAACACTCAGCGGATAGCCGATGACGTTGTAACGGGTCTTGTCGTTGACCGCATACAGCCGCGAACCGGCGGTGAGCAGTTCGTTGGAGGCGGCAATCAGTGGCAGGGTGAAACCGATCGAATAGCGGTCATTCTCGCGATGCGGTTTGAGCTCCAGGCCATTGTCGAGCAGCACATTGGTGCCGGGATCGGCGCGATAACGCGAAGCCGAGAGCGCCAGCTGCGCGCCTTCGTCGTTGAGGAACTGGTTGTAGTCGAGGCGGTAGTAATGTTCTTTGTCGTCGCCCGGCGGAAACAGTCCGCTGAGGGACAACTGTTCGCCCATCGACGTCTGCGAATTGCTGCTGACACCGAGCAAGGCTTGCGTGCCGTTGCGGTTGTCTTCGGTGGTGCTCAGCGTGCTGGTGAAGGGCTTGCGGCTGGCTTCGGCAACCAGCGTCGTGGCACCGTCGGTGGTGCCCGGCGGTGGCACTTGCGCCTGGATGGTCACGCCGGGAATGCGCGTCATCAGCGTGGTGTAGCGCTCGAATGTCTTGCGCGTCAGCGGCCGCTCGGCCTGGATTTTTGCCGCGAGTTTGTCGAGCAGGCCTTTGACCCGGCCGACGTCACCCTGCATCTGGATATCGCGCACATAGCCTTCCACCAGCACCACGCGGGCTACGCCGTCATCAAAATTCTGCTGTGGCAGAAACGCGTAGGACAGCAGGTAACCGTCCTGTTGGTAGCGCCGAGTGATGCTGCGCGTGGCTTCGATCAGGTCAGCGAGGCTGGTCTGGTGGCCGATCAGGGGTTTATAGATTTCCGCCAATTCGGTGAGCGGGTAGATCGTGCCGCCTTCGATCTGCACGGTTTTCAGGTTGACCTTGGTCTGCATCAACAATGGCTGCGCAGTGGTCGCACCGGCATCCGGGACTTGCACCGGGGCCGCGCTCGGCCGATAGGCATCGGCGGGCAAGTTGGGCACTGGCAGATTGCGGATGGTTTCGTTGCTGTTGAGGAAGCTGGGCAGGGTGTCGGCGAGGGCAGCGGAACTGAGGCTGAGGAACAGCAGGGACGCCATAACGCGCATAGGACACTCCATGGTCAGATCGCAGCTCGGGGCTGTTTTTTCCTAAGAAAAAAGCGGAAGACTCGTGGGAATCTTCCGCCCTCAACCAAGCGTAGGCGCTGTAGGTGAGGCCGTCGAATCGGCCAGGTGCAATTTAGCGTTTGTTGCCTCCCAGGGCGCCGGTCAAACCGCCGAGCACACCGCCCAGCCCGCCACCCACTCCACCGGCAGTGCCCCCGCTGGCACCGCCGTTGACCAGGCCGCCGACTGCTGCAACGGTGCCGCCGACGTTGTTGACCAGGCCACCGACAGCAGTGGTGACCGGATTGTTGGTGGCCGCGATGGTGTTGCCGAGGCTGCTGACTGCACCACCGACCTGGCCGGTGAGGCCGGCGACTGGCGAGCCGAGACCGGTAGCGCCACCTACTTGTTGGGTCAGGTTGGTGACAGCGCTGGTAACCGGGTTCAAGCCTGCGCCCAGGGTGGCACCAACGGTGGCCAGAGGCGAGGTGGTCGCAGTGATCGGTGAGCCCGAACCGCCGAGCACGGTGTTCAGCGAAGCGACGGTGTTGCCCAGCCCAACCGCAGTGACACCACCGGCACTGACCACGCCATTAGTGTTGCCGGCATTCAAACCTGAACCGACGTTGACCACTGCGCCGCCCACGGTTTGCAGCAGGCCGGTGCCGCCGAGGCCACCACCGAGGCCGCCGCCAATACCACCGCCGGTGCCGGAACCGGTGCCGTTGGAAACCAGACCGCCCGCTTTGCCGACCGCAGTACCGGCGTTGCTCAGTGCGCCGCCGAGGGTATTGGTCAGGGCATTGCCATTGCCAGCTCCGGTAACTTTGTCGCCTACGCCATTGACGGTATCGCCGACTTTCTGGATCACACCTTTGAGCGGATCACCGAGGCCGGTGGCACCGCCGATTTTGTCGGTGGTGCTTTCGACCATCGCGATCACTGGCACCAGGCCGGCGCCGAGTTTATCCGTCAGTTGGCTGGTTGGGCCGTTGGTCAGCGTGGTGTCGAGGGTATTGCCGAGCATGGTGACTTTCGCACCGACGCCATCGAGCAGTGGCGCGACTTTGGTGATCACGCCACCCACCACAGGAACGCTACCGGTAGCGGTTGCCAGCTTGCCACTGAGGTCAGAGACGCCGTCGCCGACATCGGTCACAACGCCGCTGACCGAAGCCACTGTAGTGGTCAGGCCTTTAGGGTCGGTCGGCAGTTTGCCGATGCCATTCGCCACGCCATCGCCCAATGTGCTGACGACGTTGCCAGCGGTGTTGGCGGCGCTTTGCACCACGCCACCGACCACCGGAACAGTACTCAGAGAGTCGCCAATCTGGCCAACACCGGTGCCGACGCCAGCAACCGTAGTGCCGACATCGTGCACCAGGGTGGTGGTCACCAGCGGCGTGGTGGTTGGATTGGTCGGGTTGGTTGGATCGGTTGGATTCGTAGGGTCAGTCGGATTCGTCGGGTTGGTTGGATTGGTCGGATCGGTTGTGCCCGTGCCGCCAGTACCACCGGTTCCGCCTGTGCCTGCGGTATCACCCGTGCCGCCAGTACCACCCGTGCCACTTGTACCGCCAGTACCGCTGGTTGGCGAGGAGCTGCCGGAACTGCTGTGATGACCGCCACCGCCGCTGCTGCATCCGGCGAGGCCGAGGGAGAGGATCAATGCCAGAGCAATTGCTGATTTGCACCACACGTCTTGAGTTTTCATGATCGAGATTCCTTGCACCTGTCACAACGTTCGTTGCCTTCGATGGCTCGCCGATCTGTCGCCGGCAATGCCTCGTCCGTTGCTGCAATTTCAGGTGCTGGCGCGAATTCGACCATTCTCAAGTTGGTATTAACGCCTTTATATATAAGGCGCAGTGCAGCGCCTAAGGACTAATACCCAAGGTATAAACGCGCAAAAAAAAGCCTTGAGAATCAAGGCTGGGTGTTTTCCATCGGCTGGGGCAGGGCGCGGAAAAACTTAAGTGATATACACACAATTAACAGGTCAGCCGCATCACTCATCCGATGGCTAAGGTGAAACCTGTGGCGAGGGCGCTAAGGGGCGGGATCAGGCGATTGGCTGCCATTGTCCGACCATGTGTTCCAGATCATTTGCGCCGACCAGACGCAGCTCGCCACTGGACCCTGCCGCGCTCGCGAGCAATGTCACTTCACTCGGCAGGCGCACCGGTTTGCGAAAGTGCACCGCTATCTCGAGATTGGCCTTGGGCAAGTGATCCGCCAGCGCCGCCAGGGTGCGCGCCTCGTTCCACAAACCATGGGCAATCGCCGTGGGGAAACCGAACAGCTTGGCGCTCGCGGCGCTCAAGTGAATCGGGTTGTAATCTCCGGACACCTTGGCGTACTGCCGGCCGATATCGGCCGGGGCTTTCCAGTGCGCCACTTTGCTCAGTGCCTGCGCAGGTTCCCACGTTTGCTCGAGGGGTTCGCCTTCGAGTTTCACGCCGCGACACAACATCTGGCTCTCGGCTTCCCACAACGGCCCGAGCTGATCATCCAGAGTCGTCAGCAGATCGAACGTCGCGCCTTTGGGATGCGCTTGCAGGTTGTGCACCCGCACGCTGACTTGCGCGCGACTGATTCCGCCCATCGGCCGCAACACGCGGATGCGGTTGCTCAGGTGAATCAGTCCGAGCAACGGAAACGGGAACTCCTTTGCGGTCAGCAATTGCATCTGCAAGGCAAATGCGAGGACGTGTGGATAAGTCGGCGGCAGCAAGCCGTCGTCGGCGAAACCACAGACCTTGCGATACACCGCTAGCCGTTGGCCATCGATATCAACCCAGCAGCGCAAGCCGCTGTCAGGCAATTGCGTGCCGGTGATTTTGCGTCGCGTCGCCGCCCGTGCGTATAGCCCGGGCAGGCTCGGTTCGCGATCCAGTGTGTGCCATTCGATGCTCATGCCTAAGCCCCCAGAACACTTTGTCCACAGACCCGCAGCGCCTGCCCGGTGAAGGCGCCGGTGCCCGGTTGCGCCAGCCACGCAACGGCTTCGGCGACGTCTTGCGGCAGACCGCCCTGGCCGAGTGAACTCATGCGCCGCCCGGCTTCACGCAAGGCAAAGGGGATGTGTGCGGTCATCTGGGTTTCGATGAAACCCGGCGCCACGGCGTTGATGCTGATGCCGCGTTCGAGCAGTGACGGCGCCCAGGCCTGTGCCAGTCCGATCAGGCCGGCCTTGCTCGCGGCGTAGTTGGTCTGGCCACGGTTACCGGCAATCCCGCTGATCGAGGCGAGCAGAATCACCCGCGCGTGGTCATGCAACGTGCCGCTGTCGAGCAGGGCTTTGGTCAGCACTTGCGGCGCATTGAGGTTGACTGCCAGCACCGCGTCCCAGAACTCCGGGGTCATGTTGGCGAGGGTTTTGTCGCGGGTGATGCCGGCGTTGTGCACGAGGATGTCGAGGCCGTCGGGCAACTGTTCGATCAATTGCGTGGCGGCGTCTTCGGCGCAGATGTCGAGGGTGATCGCGCGTCCACCGAGGCGGGCGGCGAGGGCCTCGAGATCGGTCTTGGCGGGCGGTACGTCGAGCAGGATCACCTCGGCACCGTCGCGCGCCAGGGTTTCAGCGATGGATGCGCCAATGCCGCGCGCAGCACCGGTGACCAACGCTTTGCGCCCGGCCAGCGGTCGTGTCCAGTCGGTGACCGGCGTCGCACAGGCGGTCAGGCGAATCACCTGACCGCTGATGAATGCGCTTTTCGGAGAAAGGAAAAACCGCAGCGGACCTTCCAACTGATCTTCGGCACCTTCGCCGACATAGATCAGTTGCAGCGTGCCGCCGCTGCGCAGCTCCTTGGCCAGTGACCGCGAAAAGCCTTCGAGCGCTCGTTGCGCGCTGGCGGCAAAGGGTTCGCGCAGGGTTTCCGGGGCGCGCCCGAGAATCACCAGGTGCGCGCTGTGCTCAAGGTTCTTCATCAACGGCTGGAAGAATTCGCGCAGCTGTTTGAGCTGGTCGGTGTGCTGCAAGTCGCTGGCGTCGAACACCACAGCCTTGAGTTTCGGGCCGTGGCCGGGAATCCACTCGCTGGCGGACGCCGGCAACTCGCCGTAGCGGTAGATGCTCTCGGTCAGACGGTTGGCAAATACGGCGACCTTTTCGGCCAGCGCACCGCCACCGATCAGCAGTGCACCTTCCACCGGCCGCAGGCGTCCGGCCTGCCAGCGTTCCAGCCGCACCGGCGACGGCAGGCCCAGTGCCCCGACCAGACGATGGCCGATGGACGAGTTGACGAAGTCGATATAGCGGTCAGACATGGAACGCTCTCCAAAAGTTGGGGTTCAAAGTGTGGACTACCCACGGCAATCAATCGTTCGATCCACGCAATAAGGCCTACGCTTGAACAGCAGAGTAGACCAACGACCCTGTGGGAGCGGATCTTGTGGCGAGGGGATTTATCCCCGTTCGGCGGCGCAGCCGTCGCGTTCAAATCGCATCCGGTGTGCCTGATTTGTCGCGGATGCAGGTTTGGGGGCGGCTTCGCCACCCAACGGGGATAAATCCCCTCGCCACAAGATCCGCTCCCACAGGGCACTGCATTGAATTCGATCAATTTGAAAAGGAGTTATTCATGAGTCAGCTGCGCCGCGTCGCGATCATCGGTGGTAACCGTATCCCTTTCGCCCGCTCCAATGGGCCGTACGCCACCGCCAGCAATCAGGCGATGCTCACCGCCGCGCTTGAAGGCCTGATCGAACGCTACAACCTGCATGGCCAGCGCATCGGTGAAGTGGTGGCGGGCGCGGTGCTCAAATTGTCACGGGATATGAACCTGACCCGTGAATGTGTGCTCGGCTCGCGCCTGTCTCCCGCCACGCCGGCCTACGATATCCAGCAAGCCTGCGGCACGGGACTGGAAGCGGCGATCCTGGTCGCCAACAAGATTGCCCTCGGCCAGATCGATTGCGGGATTGCCGGCGGCGTCGACACCACCTCCGACGCGCCGATCAGCGTCAGCGAAGGCTTGCGCAAGATTCTCCTGCAAGCCAACCGCGCAAAAACCACCGGCGACAAACTGAAAACCTTCCTGCAACTGCGCCCGCAACACCTGATCCCGGAATTTCCGCGTAACGGCGAGCCGCGCACCGGGCTGTCGATGGGCCAACATTGCGAGCTGATGGCACAGACCTGGAATATTCCTCGCGAGGCACAGGATCAACTGGCGCTGGAAAGCCATCACCAACTCGCAGCGTCTTACAGCGAAGGCTGGCACAACGACCTGATGACCCCGTTCCTCGGCCTGACCCGCGACAACAATCTGCGCCCGGACCTGACCCTGGAAAAACTCGCATCGCTGAAACCGGCCTTCGAGAAAAGTGCCAAAGGCACACTGACCGCCGGCAACTCCACGCCGCTGACGGACGGGGCTTCGGTGGTGCTGCTCGGCAGCGAGGAGTGGGCGAAGGAACGTGGTTTGCCGATCCTCGCGTATTTGCGTGACGGTGAGGCGGCGGCGGTGGACTTCGTCAACGGTGCCGAAGGCCTGCTGATGGCGCCGGTCTACGCAGTACCACGGTTGCTGGCGCGCAACGGGCTGACCTTGCAGGATTTTGACTACTACGAAATTCACGAGGCATTTGCCGCCCAGGTGCTGTGCACGCTCAAGGCCTGGGAAGATCCCGAATACTGCAAAACCCGTTTGGGCCTGGATGCGCCACTGGGTTCGATCGACCGTAGCCGACTCAACGTCAAAGGCAGTTCCCTGGCTGCAGGCCATCCGTTTGCCGCGACGGGTGGGCGCATCGTCGCCAACCTGGCGAAATTGCTCGACGCCGCAGGCAAAGGCCGAGGCCTGATTTCGATCTGCGCCGCCGGCGGCCAAGGCGTTACCGCGATCATTGAACGCTGAAAGATCGCAGCCTGTGTTCCCGGTAGGAGCTGCCGCAGGCTGCGATCTTTTGATCTTGATGTCAGATTCTGTCGCAAATGCCCTTCACGGCCGATACCAACATTCAAGGCCGGCTCGGCTATGATTCGCTGCGGTCGATTTTTCGGCACAGTGTGTGCATTCACAGGTTCACAGGTCGGCAACCCCTCCCCGAGACGCGAGGATTGCCGTATAACGAGTGACATTCGCGTGTTTGGTAATAAAGGACCCACAATAAAAGCTGATGAAGACTCCAAAACGCATTGAACCCCTGATCGAGGACGGTCTGGTCGACGAAGTGCTGCGCCCACTGATGAGTGGTAAAGAAGCAGCTGTTTATGTGGTGCGCTGCGGCAATCAGTTACGTTGCGCAAAGGTCTACAAGGAGGCGAACAAACGTAGTTTCCGCCAGGCGGCCGAGTATCAGGAAGGCCGCAAGGTGCGCAATAGCCGACAGGCTCGGGCGATGGCCAAGGGCTCCAAGTTCGGTCGTAAAGAGACCGAGGATGCTTGGCAGAATGCCGAGGTCGCGGCGCTGTTCCGTCTGGCCGGTGCCGGTGTGCGGGTACCCAAACCGTACGACTTCCTCGACGGCGTGCTGTTGATGGAACTGGTGGCTGACGAATTCGGCGATGCCGCGCCGCGTCTGAACGACGTGGTACTGGAGCCGGATCAGGCTCGTGAGTATCACGCGTTTCTGATTTCGCAGATCGTGCTGATGTTGTGTACCGGTCTGGTGCACGGTGACCTTTCCGAGTTCAACGTGCTGCTGACCCCGACCGGCCCGGTGATTATCGACCTGCCGCAAGCGGTCGATGCTGCCGGTAACAACCACGCGTTCAGCATGCTCGAGCGTGACGTTGGCAACATGGCTTCGTATTTCGGTCGCTTTGCGCCGGAATTGAAGCTGACCAAATACGCGAAAGAAATGTGGGCGTTGTACGAAGCCGGCATCCTGCACCCGAACAGTGTGCTGACCGGCGAGTTCGATGATCCGGAAGACCTGGCCGATGTTGGCGGGGTGTTGCGCGAGATCGAAGCGGCGCGGCTGGACGAGGAACGCAAACAGGCGATCCGCGCGGCAGACGACGAGCCGAAAGGCAAGTCCGACGAACCGCCACCACCACCGTGGATGCAGTGATCGCTTGATGAGAAACCCGGCTTCGGCCGGGTTTTTTGTGCCCTGCAGTTCTCCAGAGATCACCAAAAAAACCTGTGGGAGCTGGCTTGCCAGCGAAAGGGCCATTACAGGCAACACATCTTCTCAGGCTGAACCACCGCTATCGCTGGCAAGCCAGCTCCCACAGGGGTAGTGGTGTTGCTGAAAGTTGTGTGGGAATCTGACCGGCCTCCGCACACTCAAGGACTGAATGTGAGCACCCCGCGCAACACCCAACTGATCGTCACCGCCCGACTGATCTCCGACTTCGGCGCCTTCCTCAACATGGTCGCGCTAGCCACTTACGTCTACCTGCTGAGCAACAGCGCCATGAGCGTCGGGATTTTTCTCGCCAGCCGCGTGGGTGGGGGGATTTTTGCCAGCCTGATCGGCACCGCGTTTTACCGCCGCAGGGGTGGGCGAGTGCCGTTGATTGCCTTCGATCTGCTGCGGGCGGGCCTGCTCGGTTTGCTGCTGGTCGTGCCTGTCGCACAACAGGCGATCTTCTTGCCCGTGGTTGCCTTCGGCCTGGGCCTGGGCAATTCGATGTTCGCTATCGGCCTCAACAGCCAGTTGCCGCGTCTGATCCCCAGCGATCAATTGCTCAAGGCCAACGCCTGGATCACCTCGGCCTCCTCGGCAGCGATGGTCGGTGGCAGTCTGGTCTCGGGGTTGCTAGTGGCGGGGTTTGGTTTCGAAACAGTGTTCGCGCTGAACGCACTGACTTACCTGCTGGCCGCGTTGCTGATCCTGCCGCTGCGTTTCGCGAAAACCACCCTCGATGAACAACCCGGGCGCGGCGAATGGTCAGCCCTCATGCAATGCCTGCGCGGCGCTCCGGTGATTGCCGCGATGCTTGCCGTGAGCATGGGCGATACGTTGGGCAGCGCGGCGCACAACGTCGGTTTTCCGATCATCTCGAAACTGCTCAGCCCGGATTCCGCCAGCACCACCCTGGGCCTGATGCTCGCGGTGTGGGCCAGCGGCAAACTGCTGGGTGCGCGAATCGCCAGTCGCCTGAAGGGCTCGGACAACATCCATCTCGAACGCCGGTTCTTTTTCGGCGTGGCGCTGATGTCCTGCGGTTTTATCCTGATGTTCCAGCAGCACAGCCTGTATGGCTTGCTGCTGTTTTCACTGCCGGCGGGCCTCGGCGACGGTTTCTCCGAGGTCGGACTGATGTCACGTCTGCAACGCGAACCGGAATCCCTGCGCCTGCCGATCTTCAGTTTCCTGACCCTGCTGCAAATGACCGGTCTGGGCATCGGCATGCTGATCGCCGCGCCGTTTTATGCCTGGTGGACGCCGGGTGCCGTGGTCATGCTGTTCCACGGCATTCCCCTCGGCACGTTGCTCGCGGTGAAACTGTTGGCACTCAGGCGCGAGCGGGTTGCGCGCAGCAGCCCGACGCCAGTTCCTTGAGGATCGGGCAATCGGGGCGGTGGTCGCCGTTGCAGTGCTCGACAAGGTCTTGCAGGGTGTCGCGCAGCTCACCGAGTTCACGGATTTTCTGATTCAGTTCCTCGATGTGCTGGCGCGCCAACGCCTTCACATCGGCGCTGGCGCGCTGGCGATCCTGCCAGAGGGTCAGCAGTTTGCCGACTTCTTCGAGGGAAAATCCCAGGTCGCGCGAACGCTTGATAAACGCCAGCGTGTGCAGGTCGTCATCGCCGTAGACCCGGTAACCACTGTCGGTTCGATGGGCTGCTTTGAGCAAGCCGATGGACTCGTAGTAGCGGATCATTTTTGCGCTCAGGCCACTTTGCTTGGCCGCTTGACCGATGTTCATCGGTGCTCCTCCAGATCCTTGGGTTTCCAGGTTTTCAACAGTAGCGCATTGCTCACCACGCTGACGCTCGACAGCGCCATCGCCGCCCCGGCGAGTACCGGGTTGAGGAAACCGAACGCCGCCAGCGGAATACCGATCAGGTTGTAGACGAATGCCCAGAACAGGTTCTGGCGAATCTTCGCGTAGGTTTTGCGGCTGATCTCCAGCGCCGCCGGCACCAGCCGTGGATCGCCGCGCATCAGGGTGATGCCCGCCGCGTGCATGGCGACGTCGGTGCCGCCGCCCATGGCGATGCCGATGTCTGCCGCCGCGAGCGCCGGGGCATCGTTGATGCCATCGCCGACCATGGCGACCACGCCGGTTTTTTTCAGCTCGGCGACGGTCGCGGCTTTGTCTGCCGGGAGGACTTCGGCGTGAACATTGAGGATGCCCAGCGCCTCGGCGACCACGCGAGCGCTGCCACGGTTGTCACCGGTCAGCAGATGACTGTGGATATTTCGTGCGGCGAGTTGCTGCACGGCTTCCAGCGCGCCGGGTTTCAAGGTGTCGCCGAAGGCGAACAAGCCGAGCACCTGCGGTCGAGGACTTTGCTCGATCAACCATGACAGGGTGCGGCCTTCGGCTTCCCAGGCTTGAGCAGAGTGCTGTAGATGGCCGGCGCTCAAACCGTTTTCTTCGAGCATCCGCCGATTGCCCAGCGCCAGACGCCTGCCATCAAAAGTGCCGGCAATGCCGCGACCGGTCAGCGACTGGCTGTCGCTGACATCGGGCACGTTCAGATCACGTTCGGCGGCGGCATCCAGCACCGCTTTCGCCAGTGGGTGTTCACTGCCGCGTTGCAGCGCACCGGCCAGTTTCAGCAGGGTGTTTTGATCACCGTCGACCGCGCTGAAATGCGCGATGCGCGGCGTACCGGAGGTCAGCGTGCCGGTCTTGTCGAACACCACACTGCTGACCTCATGAGCCCGTTCCAGCGCTTCGGCATCCTTGATCAGAATGCCGTGGCGCGCAGCGACGCCGGTGCCGGCCATGATTGCTGTCGGGGTGGCAAGGCCGAGCGCGCACGGGCAGGCGATCACCAATACGGCGACGGCGTTGATCAACGCGGTTTCCAGCGGCGCGCCGTACAGCCACCAGCCAATCAGCGTCGCCAGCGCGAGAACCAACACGGTCGGCACGAACACTTGGCTGACTTTATCCACCAGTTTCTGAATCGGCGCTTTCGCCGCTTGTGCGTCTTCGACCAGACGAATGATCCGCGCCAATACGGTTTCCGCGCCGAGCGCCTGAGTGCGTACCAGCAAACGGCCTTCGCCATTGATGGCGCCGCCGGTGACCTTGTCGCCTGGTTGTTTTGGCACGGGCAGGCTTTCACCGCTGATCAACGCTTCGTCGGCGTGGCTCTGGCCTTCGATGACTTCGCCATCGACCGGGAAACGTTCGCCGGGTTTAACCAGCACTAGATCGTTGAGGCGCAGGGCGCTGATGGCAACGTCCTGTTCACGACCGTCGATCACTTGAATCGCGCGCTCCGGGCGCAAGGCTTCGAGGGCGCGAATGGCGCTGGCGGTCTGGCGTTTGGCGCGGCTCTCGAGGTATTTGCCGAGCAACACCAGAGCGATGACCACCGCCGATGCTTCGAAATACAGATGCGGCATGCGCCCGGCGGCGGTGGCCCATTCATACAGGCTCAAGCCGTAACCGGCGCTGGTGCCGAGGGCGACGAGCAAGTCCATGTTACCGGCGCCGGCCCGCACGGCTTTCCACGCAGCGACATAAAAGCGCGCACCGAAAATGAATTGCACCGGCGTGGCGAGGGCGAATTGCGCCCAGGCCGGGAGCATCCAGTGCACGCCGAACGGTTGCAGCAACATCGGCGCTACCAGTGGCAAAGCGAGAACGATCGCGCAGATCAATGCCCAACGCTCATGCTTGAGACGCCGTTGCTGATTATCGGTTTGTGGGTGTTCGGCTTGCCAGACGCTGGCCGAGTAGCCGGCCTTGCTCACCGCGTCGAGCAGGGGTTGTGAATCGACCTGACCGAGCAATTCGAGGTGCGCGCGTTCGTTGGCCAGATTGACGCTGACGCTTTTTACACCGGGGACTTTATGCAGGGCACGCTCGACGCGACCGACGCAGGAGGCGCAGGTCATGCCGTCGATATTCAATTCAAGGCTCTGTTGCGGGACTGTGTAACCGGCGCGTTCAACCGCCTCCATCAACGCTGGCAAGCTGTCGCCGGGCGCTTGCACGCGGGCCTGCTCGGTGGCGAGATTGACGCTGACGGCACTGGCGCCGCTGACTTTGCTCAAGGCCCGTTCGACACGCCCGGCGCAACTGGCGCAGGTCATGCCGGCAATCGGCAGATCGAAAGTGATGGATTCGGACATCGGTCACGCTCCCTGTAGAAGTTGCCTACAGGATCAACCTTGCCATGCGGGCAAGGTCAAGCGCCATCTGAAAGCAAAAGATCGCAGCCTTCGGCAGCTCCTACATTGGAATGTGATCCCCCTGTAGGAGCTGCCGAAGGCTGCGATCTTTTGGCTAGCGACTCAATATTCGAGATCGGCGCGCTTCAGATAGACGCCTTCCGAATTCATCGCCAACCGATACTTCAACACGTCACCGGCATGCAGTTTGATCTCCTGCGAACCCGGCGCGAGCATGCCCGGGTTGCAACCGGCAACCTGGCCCGGCAGCAACTTCAAGCGCAGCGACACCGTGCCCGGCGGCAGGTTGAAGGAAATACTCTGCTCCTGCAGCAGCCGCGCCGAGAGCTGATCCTGGATGTACACGCCGATCTCGCAGGAGGTCGACACTTCCAGGCGCTCGCGGGAAATGATCAGCACTGCGTAATCCTCGCCGGCAGCTTGCGCTTGAGGGAGGGCGGTAAAAAGGCTGAGAAAGCCAAACAGGCTGAAAACTGACCAGCGCATGGCTGAATCTCCTGAATTGAAGTCATTGATCTACGCAGCTTGGCCGAGCGCGGCGCCGATTGCCAGCCCGGCAGTTTATTCAAGAACTTGACCTTGCCATCGTGGCAAGCTCGAGACTGCCGGCAACCCCACTCAACGGAGTCATTCCATGCAAGTGTTCAATGTTCAGGGCATGTCTTGTGGTCACTGTGTCAAAGCCATCACTAACGCGCTGCAGGCCAAAGATCCGGCGGCCAGCGTGCGGGTCGATCTGGCGGCGAAAGAGGTCGGCGTGGAAAGTGCGCTGAGTGCCGAGCAGGTGATTGAGGTCATCAGCGACGAGGGCTACGCCGTCAAACTCGCCTAGAAGCAAAAGATCGCAGCCTTCGGCAGCTCCTGCACTGAATAATGTAGGAGCTGCCGAAGGCTGCGATCTTTTGCTGTTTTTATAGTTAGCGAGCTATCGGAATGTTCAAGGCGTCCGGGCGCAGCTAGACTGTCGGGCTGCCGACTTGTCTACCTGGATGCCTGATGAACTTCCGTACCATTCTGATTCTCGGTGCCTTGACCGCCTTCGGGCCCTTGGCGATCGACTTCTATCTGCCTGCTTTTCCCTCGATGGCGCTGGCCTTCGGCACCGACGAGAAACACGTGCAGATGACCCTGGCGGCGTATTTCGCTGGCCTGTCCATCGGTCAGCTGGCTTACGGCCCGGTAGCGGATCGCTTTGGTCGGCGGATTCCGCTGCTCGTCGGGCTGACGCTGTTCACCCTGGCTTCACTGGCCTGCGCCTATGCGCCGAATCTGCAATGGCTGATCGGCGCGCGCTTCGTTCAAGCGCTGGGTGGTTGCGCAGGGATGGTGATCTCGCGGGCGGTGGTCAGTGACAAATGCGACGCAGTGGGCTCGGCAAAAGTCTTCTCGCAACTGATGCTGGTGATGGGCCTGGCGCCGATTCTGGCACCGATGCTCGGCGGCCTGCTGGTCAACACCACCGGCTGGCAGTCGATTTTCCTCGTGTTGACCGGGTTCAGCGCACTGGCTGGCCTCGCGGTAGCACTGGGCTTGCCGGAAAGTATGCCGGCGCATATGCCGCGCCAGCCGTTGTCCGGCGCACTGCGCCAGTATGGGCGCCTGCTCAAGGATCGGGTCTACCTCGGCCACGCCCTGACCGGCGGCATCGCCATCGCCGGGATGTTCGCCTACATCGCCGGCTCGCCGTTCATCTTCATCAAACTGTACGGCGTTCCGGCCGAGCACTTCGGCTGGCTGTTCGGCACCAACGCGGCGGGTTTCATTCTGGTCGCGCAGGTCAATGCGCGGTTGCTGGCCAAGCGTGGCCCGGCGTTCCTGCTGTCGCGGGCGGTCTGGGTTTATCTGGCGGCGGGGCTGACCTTGCTGGCCGTCAGCGCCTTGCACACGGAATCCTTGTGGCCGTTGCTGATCCCGTTGTTCATCTGTGTTTCCAGCCTGGGCTGCATCAGCCCGAATGCGGCGGCCTGCGCAATGAACGGGCAGGGCGGGCGTGCCGGCAGTGCTTCGGCGTTGCTCGGCTGCATGCAGTTCAGCGTCGCCGCCGGCGCTTCAGCGCTGGTCGGCGTGTTGCACGACGGCACGGCGGTGCCGATGGCCATCGTCATCAGCTTGTGTGGTGTGCTGGTGGTGAGCGTCGCGTTGCTCACCCGGCGTTTGCAAAATGCCCGGGCGCTGGCGCAGGCGCAAGCTGAGGTCTAGAAAACTCAGCCGGCAGCGCGTTGCTGGCTGCGGTCGGGAATCTGATGGGGCGCGCAGAGTCGCGCTTCGAGGGTGCGGGTGAAGGCCAGTGCTTCGGCTTCACTGCGGAATGTCACGGCGTGCTGGTCGAGACGAACCTGCCATTGAGACTTTGCCACTTCTTTTATCAGGATCTTCATTGCTGACCTCCCTTGCGTAAAAGATGTATCGCAGAGGCTTCGATTGTAGTCCTGAATACGATCGCAATTGTGACAAGGATCAGCCATCTGACTGAAGACAAAGATCGCAGCCTGCGGCAGCTCCTACACGGCCGCGCGCAATAAACCGTGGCTCGTCACCCCCTGTAGGAGCTGCCGAAGGCTGCGATCTTTTGACTTTAGAAACTTTCTAAAACAATTTTCCCCTTGGCCTTGCCACTCTCCAGCAACTCATGCGCGCGACGCAGATTGGCCGCATTGATCACACCGAAATGCTCACCCACCGTGGTCTTCAACGTCTCCGCATCAATCAGCTCCGCGACACGATTAAGCAGCTTGTGCTGCTCGATCATGTCCGGCGTCTCGAACAGCGAGCGGGTGTACATGAACTCCCAGTGCAACGACAGGCTCTTGCGCTTGAGCTTGCTCACGTCGAGCGACTTCGGATCGTCGATCAACGCCAGTTTGCCTTGCGGCGCGAGCGCCTCGACCAGTTGATCCAGATGCTGATCGGTCTGGGTCAGGCTGGCGACGTGAGTCACCTGGTCGATGCCGGCGCGCTTGAGCTCTTCACTCAATGGCTGGCTGTGATCGATCACCAGATCCGCGCCCAGTTCCTTGACCCAATCGCGGGTCTGCTCGCGGGACGCGGTGCCGATCACCTTCAGCCCGGTCAACTGCTTGGCCAATTGCGTGAGGATCGAACCCACCCCGCCGGCCGCGCCAACGATCAACAGGCTCTGGCCTTCAGCGGTTTTGCCTTCGCGGATTTGCAGGCGCTCGAACAACAACTCCCAGGCCGTGATCGCGGTCAGCGGCAGGGCGGCGGCTTCGGCGAAACCGAGGGATTTCGGCATATGGCCGACGATGCGCTCATCAACCGTGTGCAGTTCACTGTTGCCGCCAGCGCGGGCGATGGAGCCGGCGTAGAAGACTTTGTCGCCGGCCTTGAACAATGTCACTTCGCTGCCGACTGCCTTGACCACACCGGCAACATCCCAGCCCAGCACATTCGCGGCACCATTTTCCGGCGCCACGTTCTGCCGCACTTTGGTGTCGACCGGGTTGACCGAAATCGCTTTGACTTCCACCAGCAGGTCGCGCGGGCCAGGGACCGGCTCTGGCAACTCGATATCTTGCAGGGCTTTGGCGTCGCTGATTGGCAGGGATGCGTAATAGGCGATGGCTTTCATGAAGGGCTCCGTACAGGTAATGGAAGAAGGAATCAGGCAATCGCGCCGAGGCGCTTGAGCTGGAAGTGTTCGATGGTCTGGCCGGCAGTGGCCTGGAAGTGCAAAAAGTGCGCGCTGGCGTTGTGCGCCTGGAGGATCTCCTCACTGGCCCAGTGTTCGATCACGTAGAAAACCTGCGGATCGGTGAGATCGCGATGCAGGTCGTACTGGCTGCAACCGTCCTCGGCACGGCTTGGTGCAACCAGTGCGCGCAGGCTTTGTTCGAGAAGATCCTGCTGGCCGGGTTTGGCAATCAGGGTAGCGATAGCGGTGAACGGCTGAGACATGTTCGGCTCCAGAGCAGCGGGATGAATTCGATGGACAGATGATTGGCTATTTCTCTGCAAGATAAAACCGGCTAAAAGAGCACTCTCTTTCAATGTTTTTTTGATAATCGAGGCTGGGAATGCTGCGTTTCGATGACTTGCAGTTGTTTGTCCGGGCAGCGGATCTGGGCAGCCTGTCGGCTGCTGCGCGGGTAATGGACATGTCCGCCGCCGTGGCCAGCGCGGCGCTCAAACGTATCGAGCAGCAACTCGGCGCACGCTTGCTCGCCCGTTCGACGCGCAGCCTGCGCCTGACGGCCGAGGGTGAAGGTTTTCTCGAATACGCGCGGGCGGCATTGAGCAGTCTCGATGAAGGCCGGCGCCTGCTCGCCAGCGGGCAGGATCAGGTCAGTGGGGTCTTGCAGCTGTCGGCGCCTTCGGATTTCGGGCGCAATCTGTTGCTGCCGTGGCTCGACGAGTTTCAGCGCGAACATCCGAAACTGACGGTGCGCCTGCTGCTCGGTGACCGCATCGCCGATCTGTTTCGCCAGCCGGTGGATATCGCCTTGCGCTATGGCGAGCCGGAAGACTCAAGCCTGGTCGCCCTGCCGATCGCCCCGGACAACCGCCGCGTGCTCTGCGCCGCCCCGGCCTACCTGGCCCGGCACGGCGAACCGCACCAGCTCGAGCAACTGGCCCAGCACAATTGCCTGTTGTACATGCTCGGCAGTCGGGTGCACGACCATTGGAGTTTTCATGACGGCAAACGGGAAGTCGGTCTGACCGTAAGCGGCGACCGCTTCAGTGATGACGCCGACGTCGTGCGCTTATGGGCGGTGGCCGGCGCCGGGATTGCCTATAAATCCTGGCTCGACGTGGGCGCCGATGTGCTGGCGGGCCGGCTCAAGGTGTTGATGCCGGAGCTGCTGTGCGAGCGCGCTCCGCTGAATTTGCTGTGCGCACATCGCGCACAATTGAGTAAGCCAGTGAACCTGTTGAGGGAAATGCTTGCCAGCCGATGCGCTGAATTGAGTAGTCAATTTCCCGATTTCTCGAAACTTGATCATTAGTCGCAGTTAAATAGAGAAATTTCTGTCAGGAACAATCACCACCCGCGCAGGCTCCGGCGCGGGACGGAGCTTGCATCCCGCTTATACTAGCGCCTGCCTCATGCCAGTACCGAAACCCCGGTGCGGACACCGTCAGACCAAGCGGGTCCTGTTCAAATCAGGGCAGCGCAAGGCCGCGACGTCTATGCCGGGAGGTGTTGTGCCAAGGGTCTGCATTGCCCCGGCACGTGGCGTTTTTCGCGTCTTGGCCGCCGACCCATTACTGGTCAAGATGTCTGCGAGCAGTAGACGATACGATTCCACAGGGAGTGAATACATGGAACATGCACCTTGCATCAGCCAGATCGCCACGTTGCTGGCCGACCCCAAGCGCAGCGCGATGATGTGGGCGTTGATGGATGGTTCGGCCCGGCAAACCGAGGAACTTGCGCTACTGGCAGGGCTGTCACCGTCGTCGGCCAGCGCGCATCTGGCGCGGCTGTCCACAGGCGGTCTGTTGAAGGTCGAAGTCCGTGGTCGCAAGCGTTTTTTCCGTCTCTCGGCACCGGAGGTCGGTGCGGCGATAGAAGCGCTGGCCAGCGCGACCATCGCCAGCACTCCACGAGAAATACCCGAGGTGTTCAAACGCTCCACGCCCATGGCGAAACCGCAGGCCGCGCCTTCGTCGTTGTTGCGCGCGCGCTTTTGCGACGACCATCTGGGCGGAACGCTGGCTGCCGATCTTTATCAGCGACTGCTCGATGCCGGCTGGATCGAACAGTTTGACCAGCGCGTGGTTGTGACTCACAAAGGCGCGAAGCAATTGGCCGGACGCGGGGTGTTCATCCAGGCGCTGGCCCATCGCAATGTGCAAGTGGCCTGCGCGTGCCCCGACTGGAGCGAACGCCGACCGCACATGGGCGGTTCACTTGGGGCGGCGCTGTTGCAGTTGTTCATGCAGTCCGGCTGGCTGACCTTGCCGAATGATTCCAGAGCGCTGCAATTGTCGGCCACTGGCGAACGCGAATTGCTGCGCTTCGCCAAGGAAACCGCGCTGCAAATGGCGTAGTAGAGCCGCGCGTCATTAACGTTCGGGGCTGGCTCAATGTTGCTGACGTCGTCTACGGCTGCGAACAGGTCGCATCCAGCACGAACGCAGGGTCGCTATCGCGCACACTCGATCCGGGGACTTTTCGGATGGGGGAGGCGGCATGGACACTCACGGCTTCAGCGCGGCAGAACGCTTGGAACGACTGCCGATCAGCGGTTATCACCGGATCATTTTCATCATCATTGCCTTGGCGTTTTTCTTCGACTCCATGGACCTGGCGATGATGACGTTCCTGCTCGGCTCGATCAAAGCCGAGTTCGGCCTGAGCAGCGCCCAGGCTGGGCTGCTCGCCAGCTCGAGTTTTTTCGGCATGGTGCTGGGGGCTTCGTTGTCCGGCATGCTCGCCGACCGTTTCGGGCGCAAACCGGTGTTCCAGTGGAGCATCGTCCTGTGGGGCGTGGCCAGTTACCTGTGCTCGACGGCGCAAACGGTCGAGGCTCTGACACTGTTCCGCATTCTGTTGGGGATCGGCATGGGCATGGAGTTTCCCATCGCGCAGTCGATGCTGTCCGAGTTGATTCCCGCCCGGCGACGCGGGCGCTACATCGCCTTGATGGATGGCTTCTGGCCGTTGGGTTTTGTCGCGGCGGGGGTGCTGTCGTATTTCCTGCTGCCGCTGATTGGCTGGCGTGACATCTTTCTCGTATTGGCGGTGCCGGCGGTGTTTGTCCTGGCGATCCGTTTCTTCATTCCCGAATCACCGCGCTGGCTGGAGCAGGCCGGGAGAGATGACGCGGCGGACAAGGTGTTGAGCGGCATCGAAGCGCGGGTGCGTGCGTCGATGGGCGGTGCGGTGCTGCCGGAACCGATTCGCTTGCCGCGTACGGTAACGCCGCCGGGTCATTTCTTTTCGGCGCTCAAGCAGATCTGGTCGCCGCAGTATCGTCAGCGCACAACGATGATCTGGAGTCTGTGGTTTTTCGCGCTGCTCGGTTTTTATGGGCTGACGTCATGGCTGAGTGCGTTGCTGCAACAGTCGGGTTTTGCCGTGACGCAGTCGGTGTATTACACGGTGCTGATTTCGCTGGGCGGGATTCCTGGATTTTTGATGGCGGCGTGGCTGGTCGAGCGCTGGGGCCGTAAACCGGTGTGCATCGTCACCTTGCTCGGCGGCGGGGTGATGGCGTTTCTGTATGGGCAGAGCGCGGTGTTCGGCGGCAACGTGGCGCTGCTGATCAGCACCGGGTTGTTGATGCAGTTTTTCCTGTTCGGCATGTGGGCCGTGCTCTACACCTACACGCCGGAGTTGTATCCGACTTCGGCGCGCGCGACGGGCTCGGGGTTCGCCTCGGCGATTGGCCGTGTGGGCTCGTTGCTCGGGCCATTGGTGACCGGGCTGGTGTTCCCGATAACCGGGCAGGGCGGGGTGTTTGCGCTGGGCGCGGCGTGCTTTGCGATTGCGGCGGGGGTGGTGTGGTTGTTCGGGATGGAGACGCGGGGGAAAACCCTCGAAGAGTTGACCGAGGTGGTCTGAAAAGATCGCAGCCTGCGGCAGCTCCTACAGGATTATGTGTACTCCTGTAGGAGCTGCCGAAGGCTGCGATCTTTTGCTTTTAGGGTTTTGCCAGGCGCGCATCGAGGCTGTTTTGCGCCAGGCGCTTGGCCTGATCCTGGGTCATGCCCAAATGCTCATGCAGCGCGTAGAAGTTCTCGGTCACATAACCACCGAAGTACGCCGGGTCATCGGAGTTCACCGTGACCTTCACGCCACGCTCGAGCATGTCGAGGATGTTGTGCTGCGACATGTGATCGAACACGCAAAGCTTGGTGTTCGACAGCGGGCACACGGTCAGCGGGATCTGCTCGTCGATGATCCGCTGCATCAGGCGCTCGTCTTCGATGGCGCGTACGCCATGGTCGATGCGCTGGATTTTCAGCAGGTCGATGGCTTCCCAGATGTACTCCGGCGGGCCTTCTTCGCCGGCGTGGGCAACGGTCAGGAAACCTTCGTGGCGGGCTCGGTCGAATACCCGCTGGAACTTGCTCGGCGGGTGGCCCATCTCGGAACTGTCGAGACCGACAGCGACAAACGCGTCACGGAACGGCAGCGCCTGATCGAGGGTTTTCTCGGCTTCTTCTTCGCTCAAGTGGCGCAGGAAACTGAGGATCAAACCGCTGGTGATGCCCAGTTGCTGCTCGCCATCCTTCAGTGCCGCCGCGATGCCGTTGAGCACCACTTCAAACGGGATGCCCCGGTCGGTGTGGGTCTGCGGGTCGAAGAACGGTTCAGTGTGAATCACGTTCTGTGCCTTGCAGCGCAGCAGGTACGCCCAGGTCAGGTCATAGAAATCCTGCGAGGTGCGCAGCACATCGGCGCCCTGGTAATACAGGTCGAGGAATTCCTGCAGGTTGTTGAAGGCGTAAGCCTTGCGCAGGGTTTCCACGTCGTTCCACGGCAGGGCGATCTTGTTGCGTTCGGCCAGGGCGAACAGCAGCTCGGGCTCCAGCGAGCCTTCCAGATGCAGGTGCAGTTCAGCCTTGGGCAAGGCGTTGAGCCAGTCGTACATATTCTTTTCTCATCAGGTGCAATGACGGCATTCTACAGATGCGCGCTGAAACAATTGGCAAAACCTGACCAAGCGATCCATCAAACGGCTTCCTGCTCGCGCCGATAAGCGTAGGTATCGGCGAAGCGCGACAGCAGGAATTCGGCGCAGGTGGTGGTCGGATATTTCGCCGGATGCTGTGGGTCCTGACAACCGGGCAAGCATTCGATGCGCGTGTCCGGGTGCGGTTCGGCGAAGAACGGCATCGAATAACGGTCAACGCCGCGCGGGCTGATCACCCGGTGCGGAGTCGAGCGATAACGATCGTTGCTCCAGCGCGCCATCATGTCGCCGAGGTTGACCACGAAGGTGCCGTCAATCGGTGGCGCGTCGATCCATTCACCTTTGACGTTTTTCACTTGCAGGCCGCCGGCGCTGTCCTGATAGAGCAGGGTGATGCAGCCGTAATCGGTGTGCGCGCCGGCGCCTTGTTGCTCGGCGGAGCTGGCGGTGTGGCGCGGTGGGTAATGGATCATGCGCAGGACGCTGACCGGGTCAACGAAGCGGCTGTCGAAGAAATCGCGCTTGATGTCCAGTGCAATGGTCATCGCCCGCAACAGGGTTTGCGCGAGGGCCTGCATGTCGAGGTAATGCTGCTCCATCAGCGCTTCCCAGCCCGGTTGCGCCGGATGCCGGTTCGGCCCGCGCAACGGTTTTTCGGTGAGCACGTCGGGATGGTTGGCCGGCAAGTGCAGGCCCATGTCGAAGGTTTCTTTGAGGTCGCTGGGTTTGCTCGGGTCGAGTTGCTCGGTGGCGATGGCGCCATAGCCGCGATGGTGGCGGGTCTGGGTGATGTCGATCTTGAGTTTTTCGGCGGCGGGGAGGGCGAAGAAACGCTGGGTGTGATCAAGCACGGCGTCGATGCGTTGCGGCGAGATCGGATGACCCTTGATGTAGAAGAAACCCCATTCGCGGCAGGCCAGGTCGATCTGCGCGGCCACGGCAGGCCAGGCGTTTTCGTCGTCGGAGTAGAGCGGGCTGATATCGATGATCGGAAGCTGATCCATACACAATCCTTGAAAAGTACGGGAGATCGTTCCCACGCTCCGCGTGGGAATGCCTCAATGGACGCTCTGCGTCCGCTTTCAGCAGGGACGCGGAGCGTCCCGGGCGGCATTCCCACGCAGAGCGTGGGAACGATCGGGGTCAGGTAGATTACTTCGGCATCTCGGCCTTCATGCCTTCAACGTAGTAGTTCATCGACGCCAGTTCCGCATTCGTCGCACTCACGCCTGCGGGGATTTTCTCGACCCCGGCCTGATCCTTGATCGGCCCGGTGAACGGTTGGAAGGCACCGCTTTTGATGTCGGCAATAATCTGCTCGGCCTCGGCTTTCACCGGTGCCGGCACCAGGTCGCTGATTGGCAGTTCAACCGTGCCTTCCTTCAGCCCGCCCCAGTAATCCTGCGATTTCCAGTTGTGATCGATCACGCTTTGCGTCGCCTGAATATAGTGCGGCGCCCAGTCGTTGACGATCGAGGTCAGCACCGCTTTCGGGCCGAAGTGCGCCATGTCCGAGGCGTAACCCACCGCGTACACGCCACGACGTTCGGCGGCCTGAATCGGCGCCGGGCTGTCGGTGTGCTGGAACACCACGTCGACACCCTGATCGATCAGCGCGTTGGCCGCGTCGGCTTCCTTGCCCGGGTCGAACCAGGAGTTGACCCACACCACTTTGATCTCGGTGCCCGGGTTGTATTTGTTCAAGGCCAGTTGAATCGCGTTGATGTCGCGGATTACCTCGGGGATCGGGAACGAAGCGACATAACCGATCTTCTTGGTCTTGGTCATCTTCGCCGCGAGGAAACCGCCGACGTAGCGACCCTCATAGGTGCGCGCCAGATAGGTGCCGAGGTTTTTGTCCTGTTTATAGCCGGTGGCGTGTTCGAAGGTCACCTTGGGAAATTGCTTGGCGACTTTCAGCGTCGGGTTCATGTAGCCGAAAGAGGTGGTGAAGATCAGGTCGTACTTATCCTTGGCCATGTTGCGGATCACCCGCTCGGCATCAGCACCTTCAGCGACGTTCTCGACGTAGTTAGTGGTGATCTGATTGCCGAATTTCTCGGCGAGAGCCTTGCGCCCCTGTTCATGCTGATACGTCCAGCCGTGGTCACCGATCGGGCCGATGTAAACGAAACCGACCTTCAGCGGATCGGCAGCGCTGGCGCTCAGACTGATCCCCAGACCGAGGGCGGCGCACAGCAGTTTGTGCAGCGGACGTAGTTGCATGAATTCGAACTCCATTTTGTTGTGTGTGGTCAGGGCTAATGCAAATTGCTGACCAACAGGACAACAAACAAAAAAGATCGCAGCCTTCGGCAGCTCCTACATGGGAATGCACAACCTGTAGGAGCTGCCGAAGGCTGCGATCTTTTCAGCGCCAGAACCAACGCAGTGCAACTCAACGGATTCACGCTATCGCTTGGTGCGCTAAGGTGTAACGAAACGTTAGCGCCGCCCCGCAGTCAGTAGCTCATTCGGACTCTTCGGCAAAAAGGCCCGCCATGCTCTCGATCCTCAAGCAAGAAAGCTTTCTGCTATTGGCCGTCATCGCCGCGTGCGTCGCCTATCCGCTGGAACACTGGCTGTTGCACAGTGGTCAGATCGTCGCGCTGGTCGGCGGTCTGGTCATCATCGCCTTCATCGTCGCCGCCTCGATGCGCGTCGCCCATCAGGCCGAATTGCTCGCGGAAAAAGTCGGCGACCCCTACGGCACGATGATCCTGACCCTCGCTGCCGTCTTGGTCGAAGTGGTGATCCTGGCGATCATGATGAGCAACGAAGCCTCGCCGACGTTGGTGCGCGACACGATCTATTCCGCAGTGATGCTCGACATCAACGGCATCCTCGGCCTCGCCGCATTGATGGGCGGGATCAAGCACGGCGAGCAGTCCTACAACGACGATTCGGCACGCAGCTACAGCGTGATGATTCTCACCGCCATGGGCGTGTCGATGGTGGTGCCGGAATTTATTCCCGAGGCCAACTGGAAGATTTATTCGGCGTTCACCATCGGCGCGATGGTGGTGCTTTACGCGCTGTTTCTGCGCATGCAGGTCGGCCCGCACAGCTACTTTTTCAGCTACAGCTACCCGGACAAACGCCGCAAGAAAGAACCTGTCGAGGAGGAACCGAAACCGGTCAGCCTGGCGTTGTCGATCGGTATTCTGGTGTTTGGCGTGGTGGTGATTGGCGCACTCGCCGAGGTGATGTCGAAGACCCTCGATCTGGGTCTGGAAGGCACGGGCGCACCGCCGGTGATCACGGCGATTCTGGTGGCGGCGATTTCCGCGGCGCCGGAGATTTTGACCGCGTTGCGCGCGGCATTGGCCAACCGCATGCAGTCGGTGGTGAACATTGCGATGGGGGCGTCACTGTCGACGGTGATTCTGACGGTGCCGGTGATGGAAGCGATGGCGCTGTACACCGGCCAGCCGTTTCAGATGGCGATGACGCCAGTGCAGACGGTGATGATTTTCCTGACGTTGATCGTCAGTGCGATCAACCTGAATGACGGCGAGACCAATGCCATCGAAGGCATGACGCACTTTGTGCTGTTCGCGACGTTCATCATGTTGTCCCTGCTCGGCCTTTAAGCCCAGCCGAGCCCCCTGTAGGAGCTGCCGAAGGCTGCGATCTTTTGATCTTGCTTCTAGAAAAACAGATCAAAAGATCGCAGCCTTCGGCAGCTCCTACATGGGGATGATCCGGGGATCAGGTACCGGCGATCAGCTGGCGTGCCGCCTGGCTGTGATCGGCGATCAGGCCTTTGAGGTCAAGGCCTTCAACCTGTCCTTCAACCACGCGCCACTTGCCGCCAATCATCACCCGATCCGCACGATCCGCGCCGCACAACAGCAGCGCCGAAATCGGATCATGGCTGCCCGAGAAGCGCAGCTCATCGAGCTTGAACAACGCCAGATCCGCCTGCTTGCCCACGGCAATCTCACCAATGTCGGTGCGGCCCAACAGACTCGCCGAACCCTTGGTCGCCCAGCCCAGCACACGCTCCGGGGTGATCTTCTCGGCGCCGTAACGCAGACGCTGGATGTACAGCGCCTGACGCGCTTCGAGAATCATGTTCGACGCATCGTTGGACGCCGAACCGTCGACGCCCAGACCAAACAAGGCACCGGCATCGGTCAGGTCGATACTTGGGCAAATGCCGGAGGCCAGACGCATATTCGAACTCGGGCAATGGCAAATGCCGGTGCCAGCCTGACCCAAGCGAGCGATTTCGTCCGGGTTGAAGTGGATGCCGTGCGCCAGCCAGGTGCGTGGGCCGAGCCAGCCGACGCTGTCGAGATAATCGACGGTGCGCAGGCCAAAACGCTGCAGGCAGAAGTCTTCTTCGTCGAGGGTTTCCGCCAGGTGCGTGTGCAGGCGCACGTCGAGCTTGTTCGCCAGTTCAGCACTGGCCGACATGATTTCCGGAGTCACCGAGAACGGCGAGCACGGCGCCAGCGCGATCTGGATCTGCGCGCCGTCACCGCGTTCGTGGTACTCGTGAATCAGGCGCTGACTGTCGTCGAGAATCACCTGACCTTCCTGCACGGTCTGCTGCGGCGGCAGGCCGCCGTCCTTCTCGCCGAGGCTCATCGAACCGCGGGTGAGCATGGCGCGCATGCCCAGTTCACGCACGGTTTCGACTTGCACGTCGATGGCGTTTTCCAGACCGTCCGGGAACAGATAGTGATGGTCGGCAGCGGTGGTGCAACCCGACAGCAGCAGTTCGGCCAAGGCAACTTTGGTCGCGAGGGCGAGTTTCTCCGGTGTCAGGCGCGCCCACACCGGGTACAGGGTTTTCAGCCACGGAAACAACGGCTGATTGACCACTGGGGCCCAAGCGCGGGTGAGGGTTTGATAGAAGTGGTGGTGGGTGTTGATCAGGCCCGGCAGGATCACATGCTCGCGGGCATCGAACACTGCATTGCACGGCGCCGACGGCTGTTGGCCGGCCGCGAGGACTTCGACGATGACACCGTCTTGCACGACAAGACCGCCACGGGCATCGAGTTCGTTGGAGGTGAAAATGGCGAGGGGGTTTTTTAACCAGGTACGGGTCGCGGGCATGTTGCCGGCTCCTCTGAAAATTGGGTTCAGGGTTGCCAGCTCAGTGATGCCCTGTCTGCTGATCCAGGGTCGCCGCAAGGGACGAGGTGCGCAGTTTCAAACAAAACGCCGCGTCGGGCAAGCCCAACCCGACCAGACAACACACAACCAAAATGCACAAACCCTGTAGGAGCTGCCGAAGGCTGCGATCTTTTGATTGTAAAAAACAGGATCAAAAGATCGCAGCCTTCGGCGGCTCCTACAGTTAGCCAGTCATGCAGGTATTCAGGGGATTTTGATTTTGCGGCTTACCAGGGAATCGTTTCGCCCTTGTAGTTGATGAAATGATGCCCGCCCTTGCCGGTATACGCATTCACCTGATCGATTAACCCACGGGTGCTGGTTTCAACGTCAAGGTCAGCCCCTTCGCCGCCCATATCGGTCTTCACCCAACCCGGATGCAGCGACAACACCGTCATCTTCTGCTCACCCAACTGCGTGACAAAACTGTTGGTCATCGAGTTCAGCGCAGCTTTGCTGGCCTTGTACAGCGCCAGCTCCGGCGCGTCCGCCACTGTCACGCTGCCCAGTCCGGAACTCATGAATGCCAGCACGCCGCTGCCGTCACGAATCTGCCCGACAAAACGCTGTGCCAGGTTGATCGGCGCCACCGCGTTGGTGAAAAACAGCTGACCGACCTCAGCCAGTGTCGCGCCGCCCGGGGTCTGATCCGCCGGGCCTTTGACCCCGGCGTTGACGAACAGCAGATCAAACGTTTCGCCCTTGAGTTGCTGACTCAGGGCGATCACCGCCTGCTGGTCGTCCATGTCGAGCTTCTCGATCCGCACCTTGCCCAGTGCTTGCAGCGCCTCGGCGTTTTGCGGATTGCGCACGGTGGCGGTGACCTGCCAGCCGTCGGCCAGCAGGGTTTGCACCAGACCGAGGCCCAGGCCCCGGGAGGCGCCGATGATCAGTGCGTTTTTTGCAGACATGATGGGCTTCCTTGATGAATGAGGATCATGGATTCAATGGACAGGCCTGACCGAGCCGAAGTTGCAACTCCTGACGCAGTACGTCGAGTTCGCGCATGCGGGTTTCGATCAGTTGCAGTTTGTCGCGCAGCAATTGCGCCACGGCGTTGTCCGGATCGGGCGCGTTCCACAATGCCGCGACGCTATCGCCGATCTCGCCGAGGGTAAATCCCAGGCGCTGCGCCGTTTTGATATAGAGCACCAGTTGCACCATCTCCGGCGGATAGTCGCGATAACCGTTGGCACTGCGTTGCGCCGCGATCAACCCGCGCTGCTCATAGAAACGCAGGGTGTCACGACTGACGGCGCTGGCCTGGGCTAATTCACCGATGCGCATAGTGGCTCTCAAAACAGCTGTTGACCCTGGAGCATACTCCAGGCTTTACCGTGGTTGCTCCCTGAATTTCTGGAGCATGGATGATGTGGACTTCAACGCAGTATCGCCACGTGGTGCGCGGCAGCGCCTGGTATGACCTGATCGTGACGGCAGCGTTTGCCACGCCGTGGAGTTTTGCTTTTGTGCACGGGTTGTTGAGCGCACTGAACTTGCCGGGTGAGCTACCGGCGTTTCAACCTGTGCATATGTTGATGGCGAATCTGTTGGGTTCGCTGGTGTGCGTGTGGGCGGTGCTGCGGATTCGTGATCCGCAGGCGCTTTATGGACGGTATGACGCGGTGGCGCGGTTTTTGTTTGCGGCATGGCAAGCGTACGCATTGGCCCATGGCGCCAGTTCGATCCTGCTGGTTTTCCTGGTCTTCGAACTGGCGTGGGGCGTTGCTCAGGTGTTGCCTGTTCGAAAGCTATCGCGAGCAGGCTCGCTCCCACAGGGGAATGCGGTCAACTGTGGGAGCGGGCTTGCTCGCGAAGAGGCCCGCCCAAACAACAATTAATGCCCCGCCTGCCAAGGCTGCCCCAACGACACCGGCGCATACAACCGCGTACGCAGCGCATCCCGCGACAACAACACCAGCACCACAATCGTCGCCACATACGGCAGCATCGCCAGCAAACTCGATGGAATCGCCAGCCCCAACCCCTGCGCCACCAGATGCAGGATGCTGGCGAGTCCAAACAGATACGCCCCAAGCAACAACCGCCACACCCGCCAACTGGCAAACACCACCAGCGCCAACGCGATCCAGCCGCGTCCAGCGGTCATGTTTTCCGCCCACATCGGCGTGTACGCCAGCGACAGATACGCCCCGGCCAACCCGGCCATCGCACCGCCGAACAGCACCGCCAATGTGCGCACAGTCAACACCGGCAGCCCCATCGCACTGGCCGCATCCGGGTTCTCGCCCACCGCCTGAATGATCAACCCGACACGACTTTTGACGATCACCCACGCCACCAGCGCAAACAGCGCGAACGACAGGTACACCAGCAGATCCTGAGCAAACAGCATCCGCCCGATCATTGGAATCTCACTCAGATAAGGAATCGCCACCGGCTCAAAACCCGTCAACGGTTTCCCCACCCAAGCCGCGCCGACAAAGGTCGACAGGCCGACACCAAAAATCGTCAGGGCCAGCCCGGTCGCGACCTGATTGGCGTTGAACACCAGCGCCACCAAGGCAAACAGCGACGACAACAACATCCCGGCGAGCATCGCCAGCAACACGCCAAGCCAGAGGTTGTCGCTGTTGAACGCAACGATAAAACCGATCACCGCGCCAAACAGCATCATCCCTTCCTGCCCGAGGTTGAGCACGCCGCTCTTCTCGCAGATCAGTTCACCCAGCGCCACCAGCAACAACGGCGTGCCGCAACGCACCATGGCGTAGAAAATATTGCTCAACAGATCGATATCCATCACAGCGCTCCGGCGGTTACGGCGGTAGTCGAAGTACGCTTCACCCACCGCAAATTCAGGCGTGGCCGATAGAGGATCAGCACGTCACAGGCGAGCAGGAAAAACAGCATCATTCCCTGGAATAACTGGGTGATCGCCTGCGGCAGATTCAGGGTCATTTGTGCACTCTCGCCGCCGATGTACAGCAGCGCCATCAGCAGGCTAGAAAACAGAATCCCGATCGGATTGAGTCGCCCAAGAAACGCCACGGTGATCGCCGCATAGCCGTAACCCGGCGAAACCTGCGGCACCAATTGACCGATCGGCCCGGTCACTTCGCAGACACCCGCAAGCCCCGCCAAGCCGCCGCTGATCAATAGCGCCAGCCAGATCAAACGCTTCTCGCGAAAGCCGACAAACCCCGCCGCACGCTTGTCCAGCCCGAGCACTTTGATCTGGAAACCGACAAAGCTTTTTTGCAGCAACACCCACACAGCGACCAGTGCGAGCAGGGCGAAATACACCCCGGCGTGCACGCGGCCGTCCTCCATCAACAACGGCAAACGGCTGGCATCGCCGAACATCGCCGACTCGGGAAAGTTGAAGCCGGCCGGATCCTTCAGCGGCCCGTGCACGCAGAACAGCAGCAGGTTCAGAGCGATGTAATTGAGCATGATGCTGGTGAGGATTTCGTTGGCGTTGAAGCGCGTGCGCAACCACGCCGTCAGCCCGGCCCACGCCGCGCCGGCGAGGGTGCCGGTGAGCAGAATCAACACCAGCGCCCAACGGCTCTGCATGTCGATGATGTTCACCGCGAGGGCACTGCCGGCGAGCGCGCCGAGGAGCAATTGACCTTCGGCGCCGATGTTCCAGATTCGCGCCTGATACGCCACGGCTAAGCCCAGTGCGCAAAGCAGAATCGGCAACGCTTTGACCAGCAACTCGGAGACACCATACAAATCGCTGACCGGCGCGATCAGCAGCGTACGCAAGGTTTGCAGCGGGTCATGCCCAAGGGCGATAAACAACAGCGAACCGCAGCCAAGCGTCAGTACCGCCGCCAATAACGGCGAGCACCACAGCATCAGGCGCGATTGCTGGCCACGGGGTTCGAGGGAAAGCAGCATGTTTGAAACTCCGTTAAACCGTGGCGGCAGAAGGTGGGTTGTTGAACTGACCGGCCATCCAGCCGCCGACGTCGCTGAGCTGCGTATCGGTGGTGTTGTGCAGCGCTGACAGGCGTCCACCACACAACGCGCCGAGGCGGTCGCTGATCTGGAACAGTTCGTCGAGGTCTTCGGAAATCACCAGAATCGCCGCACCGGCATCGCGCAACGCGATGAGCGCGCGGTGGATGGTCGCGGCGGCGCCGACGTCAACACCCCAGGTCGGGTGCGCGGCGATCAGCAGTTTCGGTTGCTGGAGGATTTCCCGACCGAGGATGAATTTCTGCAGGTTGCCTCCGGAGAGGCTGCGCGCAGCGGTGTACATGTCCGGGGTTTTCACGCCGAAGCGCTGAATGATCTGTTGGGCGAGGGCTTCGACTTTGCCGCGTTCGATCAAACCGTGGCGGACCAGGCCTTGTTGGAAAGCGGTAAGCAGGGCGTTATCGGCCAGACTCAATTCCGGTACCGCGCCGTGGCCGAGGCGTTCGGCAGGCACGAACGCCAAACCCAGTTTGCGCCGCGCGTCCGGGCGCAAATCGGCAACATTCTGCTCAGCGAATCGAAGGGTTGCCGCTTCGGCCTCAGGCAAGGTTTGTTCACCACTGAGCAGCGCGAGCAACTCATCCTGACCGTTGCCCGCGACGCCGGCAATGCCGACGATTTCACCGCTGCGCACCTGCACATTGAGGTCAGTCAGCGAGCAGCCGAACGGATCCGGGTTGTGCCAGCTCAATCCCGTTACCTGCAAAAACGCCGCGCCGCCGCGGACCTTCGGATAATCACCGATCAACGTTGCCGCTTCGCCGACCATCATTTGCGCCAGTTGCTGATCCGAGCACTCGGCCGGCAGGCAATGTCCGGCCACCCGTCCTCCGCGCAGAACTGTCGCGCTATGACACAGCGCCCGAACCTCGCCGAGCTTGTGGCTGATGAACAAAATGCTGCAGCCCTCGGCTGCGAGACGGCGCAGGGTGATGAACAATTCGTCGGCCTCCTGCGGTGTCAGCACCGAAGTTGGCTCATCGAGGATCAACAGGCGAATGTCCTGCATCAGGCAGCGAATGATCTCGACCCGTTGCCGCTCGCCGATCGACAGGCTGTGGACAAGTCGCTCCGGCTCCAGCGCCATGCCATAACGGCGCGACACTTCACGAATCTTCGGCTCCAGTTGTTTCGGTGTGCCGGCCGCCGCACCCATCGCCAGCGCAATGTTCTGCGCGACGCTGAGGGTTTCGAACAGCGAGAAATGCTGGAATACCATGCCGATGCCCAACTGCCGCGCTTGCGCTGGATTGCGCATATTGACCCGTTGACCTTGCCAGAGCATCTCGCCCGAATCGGCCTGGGTGACGCCGTAGATGATCTTCATCAAGGTACTTTTGCCCGCGCCGTTTTCACCGAGCAGGGCGTGGATTTCTCCGGGCGCGATGCTCAGGTCGATGGCGTCGTTGGCCAGACAACCGGGGTAGCGTTTGCTGATCTGGCGCAGTTGCAGGCGCGGGATAGGAGGAGCGATGGGCATGACAGGCTCGACTTGCTTGGAGTTGTGCCTGTGGATAAAGCAATTTCCTGGCCATTGAGTCAGGAACCAGCACGCACGGCGCTTGCGAGCGCTTGGTGCAGAGCATCGGCGTGCGTTTCACCTGCAACCATGGCACCAAATCAGCGCAAAGCCGTTGATCGGGCTCCAGTTTTGCCCGTGATTAACTGATCAAAAAACGAGCAACTGCGTGGGGGCTAGGCAGCACCTGCGACTGAGCCGGTCATGAACGGGTTATCCACAGGTTGCTCCACAGTTTTTGTGCGCAAGCCGCAAGCACGGGCATAAGCACTGCGGTGCTTTCTTCCAATGGTGATAAACGGATCTAACTAGTTGTTTATGTTTGATATTTTCAGTTCGTCGGATGAATTGAACGAAAAATGAGCAAACCGCGCAAAGCCACGTGACAGAAGGGTTACAGCGGATTGTACTCAGGTTATCCACAGTCGGGTGCACAGCAGATGTGGGCAAGTCTGTGGAATAAGCAAATTCGCATCCGCCCCAAAACATCGCACCCCTGTGTAGGAGCTGCGGAACGCTGCGATCTTTGGACCTTGCTTCACCGCTGCAACAAAATCCGCCCCCGACTCAAATCCGCCAACTGCCCCTGCAACACCGCAATCTGCGCCTCACCCACCGCCAACTTCAACTCAACGCCATTCGCCGTAAAATTCTCCTCCACGACCAACCCACCCAGGTCCGCCACCCGCAACTTCACCAACGCCAACTCGGCAAACCCGCAAGCGCAACTCACCGGCACCCGGCTGATCAACTCAACCTTCGCCGCCGTCTGCAAACACTTGTTCGCCCCACCGCCATACGCCCGAGCCAACCCGCCGGTGCCCAGTTGAATCCCGCCGTACCAACGAATCACCAGCACCGCGACCTGATCACAATCCTGCGCTTCAATCGCCGCCAATATCGGTCGCCCAGCGGTGCCGCCCGGTTCGCCGTCGTCATTGCTGCGGTATTGATCGCCGAGTTTCCACGCCCAGCAATTGTGCGAGGCGTTGAAGTCGCTGTGCTGTTCGAAGAACGCCTGCGCATCGGCAGGGCTGCTGATCGGCGTGGCGAAGGTGATAAAGCGGCTTTTGCGAATTTCTTCGCGGAACTCGCAAAAACCGCTGAGGGTGAAAGGCATAAATGTCTTATAGAGGAGGAGTGAGGCCGCAGCCTTTGAGAATAATGCGGATCAGGTTGTTGCCGGCGTCTTCCATGTCCTGTTTGGTCAACTTGCTGCGACCGCTGACACGACAGATCTGCGTGGCGAAGTCGGCGTAATGCTGGGTGCTGCCCCACAACAGGAAGATCAGGTGCACCGGATCAACCGCGTCCATTTTGCCCGCATCGATCCACGCTTGAAACACCGCCGCGCGGCCGTTGAACCAGGCGCGGTAATCCTGATTGAAATATTCGCTCAGGCATTCGCCGCCGCTGATCACTTCCATCGCGAAGATCCGCGAGGCTTGCGGCTGACGACGGGAGAATTCCATCTTGGCGCGGATGTAGCGGGTCAGCGCTTCGGCCGGATCGTCCTCGGCGGTGAGCGTGTTGAAGGTGCTGTCCCACAGCTCGATGATGTTGCTCAGCACCGCCACGTACAAACCGAGTTTGTTGGTGAAGTAGTAATGCAGGTTCGCCTTGGGCAACCCGGCATTCTGCGCGATGGTATTCATGCTGGTGCCTTTGTACCCGTGGCGGGCGAACTCGTCTTCGGCAGCTTTGAGGATGGTCTCTTCGTTCTTTTGACGAATGCGGCTGGCGGGTTTGCCGCCATGGGCAGGGACTTCAAAGGTCATAGGCACTTCCGGGTTTGTCTGTGGGTGCAACCAGTTGCGTTGATAGCGCACCCACAGGCATCCGACAAGTCCTGAAACGATAAAACCGTTACGCCTGTTCGATCTTGTTCAGCGCCGCGTGCACTTCAGCGCTCTTGGTTTTCGACTCCGGCAGCAACAGGCAGAGGACGATTGCCGTCAGACCGCCGCTGGTGATCGCCGAGTCGAACAGGTTCTGCACCAGTTTCGGCAGCAAGTGCAGTAGGGTCGGTTGCGCGGCGATGCCCAGGCCGACACCGAACGAAGTGGCGATGATCAACATGCTGCGGCGATCCAGCGGCGACTGCGCGAGGATGCGTACGCCGGCAGCAGCCACCGCGCCGAACATCACCAGGGTGGCGCCGCCGAGCACCGGTTTTGGAATCTGTTGCAACACCGCGCCAATCGTTGGAAACAGGCCGAGACAAAACAGGATCGCGCCGATGTACAGCCCTACGTAGCGGCTGGCGACGCCGGTCAACTGGATCACACCGTTGTTCTGCGCGAATGTGGTGTTGGGAAAGGCGCTGAAAGTCGCGGCGATCATGCAGCTCACGCCATCGCCGAGTACGCCACCGCGCAATCGGCTTATATAAGAAGGGCCGCTGATTGGCTGGCGGGCGAGCATGCAGTTGGCGGTGAGGTCGCCGACGGTTTCGATGGTGCTGATCAGATAAATCAACGCGACGGGCAGGAATGCCGTCCAGTCGAAGCTGAATCCGAACTTGAACGGCGTAGGAAAACTCACCAGCGGCAAGTCAGGCAACGGCTGTGGCAGCAGTTTCCCACTGAACCACGCCGCCAGACTGCCCAACAGCAAACCAATGATGATCGCCGACAGCCTCACCCACGGCGTGTTCGAACGGTTGAGCAGAATGATCGTCAGCAACACGAATACACCGAGCGCCAGATTGCCCGGCGCACCGAAGTCCGGTGCATTGAAACCGCCACCGAGATCAGTGATGCCGACCTTGATCAGGCTGATGCCGATCAGGGTGATGACGATCCCGGTCACCAGCGGCGTGATGACTCTGCGCAATTGACCGATGAAACGGCTCAGGACGATCTGCACCATTGCGCCGAAGAAACACACACCGAAGATCATTGCGAGAATGTCTTCCGGGCTGCCGCCACGTTGCTTGACCAGAAACCCGGCCGACAGCACCGCGCCCAGGAAGGCGAAACTGGTGCCTTGCAGACAGATCATCCCGGCGCCAATGCCGAACGGCCGCCGCGCCTGAATAAACGTGCCGACGCCCGAAACCATCAAGGCCATGCTGATCAGATACGGTAAGTACGCGGTCAGCCCCAGCGCCGAACCAATCACCAGCGGCGGGGTGATGATGCCGACGAAACTGGCAAGCACGTGTTGCAGCGCCGCGAGCGTCGCGGCGAGTGGTTTGGGCCGGTCGTTGAGGCCGTAGATCAGATCACTGGACGGTGCGGAATCTGGCTGCATGGCTAAAGGCTTCTTATCAAAGGAACGAAGTAATTCCCCCTCTGCAAAAACCTGTCCACTTGCTCAACTTATCCCCCCTGCAGGAGCTGCCGAAGGCCGCGATCCCTTGTTCTTGCTGTACTTCACCAACGTCGCATCCCTCATCAACGCGTCGCCGCCAGACTCTCCAAAAAGCTCTCCAGCACCAAATGAGGGCGCCGCCCCTTGCGCGTGACCGATGCCAGACTTAAATCGTAAAATCGCGTTCCTGCTTTTAAAGCACGCAACCGCCCCTGCTGCACCCAAAGACTGGCGTAATGATCCGGCAGATAACCAATGTAACGCCCTGTCAAAATCAAAAACGCCATGCCCTCACGGTCAGAAGCACTGGCCGTGCAATTGAGCGCCTGGTAATGCGCCTGAATATCCGCCGGCAAACGAAACGTCGGCGCAATCGCGTCCTGACTGTTCAGGCGCTCGTCATCCAGTTGCTTGTCATCGACATAAAACAACGGATGACCGACCGCGCAATAAAGCAGCGAACGTTCGCTATACAGCGGCTGATACTCCAGGCCCGACAAAGCACTGGCCTGCGGCACCACGCCGACATGCAAACGCCCATCGAGCACGCCTTGCTCGACTTCATTGGGCGCAATCATGCGGATCTGGATCTGCACATCCGGCCCGCGTTCCTTCAACTGCGCGAGGGCGTGGGTGATGCGCATGTGGGGGAGGGTGACGAGGTTGTCGGTCAAGCCGATGATCAACTCCCCGCGCAAATGCTGGTGCAGGCCGTTGACCTCGGTGCGGAAGCTTTCCAGCGCACTTAATAGTTGCAGCGCCGATTGATACACCTCGCGACCTTCTTCCGTCAGCGAAAACCCGGCGCGGCCGCGCTGACACAAACGTAAACCGAGACGCTGCTCCAGATCGCTCATCTGCTGACTGATCGCCGAACGACCGATGCCGAGCACGGTTTCCGCTGCCGAGAAGCCGCCACACTCGACCACACTGCGGAAAATCCGCAGCAGGCGAATATCAAAATCACTGACCTGGGCCAGCGGATCGGGGCGGCGGCTGCTCATCTTATTGTTCTCATTGTTTAGCGGAGTTCTAACTGAAGGTTAGAAGAGTTGAATTTCACCGACTTTATCGCCGTGGCAATTTAGCTGCAACAACGCTTTTTATCTCCCTGACGCTTATGCCCTGCGAGGTTTTGCCCGATGAACATGCCTGAAAACGCTCAGTCGCCACTGGCCAGCCAACTGAAGCTGGACGCGCACTGGATGCCGTACACCGCCAACCGTAACTTCCAGCGCGATCCGCGTCTGATCGTTGGCGCCGAAGGCAGTTGGCTGATCGACGACAAGGGCCGCAAGGTATATGACTCGCTGTCCGGTCTGTGGACTTGCGGCGCTGGCCACACCCGCAAGGAAATTCAGGAAGCGGTCTCCAAGCAGTTGGGCACCCTCGATTACTCGCCGGGCTTCCAGTACGGCCACCCGTTGTCGTTCCAGCTGGCCGAGAAGATCACCGAGCTGACCCCGGGCAACCTCAACCACGTGTTCTTCACTGACTCGGGTTCCGAGTGCGCCGATACCGCCGTGAAAATGGTCCGTGCCTACTGGCGCCTGAAGGGTCAGGCGACCAAAACCAAAATGATCGGCCGTGCCCGTGGTTACCACGGCGTGAACATCGCCGGCACCAGCCTCGGCGGCGTCAATGGCAACCGCAAGCTGTTCGGTCAGTCGATGATGGACGTCGATCACCTGCCGCACACGCTGCTGGCGAGCAATGCGTTCTCCCGTGGCATGCCGGAGCAGGGCGGTATCGCTTTGGCCGATGAGCTGTTGAAGCTGATCGAGTTGCACGATGCTTCGAACATCGCCGCGGTATTCGTTGAGCCTATGGCTGGTTCCGCTGGCGTATTGGTTCCGCCGCAGGGTTACCTGAAGCGCCTGCGCGAAATCTGCGATCAGCACAACATCCTGCTGGTGTTCGACGAAGTGATCACTGGTTTCGGTCGTACCGGCAATATGTTCGGCGCCGACACCTTTGGCGTCACACCGGACCTGATGTGTATCGCCAAGCAAGTCACCAACGGCGCGATCCCGATGGGCGCGGTGATTGCCAGCTCCGAGATCTATCAGACCTTCATGAATCAGCCGACCCCGGAGTACGCCGTGGAATTCCCGCACGGCTACACCTACTCGGCGCACCCGGTGGCTTGCGCCGCTGGCCTGGCAGCACTCGACCTGCTGCAAAAAGAAAACCTGGTGCAGAGCGTCGCTGAAGTCGCGCCGCATTTCGAAAACGCGCTGCATGGTCTGAAAGGCTCCAAGCACGTCATCGACATCCGTAACTTCGGCCTGGCCGGTGCGATCCAGATTGCCGGTCGTGACGGCGACGCCATCGTGCGTCCGTTCGAAGCGGGCATGGCCCTTTGGAAAGCCGGGTTCTACGTACGTTTCGGCGGCGACACCCTGCAGTTCGGCCCAACCTTCAACAGCAAGCCGCAAGACCTCGATCGTCTGTTCGACGCGGTCGGCGAAGTGCTGAACAAGCTCGACTGATTTTTCCTTCTATATATACCTACAAAAACGGGCACTCCTTGACCGGGTGCCCGTGGACAAGAATTCAGGAGTTTTCGATGAGCGTTATCCCGCATTTGATCAATGGCGAACTGGTGACCGAGAACGGTCGCGCGGTTGATGTGTTCAACCCGTCTACCGGTCAGGCTATCCACAAGCTGCCATTGGCCACCCGCGAAACCATCCAGAAAGCCATCGATGCCGCCAAGGCTGCGTTCCCGGCCTGGCGCAACACGCCACCGGCCAAACGTGCCCAGGTGATGTTCCGCTTCAAGCAACTGCTCGAGCAGAACGAAGCACGCATCTCGCAACTGATCAGCGAAGAACACGGCAAGACCCTCGAAGACGCTGCCGGTGAATTGAAGCGCGGCATCGAGAACGTCGAGTTCGCCTGCGCCGCCCCGGAAATCCTCAAAGGCGAGTACAGCCGTAACGTCGGCCCGAATATCGACGCATGGTCGGACTTCCAGCCGCTGGGCATCGTCGCCGGTATCACCCCGTTCAACTTCCCGGCCATGGTGCCGCTGTGGATGTACCCACTGGCGATCGTCTGCGGCAACTGCTTCATCCTCAAGCCATCCGAGCGTGATCCAAGCTCGACACTGCTGATCGCTCAGCTGCTGTTGGAAGCCGGCCTGCCGAAAGGTGTGATGAGCGTGGTCCACGGTGACAAGACTGCGGTGGACGCGTTGATCGAAGCGCCGGAAGTCAAAGCGCTGAGCTTCGTTGGCTCGACGCCGATTGCCGAATACATCTACGCCGAAGGTACCAAGCGCGGCAAACGCGTTCAGGCACTGGGCGGCGCGAAGAACCACGCGGTGCTGATGCCGGATGCCGATCTGGATAACGCGGTCAGCGCACTGATGGGCGCGGCGTACGGTTCGTGCGGCGAGCGCTGCATGGCGATCTCGGTTGCCGTGTGTGTGGGCGACCAGGTGGCGGATGCGTTGGTAGCGAAACTGGTTCCACAGATTCAGGCGCTGAAAATCGGTGCCGGCACTTCGTGCGGCCTGGACATGGGCCCACTGGTAACCGGTCAGGCGCGCGACAAGGTCAGCGGCTACGTGGATGATGGCGTCGCAGCGGGCGCGACCCTGGTGGTCGACGGTCGCGGTTTCAGCGTGGCCGGTCATGAAGAAGGCTTCTTCCTCGGTGGCTGTCTGTTCGACAATGTCACCCCGGAGATGCGCATCTATAAAGAAGAAATCTTCGGGCCGGTACTGTGCATCGTTCGCGTCAACAGCCTGGAAGAGGCGATGCAGCTGATCAACGATCACGAATACGGCAACGGCACCTGCATCTTTACCCGTGACGGTGAAGCGGCGCGTCTGTTCTGCGACGAGATCGAGGTTGGTATGGTTGGCGTTAACGTGCCGCTGCCGGTACCGGTGGCTTACCACAGCTTCGGCGGCTGGAAGCGTTCGCTGTTTGGCGACTTGCACGCTTATGGTCCGGACGGCGTGCGCTTCTATACCCGTCGCAAGGCGATCACTCAGCGTTGGCCGCAACGTGCCAGCCATGAGGCTTCGCAGTTCGCCTTCCCTAGCTTATAAGTAGAAGGGCAGTGCAACGAAGGCCGACCCCTTGGGTCGGCCTTCGTGTTTTCGGGGTTTTTTGACCGATGTGACAGAATTATGAAAATAGGGGTTGACGGCAGATTCTGGACGTCTATAATTCGCCCCACTTCCGGCGCAGTCGAAACGGAAAACTCCTTGAGATTCAATGAGTTATGCAGGTTTCGGCAGCAGGTGCTTCAGTTCATCGAAGCCAGAAAGAAGTTGAAAAAGAGGTGTTGACAGCAGCGTGTAACGCTGTAGAATTCGCCTCCCGCTGACGAGAGATCGGAAGCGCAAGTGGTTGAAGTTGTTGAAGAATTCTTCGAAAGCTTCTGAAAATAATCACTTGACAGCAAATGAGGCTGCTGTAGAATGCGCGCCTCGGTTGAGACGAAAGATCTTAACCAACCGCTCTTTAACAACTGAATCAAGCAATTCGTGTGGGTGCTTGTGGAGTCAGACTGATAGTCAACAAGATTATCAGCATCACAAGTTACTCCGCGAGAAATCAAAGATGTAACCAACGATTGCTGAGCCAAGTTTAGGGTTTCTTAAAAACCCAAAGATGTTTGAACTGAAGAGTTTGATCATGGCTCAGATTGAACGCTGGCGGCAGGCCTAACACATGCAAGTCGAGCGGATGAGAGGAGCTTGCTCCTGGATTCAGCGGCGGACGGGTGAGTAATGCCTAGGAATCTGCCTGGTAGTGGGGGGCAACGTTTCGAAAGGAACGCTAATACCGCATACGTCCTACGGGAGAAAGCAGGGGACCTTCGGGCCTTGCGCTATCAGATGAGCCTAGGTCGGATTAGCTAGTTGGTGAGGTAATGGCTCACCAAGGCGACGATCCGTAACTGGTCTGAGAGGATGATCAGTCACACTGGAACTGAGACACGGTCCAGACTCCTACGGGAGGCAGCAGTGGGGAATATTGGACAATGGGCGAAAGCCTGATCCAGCCATGCCGCGTGTGTGAAGAAGGTCTTCGGATTGTAAAGCACTTTAAGTTGGGAGGAAGGGCAGTAACTTAATACGTTGCTGTTTTGACGTTACCGACAGAATAAGCACCGGCTAACTCTGTGCCAGCAGCCGCGGTAATACAGAGGGTGCAAGCGTTAATCGGAATTACTGGGCGTAAAGCGCGCGTAGGTGGTTCGTTAAGTTGGATGTGAAATCCCCGGGCTCAACCTGGGAACTGCATTCAAAACTGTCGAGCTAGAGTATGGTAGAGGGTGGTGGAATTTCCTGTGTAGCGGTGAAATGCGTAGATATAGGAAGGAACACCAGTGGCGAAGGCGACCACCTGGACTGATACTGACACTGAGGTGCGAAAGCGTGGGGAGCAAACAGGATTAGATACCCTGGTAGTCCACGCCGTAAACGATGTCAACTAGCCGTTGGGAGCCTTGAGCTCTTAGTGGCGCAGCTAACGCATTAAGTTGACCGCCTGGGGAGTACGGCCGCAAGGTTAAAACTCAAATGAATTGACGGGGGCCCGCACAAGCGGTGGAGCATGTGGTTTAATTCGAAGCAACGCGAAGAACCTTACCAGGCCTTGACATCCAATGAACTTTCCAGAGATGGATTGGTGCCTTCGGGAACATTGAGACAGGTGCTGCATGGCTGTCGTCAGCTCGTGTCGTGAGATGTTGGGTTAAGTCCCGTAACGAGCGCAACCCTTGTCCTTAGTTACCAGCACGTTATGGTGGGCACTCTAAGGAGACTGCCGGTGACAAACCGGAGGAAGGTGGGGATGACGTCAAGTCATCATGGCCCTTACGGCCTGGGCTACACACGTGCTACAATGGTCGGTACAAAGGGTTGCCAAGCCGCGAGGTGGAGCTAATCCCATAAAACCGATCGTAGTCCGGATCGCAGTCTGCAACTCGACTGCGTGAAGTCGGAATCGCTAGTAATCGTGAATCAGAATGTCACGGTGAATACGTTCCCGGGCCTTGTACACACCGCCCGTCACACCATGGGAGTGGGTTGCACCAGAAGTAGCTAGTCTAACCTTCGGGAGGACGGTTACCACGGTGTGATTCATGACTGGGGTGAAGTCGTAACAAGGTAGCCGTAGGGGAACCTGCGGCTGGATCACCTCCTTAATCGACGACATCAGCTGCTCCATAAGTTCCCACACGAATTGCTTGATTCATTGAAGAAGACGATAGAAGCAGCTTTAAGCTCCAAGCTGATAGCTCCAAGCTAACAGTTACGCGCTCGAAATTGGGTCTGTAGCTCAGTTGGTTAGAGCGCACCCCTGATAAGGGTGAGGTCGGCAGTTCGAATCTGCCCAGACCCACCAATTTTGTTATGGGGCCATAGCTCAGCTGGGAGAGCGCCTGCCTTGCACGCAGGAGGTCAACGGTTCGATCCCGTTTGGCTCCACCATATAACTGCTTCTGAAAGTTTAGAAATGAGTATTCCCTTGAGAATATTGATTTCTAGTCTTTTGATTAGATCGTTCTTTAAAAATTTGGGTATGTGATAGAAAGATAGACTGAACGTTACTTTCACTGGTAACGGATCAGGCTAAGGTAAAATTTGTGAGTTCTCTTAATTGAGAAATTCGAATTTTCGGCGAATGTCGTCTTCACAGTATAACCAGATTGCTTGGGGTTATATGGTCAAGTGAAGAAGCGCATACGGTGGATGCCTTGGCAGTCAGAGGCGATGAAAGACGTGGTAGCCTGCGAAAAGCTTCGGGGAGTCGGCAAACAGACTTTGATCCGGAGATGTCTGAATGGGGGAACCCAGCCATCATAAGATGGTTATCTTGTACTGAATACATAGGTGCAAGAGGCGAACCAGGGGAACTGAAACATCTAAGTACCCTGAGGAAAAGAAATCAACCGAGATTCCCTTAGTAGTGGCGAGCGAACGGGGACTAGCCCTTAAGTGGCTTTGAGATTAGCGGAACGCTCTGGAAAGTGCGGCCATAGTGGGTGATAGCCCTGTACGCGAAAATCTCTTAGTCATGAAATCGAGTAGGACGGAGCACGAGAAACTTTGTCTGAATATGGGGGGACCATCCTCCAAGGCTAAATACTACTGACTGACCGATAGTGAACTAGTACCGTGAGGGAAAGGCGAAAAGAACCCCGGAGAGGGGAGTGAAATAGATCCTGAAACCGTATGCGTACAAGCAGTGGGAGCCCACTTTGTTGGGTGACTGCGTACCTTTTGTATAATGGGTCAGCGACTTATTTTCAGTGGCGAGCTTAACCGAATAGGGGAGGCGTAGCGAAAGCGAGTCTTAATAGGGCGTCTAGTCGCTGGGAATAGACCCGAAACCGGGCGATCTATCCATGGGCAGGTTGAAGGTTGGGTAACACTAACTGGAGGACCGAACCGACTACCGTTGAAAAGTTAGCGGATGACCTGTGGATCGGAGTGAAAGGCTAATCAAGCTCGGAGATAGCTGGTTCTCCTCGAAAGCTATTTAGGTAGCGCCTCATGTATCACTGTAGGGGGTAGAGCACTGTTTCGGCTAGGGGGTCATCCCGACTTACCAAACCGATGCAAACTCCGAATACCTACAAGTGCCGAGCATGGGAGACACACGGCGGGTGCTAACGTCCGTCGTGAAAAGGGAAACAACCCAGACCGTCAGCTAAGGTCCCAAAGTTATGGTTAAGTGGGAAACGATGTGGGAAGGCTTAGACAGCTAGGAGGTTGGCTTAGAAGCAGCCACCCTTTAAAGAAAGCGTAATAGCTCACTAGTCGAGTCGGCCTGCGCGGAAGATGTAACGGGGCTCAAACCATACACCGAAGCTACGGGTATCATCTTCGGATGATGCGGTAGAGGAGCGTTCTGTAAGCCTGTGAAGGTGAGTTGAGAAGCTTGCTGGAGGTATCAGAAGTGCGAATGCTGACATGAGTAACGACAATGGGTGTGAAAAACACCCACGCCGAAAGACCAAGGTTTCCTGCGCAACGTTAATCGACGCAGGGTTAGTCGGTCCCTAAGGCGAGGCTGAAAAGCGTAGTCGATGGAAAACAGGTTAATATTCCTGTACTTCTGGTTATTGCGATGGAGGGACGGAGAAGGCTAGGCCAGCTTGGCGTTGGTTGTCCAAGTTTAAGGTGGTAGGCTGGAATCTTAGGTAAATCCGGGATTCTAAGGCCGAGAGCTGATGACGAGTGTTCTTTTAGAACACGAAGTGGTTGATGCCATGCTTCCAAGAAAAGCTTCTAAGCTTCAGGTAACCAGGAACCGTACCCCAAACCGACACAGGTGGTTGGGTAGAGAATACCAAGGCGCTTGAGAGAACTCGGGTGAAGGAACTAGGCAAAATGGCACCGTAACTTCGGGAGAAGGTGCGCCGGTGAGGGTGAAGGACTTGCTCCGTAAGCTCATGCCGGTCGAAGATACCAGGCCGCTGCGACTGTTTATTAAAAACACAGCACTCTGCAAACACGAAAGTGGACGTATAGGGTGTGACGCCTGCCCGGTGCCGGAAGGTTAATTGATGGGGTTAGCTAACGCGAAGCTCTTGATCGAAGCCCCGGTAAACGGCGGCCGTAACTATAACGGTCCTAAGGTAGCGAAATTCCTTGTCGGGTAAGTTCCGACCTGCACGAATGGCGTAACGATGGCGGCGCTGTCTCCACCCGAGACTCAGTGAAATTGAAATCGCTGTGAAGATGCAGTGTATCCGCGGCTAGACGGAAAGACCCCGTGAACCTTTACTATAGCTTTGCACTGGACTTTGAATTTGCTTGTGTAGGATAGGTGGGAGGCTTTGAAGCGTGGACGCCAGTTCGCGTGGAGCCAACCTTGAAATACCACCCTGGCAACTTTGAGGTTCTAACTCAGGTCCGTTATCCGGATCGAGGACAGTGTATGGTGGGTAGTTTGACTGGGGCGGTCTCCTCCTAAAGAGTAACGGAGGAGTACGAAGGTGCGCTCAGACCGGTCGGAAATCGGTCGTAGAGTATAAAGGCAAAAGCGCGCTTGACTGCGAGACAGACACGTCGAGCAGGTACGAAAGTAGGTCTTAGTGATCCGGTGGTTCTGTATGGAAGGGCCATCGCTCAACGGATAAAAGGTACTCCGGGGATAACAGGCTGATACCGCCCAAGAGTTCATATCGACGGCGGTGTTTGGCACCTCGATGTCGGCTCATCACATCCTGGGGCTGAAGCCGGTCCCAAGGGTATGGCTGTTCGCCATTTAAAGTGGTACGCGAGCTGGGTTTAGAACGTCGTGAGACAGTTCGGTCCCTATCTGCCGTGGACGTTTGAGATTTGAGAGGGGCTGCTCCTAGTACGAGAGGACCGGAGTGGACGAACCTCTGGTGTTCCGGTTGTCACGCCAGTGGCATTGCCGGGTAGCTATGTTCGGGAAAGATAACCGCTGAAAGCATCTAAGCGGGAAACTTGCCTCAAGATGAGATCTCACTGGAACCTTGAGTTCCCTGAAGGGCCGTCGAAGACTACGACGTTGATAGGTTGGGTGTGTAAGCGCTGTGAGGCGTTGAGCTAACCAATACTAATTGCCCGTGAGGCTTGACCATATAACACCCAAGCAATTTGCATGCTCCGAGCTGAAAAGCGAAAGAGACCAGATTGCGGTGTGTGAAGACGAAACGAACCGAAAGTTCGATGTTCACAAACACCGAAAGCTATCACATACCCAATTTGCTGAAGCGAGGCCATCTGGCCACGATTCGGTACCCGAATTTCTTGACGACCATAGAGCGTTGGAACCACCTGATCCCATCCCGAACTCAGCAGTGAAACGATGCATCGCCGATGGTAGTGTGGGGTTTCCCCATGTGAGAGTAGGTCATCGTCAAGATTAAATTCCGAAACCCCAATTGCGAAAGCAGTTGGGGTTTTGTTTTGCCCGTCGGAAAGTTCTTACAGCATTCACGGACGTCGTCCGGCTGTCACAACCTGCCGACAATGCTAAGGTTCTGCCCTAGCTTTTGTATTTTTCCAAGGAAGCCTTTATGCCGGACGCCCAGTCCCTCAACGCTGCATTCATGGTGGTTCAGAGCAACAGCCTGGACGAACTGCGCAGCCTTGTGATCAGCATCATGCGACGCTATCCACTGGCGCCTCTGGAAAACGAAATTGCCCTGGTGCAAAGCAACGGAATCGCCCAATGGCTTAAATTGGCTTTGGCGGAAGACCCCGAGGAGGACGACCTCGGCGGCTGCGGTATTGCTGCGGCGATTGATGTGCAACTGCCCGGCAGCTTTATGTGGCAACTCTACCGAATGGTTCTGGGCCGAGAACAAATCCCGGCCAAATCCCTACTCGATAAAGCTCCACTGACCTGGCGTCTCATGCGCCTGCTGCCACAGGTCATCGACCGCGAGCATTTCGAGCCGCTGCAACGGTTCCTCACCCACGACACCGACTTGCGCAAGCGCTACCAACTCTCCGAGCGCCTGGCGGATCTCTTCGACCAATATCAGGTGTATCGGGCTGACTGGCTTGAGGATTGGGCTGAAGGGCGGCACCAGTTGCGCAATGTCAGGGGTGAAGTAAAACCTCTGCCAGCCACCAGTTGCTGGCAAGCCGAATTGTGGCGTGCATTGTTGGAGGACGTGGGTGAACAAGGCATGGCACAGAGTCGCGCCGGTGTTCATCAACGGTTTATCGAGCGCATCAACAATCTCACAGAGGCTCCGACCGGGCTTCCCTCGCGAGTGATCGTTTTCGGGATTTCTTCGTTGCCGGCCCAAGTCCTTGAAGCGCTGGCCGGGCTCGCACGTTTCAGCCAGGTTCTGCTTTGCGTGCACAACCCTTGCCGTCACCACTGGGCCGATATCGTCGCCGACAAGGACTTGCTGCGTCACCAATACAAGCGGCAGTCGCGCAAGAGCGGAATGCCTGTTGTCCTCGACCCTGACACATTGCACCAACATGCCCACCCGCTATTGGCTGCATGGGGTAAACAAGGTCGCGACTACATCAACCTGCTCGACAGCTACGACGATCCCAACAGCTACCGTGCAGCGTTCCGCGACGGTCGCATCGACCTGTTCAGCGAAACCCGTCCGCACAATCTGCTCAATCAACTACAGGACGACATCCTCGAACTGCGCCCGCTCAACGAAACTCGCGAGCACTGGCCTGCGGTTGATCTGACAAAAGATGATTCGATCCGTTTTCACATTGCCCACAGCGCTCAGCGTGAAGTTGAAATCCTTCACGACCAGCTCTTGGCCCGCTTCAGTGCCAACCCCGATTTGCGTCCTCGTGATGTCATCGTGATGGTGCCGGACATCGACAGCTATGCGCCGCATATCCGCGCAGTATTCGGCCAACTCGACCGGTATGATCCGCGTTTCATTCCCTTCACTTTGGCAGACCAGGGCCAACGTGGCCGCGATCCGCTGCTGATCGCGGTCGAGCATCTGCTGAAACTGCCGGACAGCCGTTTTCCGGTCAGTGAGATTCTCGACCTGCTCGATGTTCCTGCTTTGCGTGCGCGCTTCGGCGTCGAAGAACGCGACTTGCCGACACTGCACCGCTGGATCGAAGGCGCAGGTGTCCGTTGGGGCATGAACGCCGAGCAACGCGCAGGGCTCGGCTTGCCTGATGAGCTGGAGCAGAACAGCTGGCATTTCGGTTTGCGGCGGATGTTGCTCGGTTACGCCGTTGGCAGCGCAAATGCCTGCGCGGGTATCGAACCGTATGATGAAATCGGTGGCCTGGATGCCGTATTGATCGGGCCGCTGGTGGCCTTGCTTGATGCACTGGAACTCGCCCATCAGGAGCTCATGCAATCGGCGCAACCGAAAGAGTGGGGCCGGCGATTGCAAGCGCTCATGCAGCTGTTCTTCAAGGCCAGCAATGAACACGACGATTATTTGCTGACCCAACTGGAAGAGCTTCGCGAAACCTGGCTGGAGACCTGCGATGCAGTGGCTCTGGTCGATGAGCTGCCACTGACTGTGGTGCGTGAAGCCTGGCTCGCGGGCCTCGATCAGGGCCGTTTGTCGCAACGCTTTCTCGCCGGGGCGGTGAACTTCTGCACGTTGATGCCGATGCGCGCCATCCCTTTCAAACTGGTGTGCCTGCTGGGTATGAATGACGGCGACTACCCCCGTGCGCAACCACCATTGGACTTCGATCTGATGGGCAGCGATTACCGACCGGGCGACCGTTCCCGGCGTGAAGATGACCGTTATCTGCTGCTCGAGGCGCTACTGTCTGCGCGCCATCAGCTCTATATCAGTTGGGTCGGCCGCAGCATTCGTGACAACAGCGAGCGCCCTGCGTCGGTGTTGATCGGCCAGTTGCGCGATCACCTTGCCAGCGGCTGGCGGCTGCTCGATGAAACTCAGGATTTGTTGAGCGCCATGACCGAGGAGCATCCGTTGCAGCCGTTCAGTGCGCGCTATTTCCATGAAGGCGATCAACTGTTCAGCTACGCCAGTGAATGGCAGGTGCTGCATCAACATCCTGCGCCACCAAACAGCGCGCAATTGCTCCCGCCTTTCATTCAGGAAGAACCGCTGAGCCTCGCTCTCCTGCAGGACTTTCTGCGTAACCCGGTGCGGCACTTCTTCACGCAGCGACTCAAGGTGTATTTCGAAGCCGCCGAAGCGCCGTTGGCCGATGAAGAGCCTTTCGTGCTCGACGCGTTGCAGCGTTACATGCTCAGCGACAGCCTGCTCGAAGCTGCGCTGAGGCAACCGGACAACATCGATCAAGCCCTCGAGGTTCAAGCCCGCCGTCTGCAAAACAGTGGACTGTTGCCGATGGCTGGCTTCGGCGAATGTTTGCAGCGAGAACTGATCGAACCGCTGCCGGACCTGTTGCAGCGTTATCAACAACTCCTGACGTTGTGGCCGACACCGCTGACCAGTGCGATCCCGATCAGCCTCGATTTGCAGGGTTTGCGCCTGGAAGGCTGGCTCTCGGGTCTGCATCAGCGCAGCGATGGTGGGGTGTTGTCGGTCACGACCATTCCCAACAGCATCGGCTCGATCAAAAGCCGCAAATGGCATCGACTGAGCAAACCCTGGGTCAATCATCTTGTTGCCTGCGCCAGCGGGTTGTCACTGACCACAGCGTTGGTCGCCAGTGACGACACCTTGCTGCTTGAACCGATGGAGCAGGACCGAGCGTTGCGTTTCCTTGGCGATCTGCTGCTCGCCTGGCAGGCCGGCATGCGCCAGCCGTTACCGATCGCCGTCAAAACCGCCTTCGCCTGGCTGTCGCAGACCGACCCGCTCAAGGCCGAAGCGGCCGCACGTAAAGCCTATGAAGGTGATGGCCAGACCAGTGAGGGCGAGCGCCGCGAAAGTCCGGCGTTGTCCCGACAATATGCCGACTTCGATGCATTGCTCGAGGACGAAACATTCTCCGGTTGGTGCGACGCCTTGTACCGACCATTGCAGGAAGCCCCGTGGCGCTCATTATCCAGTGAAGGGGCGCGCGCATGAGTACGAAAACACCCCTCGCCCTGGCATTCCCGCTACGTGGCAGCCAGTTGATCGAAGCCAGTGCCGGTACCGGCAAGACCTTTACTATTTCTGCACTTTATCTGCGCCTGATTCTTGGGCACGGCGGTGAAGCCAGCAGCTTCGGTCGCGAGCTTTTGCCGCCGCAAATTCTCGTGGTGACGTTCACCGACGCTGCGACCAAAGAGCTGCGCGAGCGGATTCGTACGCGACTGGCCGAGGCCGCGCGATTCTTTCGTGACGAGATGCCGGCCCCTGACGGGCTGATCGCCGAACTGCGCGATCAATTCGATCCGCAGCAATGGCCCGGTTGCGCCAACCGTCTCGATATCGCCGCGCAATGGATGGACGAAGCGGCCGTTTCGACTATCCACAGTTGGTGTCAGCGCATGCTGCGCGAGCATGCGTTCGACAGCGGCAGCCTGTTCACCCAATCGCTGGAAACCGATCACAGCGATCTGCTTGGCGAAGTGTTACGCGATTACTGGCGGCTGTTCTGCTACCCGATGCAGGGTGATGCGCTCAATTGGGTGCGCAGCAACTGGGGCGGTCCAGCAGCATTGTTGCCGCGTGTCCGCGGCTTGTTCGCCAGTGAGCGCGACAGCGATGAAGGCAAGGCGCCCGCTGAGCTCATCGAAGAGTGCCTGCAAGAGCGCCGCGCGGCATTGATCGAACTGAAAATGCCGTGGCGCCAGTGGGCAGACGAGTTGCTCGTCATCTGTCATCAAGGAGTTGCCAGCAAAAGCGTCGATGGTCGCAAGATGCAGGCCCGCTACTTTGAACCGTGGTTCGAGAAGCTCAAGGCCTGGGCCGAAGACGAGGCCATGGAGCAACTGGACATCGGCACCGGCTTCACTCGACTGACTCCCGACGGCATGGCTGAAGCCTGGAAGGGCCAGGCGCCGAGTCATCCCGGGCTGGACGCCATGCCCGGGCTGAAATCCAGTCTCGATGCATTGCCGACCCCCGACGCCGCGGTCTTGCAACATGCCGCCAAATGGGTCGGTGCGCGCTTTGAAGAAGAAAAACGCCGGCGCGCCGAAATGGGCTTCGACGACATGCTTTTGCGGCTGGATGCTGCCCTGCAATCGGAGGGGGGCGAGCGTCTTGCGATTCTGATTCGCGAGCAATTCCCGGTCGCGCTGATCGACGAATTCCAGGACACCGATCCGGTGCAGTACCGGATTTTCGAGACGATCTATCGGATCGAAGACAACAATCCAGACACCGGGCTGTTTCTGATCGGCGATCCCAAACAGGCGATCTATGCCTTTCGCGGTGCGGACATTTACACCTATTTGCGCGCGCGTCAGGCCACCAGCGGCCGCTTGCATACGCTCGGCACCAACTTCCGCTCCAGTCACGGCATGGTCAATGCGGTCAACCATGTATTCGAACGCGCCGAATCCCGCGAGCAGGGACGCGGCGCGTTTTTGTTCCGGGAAAAAAATGGTGATAACCCGGTGCCGTTTCTCCCTGTCGAGTCTCAGGGCCGCAAGGAGAAACTGCAGGTTGCCGGGCAAGACGTCGCAGCACTGAATGTCTGGTTATTGCCCAGTGATCAGCCTTTGTCAGGCGCAGTCTATCGCCAACAATTGGCGGCGGCCTGTGCCAGCGAAATCACTGCGCTGCTCAATGGCGGACAAAGCGCCAGTGCGGGATTCACTCAGGACGGTAAGGACTTCAGAGGCCTGCGCCCCTCGGACATCGCGATCCTCGTGCGCGACGGTAAAGAAGCCCAGGCCGTGCGCGGTGAACTCGCCAGTCGTGGTGTGCGCAGCGTGTATCTGTCGGACAAGGACTCGGTGTTCGCCGCTCAGGAGGCCCATGACCTGTTGGCGTGGCTAAAGGCCTGCGCCGAACCGGATGTCGAACGTTCGCTGAAAGCCGCGCTGGCCTGCATCACCCTGAACCTGCCACTGGTTGAACTGGAGCGGCTGAACCAGGACGAACTGGTCTGGGAAACCCGCGTCATGCAATTTCGCGGCTATCGCGAACTGTGGCGCAAGCAAGGCGTGTTGCCGATGCTCCGACGTCTGTTGCACGACTTCCATTTGCCGCAGACCTTGATGACGCGCAGCGATGGCGAGCGGGTGCTGACCAATCTTTTGCACCTCTCGGAACTGATGCAGCAAGCCGCCGCGGAACTCGATGGCGAACAAGCGCTGATCCGCCACCTGGCCGAGCTTCTGGCATTGTCGGGGCAGGCGGGTGAGGAGCAGATCCTGCGCCTGGAAAGCGACGAGCAACTGGTCAAGGTGGTGACCATCCACAAGTCGAAAGGGCTTGAGTATCCACTGGTGTTCCTGCCATTCATCTGCTCGGCAAAACCGGTCGATGGCAGCCGGTTGCCGCTGCATTACCACGACGCTTCGGGCAAGGCCCAGGTGAGCCTCAAGCCAACCGCCGAATTGATTGCGCAAGCGGATGAAGAGCGCCTCGCCGAGGATCTGCGCTTGCTGTATGTCGCCCTGACCCGCGCGCAACATGCCTGCTGGTTGGGCGTGACGGATCTCAAGCGCGGCAATAATAACAGCTCGGTGCTGCACCTTGCTGCGCTGGGTTATTTGCTCGGCGGTGGTGCGTCTCTGGGCGAATCCAGCGGGCTCGACCGTTGGCTGCGAGACCTGCAGCAGGACTGCCCGGCAATCAGCATCGCAGAAATGCCGCAGCCCACGGCTGAGCATTACCAGCCGCCGCGTAACGAAGCCATCCTCAGCGCCACGCTATTGCCCAAGCGCAAGGCCAGCGAAAACTGGTGGATCGCGTCCTACAGCGCGCTGCGCATCAGCGATGTGTTGAGTGTTGGCAGCGATGAAGCACCGGACAGTCCGCAAGCGCAAAAGCTGTTCGATGACGAGCGCCTTGACCCGGACGCGCCACGGGAAATCATTGCCGGTGGCGCCGATATCCACCGCTTCCCCCGAGGCCCCAATCCGGGCACGTTTCTCCACGGTTTACTGGAGTGGGCCGGCGACGATGGCTTCGCGGTTTCTCGCGCGGCGCTGGAAGATGCGATTGGTCGCCGCTGCAATTTGCGTGGCTGGGAAGGCTGGATCGTCACCCTCAGTGACTGGCTGCAGCATCTGCTCAAGTCGCCATTGCCGATTGCTGGCGGGCAGCCGCCGGTGATTCTCGAGCAGCTCAAGCAATACCGCGTCGAGATGGAATTCTGGTTCGCCAGCCATAAAGTCGATGTACTCAAACTCGACGAACTGGTGCGCCAATACACGCACAATGGCGTCGCTCGGGTGGCGGCAGAACCGGTGCAACTCAACGGTATGTTCAAAGGTTTCATCGACCTGACCTTTGAACACAACGGCCGTTATTACGTGGCCGACTATAAATCCAACTGGCTGGGCGTGGATGATCTGGCGTACACCGAGCAAGCCATGGAACAGTCGATCCTCGACAATCGCTACGACCTGCAATACGTGTTGTATCTGTTGGCATTGCATCGCCAGCTCAAGGCACGATTGCCGGATTATGATTACGACCGGCACATCGGTGGCGCGCTGTATATGTTCCTGCGGGGCACCCGTGCAGACAGTCGCGGCGTTTATTTTGCCCGCCCGCCGCGCGAGTTGATCGAACGGCTGGACCGGATGTTCCAGGGCAAACCCGAACCCAAGGCCGAACCCGCATGGGAACAGGGAGTCCTGCTATGAGCCGCACTTTTGCTGATCTGTTGCCGACACCGTTGGCGGCCGACAGCCTGTCGAGACTTGCGCCGCTGACCAGCGCCGACGATTTGCTGCTGTTGCTCACCCGCTGGGTCGAGCGGGGCTGGCTGCGTGCACTGGACAAGGCATTCGTCGCATTTTTGCACGAGCTTGAGCCGGGCACCGATCCGTTGGTGTTGCTCGCCGCCGCACTGACCAGTCACCAGCTGGGTCACGGCCACGTGTGCCTGGATCTGTTCGAAACGCTCAAAGCCCCGGATTTTGCCCTGTCGTTGCCGCCCGAAGGCGACGTGCAAGGCGGCGTGTTGCTGCTGCCCTCGCAATTGCTTGAGGCGCTCGACGGCGTGCATTGGTGCAAGGCGCTGGCCGCCAGTGGTCTGGTCGCGTTGGCGGCCGATACCCGTGAAGTGGCGCAACAGCGGCCGTTGGTGTTGGCCGGGAAACGTCTGTACCTGCGACGTTACTGGGCTTACGAACGGCGCATCGATGCGGCGTTGCGCCAGCGTCTGGCCCAAACCGAGGCAACCCCGGAGGATCTGCCGCAGCGGTTGGACGAATTGTTCGGATCGGCCGGCTCCGCTGAAGTGATCGACTGGCAGAAACTCGCCTGCGCCCTTGCCACCCGCAGCGCTTTCAGCATTGTTACTGGCGGCCCGGGCACCGGTAAAACGACGACGGTGGTACGCCTCCTCGCGCTGCTTCAAGCGCCGGCAGTGGAGGCCGGTCACCCGCTGCGCATTCGTCTCGCGGCGCCGACAGGCAAAGCGGCGGCGCGACTGACCGAGTCCATCAGTCAGCAAGTGCAATCGCTGAAAGTCGCCGAAGAGGTGCGCGCGAAAATCCCCTGCGACGTGACCACCGTGCACCGTTTGCTCGGCAGTCGTCCCGGGACGCGACACTTCCGTCACCACGCCGGCAACCGCTTGCCGCTGGACGTGCTGGTGGTCGACGAAGCTTCGATGATCGACCTGGAAATGATGGCCAACCTGCTCGACGCGTTACCGGCCCATGCGCGACTGGTGCTGCTCGGAGACAAGGATCAACTCGCTTCCGTGGAGGCCGGCGCGGTACTTGGTGATCTGTGTCGTGACGCCGAACAGGGTTGGTACAACCCGCAAACCCGGCACTGGCTGGAATCTGTCAGCGGTGAATCGTTGCAAGGCAGTGGCCTGCACGAGGATGTCGACGGCGGCCATCCACTGGCGCAACAAGTGGTGATGCTGCGCCACTCCCGACGTTTCGGCGAGGGCAGCGGCATCGGTCAGCTCGCGCGGCGGGTCAATCAGCAGCTACCGCTAGAGGCGCGTCAGTTACTGGACAGCGGCCACTATGAAGATGTGTTTTCGTTAAAACTGCCCAAGGCTGAACACGATCCCAAGCTCGAACGACTGGCGCTTGACGGCCACGGCGATGGCAACGGACCGCAAGGCTATCGGCACTATCTGAGCGTGCTGCGCAATCAGCGTCCGTCGCCCGACAGACCGCTGGAACATCCAGACTGGACCCACTGGGCGCGTGACGTCTTGCAGGCCTTCGATACCTTCCAGCTATTGTGTGCCGTGCGCAAAGGGCCGTGGGGTGTTGAAGGCCTGAACCTGCGCATCACCGCCGCGTTGCTCAAGGCACGTCTGATCGACAACGATCAGCAATGGTACGAAGGTCGCCCGGTACTGATGACCCGCAATGACTACGGTCTGGGTCTGATGAACGGCGACATCGGCATCGCCCTCAAGCTGCCCGAGCGTGAAGGGCCGGATGCCGGCAAACCGCTGCTGCGCGTGGCCTTTCCGCGTAACGATGGCCAGGGCGGTGTGCGTTTCGTATTACCGAGCCGGCTCAACGACGTGGAAACCGTCTACGCGATGACGGTGCACAAGTCGCAGGGCTCGGAGTTCGCCCACACCGCGCTGATCCTTCCGGATGCCTTGAACCCGGTGCTGACCAAGGAGCTGATCTACACCGGCATTACCCGCGCCAAACACTGGTTCACCCTGATCGAATCGCGTACCGAGGTGTTTGAAGAAGCCGTACAGCGCAAGGTCAAGCGTCTCAGCGGACTGATGCTGGAACTGGAAGAGGGCAGCGCGCCTCGCGGGTGAAAATCCAGGCGTTGAACGGCGTTTACTGACCAACCGGTCAGAGGGCGCCGCCTCGCTGGTGTTTCACCGCTGTGCTATCGTTGCGGCATCATTTCGCTACGATCCAAGAGAATCCCTGCATGAAGGTGTCTGTCTGGGCGACAGCGCGCGCGGTTGGCGGCAAACTCGCGTTGCTTGTCGGTCTGCTCTGGCTATTGACGGGCGTGGCCGTCGCGCAAGCGCAACCGCCGACGGGCATGGCTGAGCATCGCGCGCAATCGGTCACCCAAGTGGTTCTCGGCATCCTCAGTTACGCACGCTGGCCGGTAGAACCTGCGCAGTTGCGCCTGTGCATCGTCGGCCCCACCGAATACACCGACGATCTGGTCAAAGGCACCACGCAGGCCACCGGCCGGCCAGTCTTGGTGCGGCGCTTGCTGGCCGATAACCCAGCCATCGTCAATGAATGCGATGCGGTCTATATCGGCAAACTGACAGCGGATGAGCGCAGCCGGCTTTTCGAATCGTTGATGGGTCATCCGGTACTGAGCATCAGTGAAGGTGGCGATCAGTGCACGGTGGGCAGTCTGTTCTGCCTGCGCGTCGGCGATGAGCAGGTGTCCTTCGAGGTCAACCTCGACTCCGTGGCCCGCAGCGGCGTACGCATTCATCCAAGCGTGCTGCAATTGTCGCGTCGCAAACCGGCGGCACCATGAAACTGTTCAGATCCAATACCCGCCCAACGCTGGGCTCGGTTCTTGGCCGTGGGCATTTGACGGTTGCTCTGGTGGCGGTGTCGATGGCCAGTATCTCGCTGACTTTGCTCGGCGTTCTGGCGCTGCGGGTGTACGCCGATCACAACCTGCACCTGATTGCCCGTTCGATCAGCTACACCGTGGAAGCGGCGGTGGTGTTCAACGACAAGACCGCCGCCACCGAAGCCCTGGCGCTGATCGCCTCCACCGAAGAAGTCGCGGATGCGCAGGTGTTCGATGCCCAAGGTCAGCTGCTCGCACGCTGGCAACGCCCGGAAAATGGCTTGTTTTCCGACCTGGAGATGCAGATCACCCGCGCCGTTCTGGAGAAACCGATCAGCCTGCCGATCGTGCATCAGGATCGTCAGATCGGTCATATCCTGCTCACCGGTCATGGCGGCAGCCTGATGCGGTTTCTGCTCAGCGGTCTGGCCGGGATCATCCTCTGCACGGCGATCAGCGCCTGCGTGGCAATCTACCTGGCGCGCCGGCAATTACGCGAAATCATCGGCCCGCTACGCAGCCTTGCGACCGTGGCCCACGCCGCCCGCAGCGAGCGCGCACTGGATCGCCGGGTGCCGCCGGCGCAGATCGCCGAACTCGACAACCTCGGCAACGACTTCAATGCTTTGCTTGACGAACTGGAGTCGTGGCAAAGCCACCTGCAAAGCGAAAACGAAACCCTCGCGCACCAGGCCAGCCATGACAGCCTCACCGGTTTGCCGAATCGGGCCTTTTTCGAGGGCCGCTTGATTCGTGCCTTGCGCAACGGCGGCAAACTCAATGAGCGCGTTGCCGTGCTGTTTCTCGACAGCGATCGCTTCAAGGGCATCAACGACAACTTCGGCCATGCTGCCGGCGACGCGGTGTTGGTGGCCATCGCCAATCGTGTTCGCGCGCAGTTGCGCGAAGAAGATCTGGTGGCACGCCTGGGCGGCGATGAGTTCGCCGTGTTGCTTACGCCCCTGCACAAGGTCGAAGACGCCGAGCGCATTGCCGACAAGATCCTCGCCAGCATGGACATGCCCATCGCGCTGCCGGGCGACACCAGTGTCGTGACCTCGCTCAGTATCGGCATCGCGGTTTTTCCCGATCATGGTGCCACCCCCGGTGCGCTGCTCAATGCCGCCGATGCGGCGATGTACCAAGCCAAGCGTTTGTCGCGCGGCGCTCAATTCACGGCTGGGGCGGAGCACCCGGTCGATCCCGTTCAAACCAGGAGCTAATCCCGTGTTCACACTGCCTATCCGACTGTTTTTCGCGCTGCTGCTGATGGCCGCACTGACCCTGACCGGTTGCCAGACTGCGCCGCAAAAAGGCCTGACCCCGGCGCAAGTCGCGGTGCTCAAACAACAAGGTTTCGAACTGACCGACGAGGGCTGGGAATTTGGCCTGTCGGGCAAGGTGCTGTTTGGCAGCGATGTCGAAAGCCTGAACAAGGAAAGTACCGAGATCGTCGAACGTATCGGCAAAGCGTTGCTCGGTGTCGGCATCGAGCGCGTGCGGGTCGATGGCCACACCGACGCCTCGGGCAAGGAAACCTACAACCAGCAACTGTCCCTGCGCCGGGCCAAGAGCGTTGCCAACGTACTCGGCACGGTGGGCATGAAGCAGGAAAACATCCAGTTGCAGGGCCTCGGCAGCAAGGAACCGGTGGCCTCCAACAGCACGGCAGCGGGCCGCACCGAGAACCGCCGGGTGGCGATCGTGGTCAGCAACGACTAATCGGCAAACTGCATCTCGCCAGTTGTGCCCATCAGCAGCGCCTGATTGCGTTCGGTCACCTCGCGGATGTAATCCCACAACAGGGTAATCCGCTTGAGCTTGCGCAGATCCTCCCGGCAGTACATCCAGAACTTCAAGGAATTCAGGTTAACCCAATGATTACGGGGGCTAACCGCCATGAGTATCCTTGAAGTTCGACCTGCTGTTACAAGCACCGTTACAACCCTCGCTTTTCCCTCGAAGCCGACCACAAGGCTCGCTAAGCCCTATCACTACCGACGCAACGGTATTTACTACATGCGTCTCAGGGCTACGGGTAGCACCACTGAGGCTGCTGCGGTTTCTCTTCAGACCAGCAACAGGCGTGATGCACTGGACGCTTCAGAGCAGCTAACAGGGCTTGTCAGGGCGTTTCATTTGGAGAACCCGGACGCTTCTTGGAGCAAGTTGAAGGAATATTTCCGCTTGGTCTCAGAGGAGGTGTTTGAGTCTGGACGTGAAGGCGTTACGCAGGTGTGGGGAGCATTGCACGATAGCCACTCTGATTCCGTGGGCAGCTCGTTCAGTCCTTTCAAATCTGCAAAGGGCGCTTCGGTATCCCTATCTGTAATCGCTCCAGCAGTGACCTTTGAGGCCCTTTCAGCGCTCTATTTGGTTGACAGAGGGCAGGACCAGAAAGCCTCTACCTTGAAGGAAACCAAGATTTGCCATGGGACGATCTCTACGGCTCTTGGGGCGCTGGACATGCGAACTCATTCACGGGCTGACCTCGTTGCGCTGCGTGATCGTCTTGCAGATGGTCGTATGCCTTCAACGGTCAACAAGCTGCTCGTTAAGCTTTCAGCAGTCCTTGCATGGGCAGTTGAAAACGGTCACATATCCAAGTCATACGATAAGAAACTGAAGCTCACAAAGGGCACTGAGTCGAGCCGTAGGGCGTTCACTCAGGATCAGGTGTGCAAGCTCGTTGCTTACTCCAACACTCTTCCTGAAACCTCGTGGAAGCGCTGGCTGCTTAGCCTTGGCGCAATCACAGGCGGGCGTCTAAACGAAATCTCTCAATTGACGGTAGGTGATATTCAGACCCTCTCATCTGGCATCACGGTCATTCATATCAACGAGTTGGGTGAAGGGAAGTCAATCAAGAACAAGCGCAGTGAGCGTCTGGTGCCTCTGACTGACGGTGCCTACGGATTCGACCTCGCAGCGTTCTTGCGGTACGTCGATGAGTGTAGGACAGGCCCTTTAGCTCAGATCGGCTACAAGACAGCCGGTGAGTGGGTGAACCAGCAAGCAATCCCAGCTGCTCTAAAAGAGTCATTTGGACCCGGCTTAACATTCCACTCACTGCGGCACTCGTTGGCGTCCTTGATGCAGGCCAAGGGCGTTCCTACGGCTTATGCACAGGCCGTAATGGGCCATGCATCGGGTACGATTACTTTTGACGTTTACGGTTCTGGAGTGCCTGTGGAGACAGTTGCGGAGATGCTTGTTGGGTTGTTCGTGGGTGATGGGCAATGACTGGATTGTTGACGACTGTTCTGGCGGTTCCCTACCTGTACAGACGGAAAGAAGTCTTTTACCTCCGATTGCGGACTCGGGGAGTAGCGTCAGATAGCACCACTATTTCGTTGCGCACTTTCGATAAAGCGGTAGCTACGAAAATCACTGCTGACATCTTGAAGCGACTTGAGGAATTCCACCTTGGAGAACCCTCCGCGACATGGAAGCGACTCAAGGAAAATCTGCATGACATTGCCCAAGGTTGTTTGGTCAATGCTCACGGCGCCCCGTCGCTCGCAGCTTACGGGGCTGGTCGTTCTAAACTTCGTGGCGCGAACGGCGTCAGTCAGGCGCCTCTCAAAAAAGCGTTCTATATCACTCCTCAAGGCGTTGCCGAGCCTGGCTGTGTTCTCCAAATTCCCGATTACGGTAATCCTGAAAAAGGGTTCAGCAACCCACGCGGTGAATACGTTGTCTACCTGACCATACCTCCGCGTGCTGCTCGGCCCCTCATCAAACAAATCGTTGAGGTTCATGAAGCCAACTACAGGGCACTGGTCGCAGAGTTCAAGAAGAGCCCACCGCCCGTACGACATGGTAAGAAAGTTCTGGAACCCTATGAGGGCGACTTGCCATTCTTCGAGAATGGTGACGGCACCGTGACTTTCAAATTCAAGCGTTACGCCTCGTATGTGGACCAAAACACCCGAGAGGCCAAGCCGCTGCCTTTAAAAGTGGTGGACTCCAAAGGGACATCCATCGCGAACGTTCCGGCCATCGCTGGCGGCTCGGTTTTGAAGGTGCGCTTTTCCATGTTTCCTTACGGCTGGACCAATGTGGCAGGCGCATCTATGAAGCTCCATCTGGATTCCGTAATGCTGATAAAACTGATCGAATCCAGAAGTGAAGACGTTTGGAAAGACGAAACTGTGGAGGGAAGCTACGTGTACGTGAGTCCATGATTGAACCAGCTTGAATAGGTTTACTTCCAGTGGGGTTAGGTGTGTGAATGCTGCTCGTTGACATGTGTGATTTGTGTTCGTATATTTCGCGCCTCCACAATGATCCGAGATATACACCATGGCTCCTTCCCGCGACGTTCCGATTGTTCCTGCTGTAATCGCGACACACACCTCTGAGCCGCCTATTTACGTGTCTATGGAGTTCAGCGATGACTATGACATGTGCGGTAAAGGGACTTGGAAATGGGTCGCGAAACGTTCTTGGACGTCGCACGGTTCTACCCGTACTGAAATGTTTGAGATTCCTCATGATGCCGAAGATGCGGAAAAAGAAGATGTCATCAGTGTGATACAGGCCCTGACCCGTACCCCTGATGGGACTGGTGCAAAATATATGATTTCTCGGGCGGATGAGGAGCCAAGGTATGTAGCGATTCGAGTCGAATAGGATTATTGAGTTGACTGGTGCTACTGGCTACGAAGGAAATTCTTATATCTGTGAGCAAGGATCGTATACCTTATGAGGCTTCATGCTACCTAAGGATTATTTTTATGCCTGCTTTGCACTTTGTGACCGACAGTCTCTCCATCGCAAAGGCTACGCCCAAGAGACGCCACGTAGACCTGAAAGTGAGCCTCACTGCTGCTCTAAATGAGTTCGTTGAGTTGGGGCTTTTTGAGGTCGAGAAAGGCGCCGAAGGCTTGACCATTTGGAGGTTGGTAGACGGTCCCGTAGTCGCCCAAGAAGCATTCTATGAGGATACGTTCAAGCGGAAATTTGTCCTCACTCAGTTGACTCGCGATGCTGTTCTGGGAGTGGTTTTGCGAGCAAGACATGCTGGCGATCGAGCCGCACTGGTTGGTTGTATACAAAGAGCTTAATCATAAATATTTTTAGAAAGTCTACGCAAAACAGCAAAAGCTGGAGTATCCATGGAAGATAAAGCGTTAATTCAAGAATTACTATTTCGAGGGGAAAGCAGTACTTTAGATTACAAAGTTAAGCAATACCCTTTTGCTGGTGCTGAGGAAGCTCAAAAGGCAGAGTTGCTGAAAGATATTCTGGCATTTGCAAATGCCTGGCGTTCTGAAACAGCTTATATTCTTGTCGGAGTAAAGAACGATACATTAGAGCTTGTCGAGCTCGACGAAGACATTGATGACTCCCGTTTGCAAGAGTTTATTAACTCAAAGACAAATCATCCTGTAAATTTCGCATACAGATCTTTGGATTACAACGGTACTAAGCTCGGGCTCTATGTTATTCCTGTGCAAGATCGTCCGGTTTACGTGAGAAAGCAGTTTGGTAGGGTAATGCCTAACACGGTCTATGTACGGCGAGGGTCGGCAACAGTAATCGCAGCCCCTTCAGAAATTGCTCAAATGGGTGCTGCTGCTTCTCAAGCGAAAGTCGAAGAAGTTCTACTCCCTGAATTTTCTGTGAAAGTAGTCGGTTCGGACGATTTAGGTCATGAAAGATTAACTCATTCATATAAAGGATGGACGTTACTTCCGGCTGAAAAATATCCAATGATATCTGGTCCCAATAATTATAGTGATAGATATCTAAATGCGCAGTTTAATAAGCAGATGGCTGCATATTTGCAGGAGTCTTGCGGGAAGTTTCATCTGTCTTTTGAGGTTAATAATAGCGGAAGTTCCTACGCCGAAGATGTCAAACTCAGAATAGCTGTGCCTGTCGAAACCGGTGCTTATTTTAAAGAGGGTTTTGATTTGCTTTCGCGACCTAAACGTAAAGTCGATCCAAATGAAACTGGGAAAGCGGTGGGTCGTAGGGCGTTACCTGGATTTACAATAAAGACAGTTGCAGGTGAGCATATTTTGACTTTTTCATTGGGGAAACTTCAATCGGGAGAGACACGGCGTACGCCAAAAGTCTATCTGTTAAACGCGCTTCCGGTTCTTAAGGGTTTTAGTGTCTCAGTGTTTTCTGATCAATTACGGTCCTCGGTGAAAATATCGATACCCGTTGATATAGAGTTTGAGGGCGAGGAATTAACCACTGAGCGTTTAAGGAATATGGCATAGTATAATTTTGAATGACTTTGCGTTAACTTTCGTAGGGTTGATAATCTGTTTTCTGAAATTATTAGAGGGAGGTGTTCGTGAAGCCCTCGCTCCTAATAAGGCGGTAGCTTCTACCCCTCAGTACACCCACTCAGTGCCCGCTTGCTGATTTGCGTCAATGCAAACACCTCTGCGAACCATATTGATTCTGCGCGTTGTCGATTAAAACTACCCACTATAACGCCACCGACTTATCCGTTCGACTTGAGGCCTCAGCGGAAGGTCGGCAGATCGACCAAGCCATGTAGGCCGTACTTTCGATAGGAATGGCCTTCAGTGGCTTCATGGCGATAGAGGACAGTCAGGCGATTTCAAGGGCCTGCATGGACTCGTACCGTACGATCCTGTAAGTCAGAGTTTCTTGCTGATTCTCATGGGATCCGAAGGCGTAGAGATTCGATAAAAGCCCTCACTAAAAGCAGGATGCCACCTCGGGTCCTGCTTTCACTCATCTGAAGGGAGGTAAATCAATATGCAAAAGACCAAAGCAACTCTTGGTGATCTTTTAGAAGCTTCGGAAAAACTTTCCCCGAGCGACCTCGCCGACTTCAACGGTATGCAGGCAGGTCGAAACCCTGCTGAAGTCTTCACGAAGGCCCTCGACGAAACCACTCATGTTATTAAGTCTGGAGGAGGGAAGGTCTTGGCTGCTGGAGGGCATTCTGAAGGGGGAGTCTGGCTAATTACCACAACGCAGGTCGCTGAGTTATCCACAGCAGAACGGTTCAAGTTCTATCGGATTCTCAAAGCCCATTTAGCCCAGATCAAAAGCCTGACGCCCGGTAATGTGGCTCTGACGAATTACGTAGCGGTACAAAATCATGCGCACGTTCGCTTGCTGACAAAGCTCGGGGCCGTTCTGAGTGAGGGTCTCTTTAAGTCACCCTCGGGTATGCTTCTCAAGCAATTTTCATTTTAAGGAGGAATCAGTATGTGTGAACCAGTATCCATATCCATCGCAATGGCAGGTCTTGCTGCCTCTTCAGCCGCTATGAGCGCATCGGAAGGCGCCAAGGCCAAAGGCCAAATGACCGACAACGAGCGCAAGCAGCAAAACGAAGTGGTCAAGCAAGCCAACTTCGCAGAGAACGACCAAAAGCTTGCCACCGTGGACAAACAGGACGAAGCCCGTAGGCAGCTCACTGAGGTGAACCTTCAAGCCATCCGCAATCAAGGGACCATCAACGCGGCAATCGGGGAGTCCGGCCTTTCGGGCAGATCCATGGATCGCTTGAAGAACTCCGTCGCCAATGACGCGAGCGCCCAACGAATGAACATCACAGACAACTACACCCGTGATTATCAAGCGATCTTCGCGAATCGTGTGGGCAGCTCTGAGAACGCTAAGGCCGCTGTCCGTGGTCTGGGCGGCAACAAGTACAAGGTCAACAACATCGCCAATGCCCTGAACATTGTTTCAGCGGGCGGAGCTGGTTATGCGCAGGGTGAAAGCATGACGGCATCACGTAACGCTAAGAACAATACGCCAAGCGGTACTCCTGCCGGGTGAAAGAGAACCGCGTGACTGGGTATGGACATGTGCTCACATTCTGGGCTTGGTTAAAAACACCCACTATAAGCAGAGGGGGCTTAAGGTTACTCAAGCAGCCCTTCCTCTTTAAGACATCTCAGCGGCTTCCTGTCAGGTGATGGATTTCAATGCCATCCACGCTTAGCCCGGTTCATATATTCCTCCCCGTCGCCACCCCTCTTGCCCGTCGCTGGGCCGACAAGCCAAACCAACAGAGTCTTTCTGATTGCTCCCTGTGCCATGTGCCAGAACCCTTGTCATGGGTCTCTGTACTGGTCCGTGGGAGCGAACTCAGGGAGCAATCAAAAGGAACCATGACAATGCATTTGACCAATATCACCAATCCAAACACACCAATCTCTGTGTTCGAGAAGATTGCTAACGCTGGGTCAGTCGCACCATCGACTTTAAATGGCCTCCCCGGAATGTCTTCTTTGGAGATCGCGCAAGCCACTGGCAAGAGCCATAAGCATGTTCTCCGCGACATCACGAAGATGATTAAAGAGATCGGTCCACTTTTGGGCCAATGTCAGTACATCAAGACTCTCGCCCCCGATGGCTATGGCCGTCTTCAGCCAATAATCATCCTCGACAAGGAACTGACCTTTACAGTTCTGACTGGTTACAACGCAACTTTACGCTTGCTCGTCAATCGACGCTGGCTTGAACTGGAGGGATCTGGCTTTAAGCGTGTGTCGATTCAGGACGCGGTCGTCCATTTGGTCGAGCGCGAGAAGGTCAATCGGCAAGCGGCCTTAAGGGTAGTCAATCGAGGTAAACCCTCCCCGCAGCTCACCGCGCAGGAAAAGGAATTGCAGCGTCTCTATCGGGCAGCTCAGAGATACGAAAAGATGAATCCCATGCGTTAACCAAAAACTCCCATAGGGTGCGTACGCCCTCGTAATGGGTCAAACGAGGGATGCATTGGACTCAGTTTGGGGTTAAAAGCTCAACTATCTGTACAAAAATTGGTCTAAGAGGTTCAAATATATCTGGCTCTGCGTCTGCCATATTTATAATCCATTCTGCGAATGAGATTTTGAAGTCCTCGTGAGTGGTAAGGATATGAAAGTGTTTGAGGTCTTCTCGGGGTGTCAGATATGCCTGAAACTTACGTAGGTTTTCAGAAGTTACGATTTCGGAGTGTGGAAATTCTGTTAGCTGTAGCGCGCCGGCATCTTGCGCACGTCGTCGTAACGCTGGAGAGAAAAAGTTTTCTAAAGATCCCGGCCAGCAATCCTTTGGTAATGCAATCTCCAGCATAAAATGCTCAAATTCTTGGTTGTAAGGAAGCCTGCACCAATACACTTTATTTGAGTTGTGCTGGACCCATTTGCCTTTGTTCAAACGGCCATGAGAATATAGCGCTCTACCAGCGGAGTCGTTATCAACAAGAGCAAATATATTTCTTCCAGGAGCAACTCCAGTCAATATCTTACCGTCTCTCGTGAGCGCTTCCATTTTCGATGTTCCTCCCGCTGCTTCGAACCTCAGTGGCATTACTCCGCCGATTAGAATCTGCCATGCTTTGGTGAAAATAAGGGCATCAGAAGCACCTTCGACGAATACTATGGATTGGTTGTGCGCGTCCAATATCTCAAGTAGAGCACGTTGATCCTCATTCTGTTGTGTGATTTTATTATGTGCGTCTCTGAGGTACGCACTAATAACTGGGAGGTGCGGTGTCTCACCCATAAGTTCGCTCGGTAATAGTTCAGGTGAGGCGCCAATCTTAACAATTGAAGAGTTAATTCGGTCTTGGATTTTTTGAGAACGGGAAACAAAGTAACGGGATATGTCTTCATGATCCAGAGAAAAGAAGGCTGGGCTGTGGCTTGTCAAAAAAACTTGTTTGTTGGATTGCTGACCATAAGACCGAAATCTTTCCGCTTCATCAATTGCATTTGCTAATTCTAAAGAGTTCTCAGGCTCCTCGAATGCCCAGATATGAAAGTCCTCGGAGCTATGGTTTGCGAGAAATGAAAGTATCGGGGCAATATGTCGGACTTGTACGCCATCTCCGCGTTGCAATGTAAGGCTATATGAGTCTCCCGCCTCAGATGTAGTCTCGAAGTCAAGGGAGCGGAAGAGGTCTGTTAGGTCTTTTGGTGTGGTTACTACGCTTGCAACTTTTAAATCGTTGAGTAGTTGTAAGCTTAGATCTTGAGTTCTTTCGCGTAGTGCATTGGTGAAATTGATAAGTGAGCCTGAGAATTCCGCATTAAGAGCGATAACTTTGTAAATGTTTGCCTGTAGGCTTTCGAATATTTTGCGGTCCTTTATCGCTGGTATGTAATAAAGCCTTATTTTGTTTAAGAATCGAGTTAGGTAGTGACGTTTGTTTTCCAAAACGTTTGTTGTGATTTGAGCGTCTGAGTCGAATGATATGCTCCATTGTTTTTTGACCCAGAATTGATCCCCTAATGACGGCCTCCAAGTAGTTGGGGTGTTAAACCATATTTTCACGTAAACAAATTTCCGTATATCCCCCTCGCCACCTGCTTCGGCCCTGCGTGAGTGATTAAAGTCTTGGAGGAAGTTGAAGTCTAAATCAGGGCTTGTATTGTTATTAAAGAAAAGATTTAGTGCTCGTAGAATGTTGCTTTTTCCAGAGTCATTTCTGCCGAAGATAATGTTCGTGTCGTTGCAACCGTTAAGGCTTTCTTTATATATTGATCTAAAGTATGCAACTTCCACTCTTTCGACTAATTTCATAGAGGTTCCGAATTCTGATTTTTAGTGGTGTGCTTATACTTTTGTTTTTAGGGTTTCTGAATTTGGCGCGTGAAAAATTTAGCGTAGCAGAAACCTTAGAGGGCGTTGCTTAACATCAGGCGTTTTCCCATTTTTTTGGGTGCCGCTTGCCTATGACCACATGCATCGTTTATGTAGTCACTGAGGTGAGGTTTAAAGGCAAGACCCTTTGTCGGCGGTAAAGATATTGTCGCTGCGTAGGTTAAGAGATGGCTAAGATGTCATGGAGCCCGACCTACAAGGTTTTCAAGAACTCCCATTAAAAGAACGAGGACTCTACAGGTTAGCCGGCAGAGCTACCCTATGCCGTAGATTTCTCTTACTTTCTATATCGGATGAATATCCATGACCAGCAGCCACCACCTAACACACGGGAGGGCTGAGCGATGACTACTCGGTGGATAGCCTTTGTAGCAGCAATCCGCAATCTGGCTACCCACCGTGTCACCTACCGATTTCTTGGTCTACTCCTTGTCGCTTTTGGAGTTGCTCAAGGTGGTCCGTTTGGCGAAGCCTTTGGATATGTCGTCTGCGTTCTACTCGTTGGCTGTGACGGGTGACCTTGCTGTGTTGCTGAAAGGGCAGTTCAAGGCCGGAAAGGATCAAGCTCCCCCTTGCATGGTTTCAAACGAGAAATAACGTCAATGGAAGTATTAACAGTGTCGATCCTACCTGTTTCATCAAGGTTGATTTCTGTGGTTGCCCCCCATTTTGGCGTTATGGAAATGCATCTCCGAAGGCCATTTTTGGACCACCAATCGAACATCATGAAGAACTTCCCATCGGGGAAGATGTGTCCAATGTCTGCTGTCCCTTCACCGGGGAGGATGCCTCCTTTGTCAATACGGTGCTGGGTGTTCCAGATATATCGCAGCTCATCCTTTCCAGTCTTGGGGTAATTGACGACTACTCGTGGCAGCGTCAAGTACCAAAACAAGAACGTGGCGAGCAGGAGCAGAGTTATCATTTTTCCTTTACTCAGTTTTCTTGCAAACGTGTGCACGAACGCCATCCCCCCAATCCTTCGGTTTAACTGCAAGAACTTTGTCCATTACCATCTGGGCGGTGATGCCACCGTTAGGATGCTCGGCGAATAGTTTAATCCCGATATCGATAGATATCCGATCCTGATCGTCGTCGTAAGCCCGCAAGCCATCGATGCCTTCAGCCGCGTCAGGCCATTGCCGTTTCTTCCAATTAAATACTTTTCTGACAGATTCAGAAGCTATCTGCTCAAGACCTGCGCCGTCGGCAAGGGCGCTTTCTGAAAGGCCACCAGCTCGCCCCACGTAACCGTAGTGAATGTTCGACCAAATGTCATAGAAGTAATCGTAGTCACCCTGCTTGTGGTAAACGACGCCGTCGTACATCTCTGCCAGTGCCACTTTGTGGTCCCATTTACGGCCCTGACCAACCCGTTCAGTCCAAAGCGCCATAGCAGCCGCAACGTTTGCAGCGCCAATCGCTTGCGGGCTGGTCGTACCTACTTGGGCATACCAAGGCAGCTCCATTTGCTTACGAGTTTTTTCCGCAACGTCATAGCTGAGCAGTTCTTTCATCTTAAGGACGGAGGGGTGGCTGATGTTGGTGTTTATCTCGCCAGCAATGTAACTCGCCAGTTCTTCCATCATGTCAGGGTCTTTGCAGACGGCAGGTGCCGCTTTCTCTTCAGGCTTCCCAGCGGCTGTCTTAGGATCTACCAAAGCGTTCGCCGCTAAGGCTTTCTCCTTGAGATTCGGGTCGGCCAACAAGGTCGCCATCTTCTCATCGTCCACAGAACCGTCTGGTCGGAAGGCTCCCAGCGCCATGAAGTTAATAATGGTTGCACCACCAGCGTCACCCATGAAGAAGCCACCACCGACATCGCCTGAGCCCGTAATGATTGTCCCGCCGTGACTGGTAGGGCTCCCTAAGTGGGCCATGGGACGGCCATTCACTTGTATAGAAGGAAAGCCTGTAGTGATTACCGCCCCACACCCACAGGTATCACCAACACGGGCGGAGCCCATCAAGTTGATATTGACGTCGCCGCTGGCTGAAGCAATTGGGGTAGTCCCGTGTCCGGGTAAAGGGCAGACGTGTTTGTCACCCAGTCGAGCAGAAGAAATCATCGAGCATCGTCCTTGCGTCTTTCGTCCATAGCCAATAACCAGTCCTCAGACGGGCGCGTGGGAGGCTACCGGAAACACGGAGGAGGGTCTGTAGGAAAAGTCTCAATCTTTAACAGTGGGAGCCGCAAAAAATCTCATTGAGCGAGGCCATAGTTGAAACCGTAATGGGGTTCACGGTAGCTACTACGTCTTCTATCTGCGCTGGTATGGATGTGACTGGACAGGGTGTCTGGTCACTGCCAGCACTCATTTAAAAACACCCACTATAAGCAGGGGGGGACTTAAAGGTATCTCTCTCGGTATCCATCCGAGTACTCAATGGTCAAGCCAAAACCCCTCACTATAACCAGAGGGGACTTAAGGTTACTCAAACAGCCCTTGCTCCTTTAGACCTCTCACTGGCTTCCTCTCTGGTGATGAATATCAATTGACCAATAACCACCTCACCCATACGGGAGGGCTAAGCGATGACTACTCGGTGGAAGACCTCTATAGCAGCAATCCGCAATCTGGCTACCCACCGTGTCACCTACCGATTTCTTGGTCTACTCCTTGTCGCTTTTGGAGTTGCTCAAGGTGGTCCGTTTGGCGAAGCCTCTGGATATGTCGTCTGTGTTCTGCTTGGTGGCTGTGCTGAGTGAGGTTTGGAAAACCGTAGTGCAATTAAACTTTCCAGCGCTATCGGCTAAGATCGGATGAATGATCCCAGTTTCTTCACGTAGGCGGGCCACGATATGCCGGTTTTTGACTTGTACTCTAAGCGTCAGCAGCGACTGCGCGGGGAGGTCAGTGATGTCTACGTTTATGACACTTTCACAAGCGAATTACGGGTCCAATTGGGGTACATGATTAAGGACTTGATAGGTGACGAATCCCACTACTACGGGATGCCTCAACCCAAAAGGGCTTACAACGACATCGTAAAGATCCTAAGAAAGGAGTATGGACGACAAACGCTGTGCGTCGGGGCTGCGTCGATTTATACCGGAAATGAATATCTGGATTTGCATAACTTTCTTCTTAGAGAGCTCAACGTTGAAAAGTGTCTCGACGCAGTTGAGCTTTGCTACGCGGTAGGCGACACAATGGGCAGATCGCCGTCGTACATGCACCGTAGCGATGCGAATGACCACGTTGACGATTGCATAAAGGAACTCAACATACGGTTCAGAGAAGCGGGCCGAGGCTATGAGTTGATTGACGGGAAAATTATCCGAGTAGACTCTCAGCTTCTCCATTCAGACGTCGTAAAGCCGGCCATTGGATTCCTTAATTCAGCGGGCTTTGAAGGGGCTCGTGATGAGTTTTTAGGTGCGTATGAGCATTATCGTCATGGGAATCACGAGGAAGCACTTGTCGATGCTCTCAAAGCTTTCGAAAGCACCATGAAGGTCATTTTAACCGCCAATAAAAAAGTCTACGGACCGGGCGATACCGCTTCGAAACTCATAGTGGCCTGTAAAGATGCAGGGTTGATGCCTGCTTATAACGAGGCGCAACTATCGGCATTGGTCAACGTGCTAACCAGCGGGATTCCGACCATTAGGAATAAAAATGGAGGACACGGCCAAGGGGAAGCGGTTAGAACCGTCGAGCCTGAAATCGTCGCTTACGGGCTACATCTGACAGCCTCCGCAGTTGTGATGCTGGCAGGACTTGAATCGAAACGAAGATGAACGCCTTTGAGAATCTGACAGAAAAATCTGAATGACCACCTCACTACGAGCGTGCCCGCGCATCCCCCCGTGGGTGCCCTCGCCTGAGCCTTATCGCGCCTGCGTGGGTCCTTATCGCGTGCCCATGCGCGCCTCTGGATGGGGGACTTTGAGGCTCTCTCAGGTGTTACAAGTCACGTATCAACCCCTGACACAAAACCTTGGCAAAGGCCTGCTGACCTCGTTACGATGCGGCCACCTGATTCCTTGAAACTCTGTCAGTCAGCGAACTGCATTTCGCCGGTCTGCCCCATCAGCAGCGCCTGATTGCGTTCGGTCACCTCGCGGATGTAATCCCACAACAGGGTAATCCGCTTGAGCTTGCGCAGATCCTCCCGGCAGTACATCCAGAACTGTCGGGTGATGTCGATCTCCTCCGGCAACACTGGCAGCAGGCGCGGATCCTGCGCGGCGAGGAAGCACGGCAGAATCGCCAGCGAGCGCCCTTGCTGCGCCGCGACGAATTGCGCGATCACGCTGGTGCTGCGCAAATTCGCGCTGGCGCCGGGCAGCACGTTGGCCAGATAAAGCAGCTCCGAGCTGAACGCCAGATCATCCACATAACTGATGAATTGATGCTTGCCCAAGTCTGCCGGGCGGCGGATCGGTGGGTGTTTGTCGAGATAGTCCTGGGTCGCGTAGAGCTGCAACCGATAGTCGCAGAGCTTGCAGCAGACGTACGGCCCATGCTCCGGCCGCTCCAGCGCAATGACGATGTCGGCCTCGCGCTTGGACAGGCTGATGAAATGCGGCAGCGGCAGGATGTCCACCGAGATGGCCGGGTAGGCGTCGACGAAATGGCTCAACTGCGGCGTGATGAAAAAACTGCCGAAACCTTCGGTGCAGCCCATGCGCACATGCCCGGACAGCGCCACGCCGGAACCGGAGACCTGCTCGCAGGCCATGTGCAGGGTGCTTTCGATTGACTCGGCGTAACCGAGCAAGCGCTGACCTTCGGTGGTCAGGACAAAGCCGCTGGTGCGCGACTTTTCGAACAGCAAAGTGCCGAGCGCCGCTTCCAGCGAACTGATCCGTCGCGACACCGTGGTGTAGTCGACGGCCAGGCGTTTGGCGGCAGTGCTGGCCTTGCGGGTACGGGCGACTTCGAGGAAAAACTTGAGGTCGTCCCAGTTCAGCGAGCCTAAAGAGGTGATGTTTTTTTGCATGATGGACTGGCTTATATGTGCGTTCTTATTAGAAGTTTGCACATCTATACTCCAAAAACAGTCCGACCACCAATTCGTGACACACGCCTCATCTCAAGGCGAACCCTTCGCCTTGGCTCCTACGATAAAAACAAGTTTCGGAGACCAGCATGAACGCATCGCTTACGCCCAACGAAACCACGCTGCAGAAGGTCAAGCTGCTGATCGACGGCGAATGGGTCGAATCGCAGACCACCGAATGGCACGACATCGTCAACCCGGCGACTCAGCAAGTGCTGGCGAGAGTACCGTTTGCCACCGCCGCTGAAGTCGATGCCGCCGTCAGCGCCGCCCAGCGTGCGTTCCAGACCTGGAAACTGACCCCGATCGGCGCGCGCATGCGCATCATGCTCAAGCTGCAAGCGCTGATCCGCGAACACTCCAAACGCATCGCCGTCGTCCTGAGCGCCGAGCAGGGCAAAACCATTGCCGACGCCGAGGGCGATATTTTCCGTGGCCTGGAAGTGGTCGAACACGCTTGCTCGATCGGCACTCTGCAAATGGGCGAGTTCGCCGAGAACGTCGCCGGCGGTGTTGATACTTACACGCTGCGCCAGCCAATCGGTGTGTGCGCCGGCATCACCCCGTTCAACTTCCCGGCGATGATTCCGCTGTGGATGTTCCCGATGGCCATCGCCTGCGGCAACACCTTCGTCTTGAAACCTTCGGAACAGGATCCGCTGTCGACCATGTTGCTGGTGGAACTGGCAGTCGAGGCGGGCGTTCCGGCCGGCGTGTTGAACGTGGTTCACGGCGGCAAAGACGTGGTCGATGGCTTGTGCACGCACAAGGACATCAAAGCAGTGTCGTTCGTCGGTTCGACGGCGGTCGGCACCCACGTTTACGACCTGGCCGGCAAGCACGGCAAACGCGTGCAATCGATGATGGGCGCGAAGAACCATGCCGTTGTCTTGGCCGACGCCAATCGTGAGCAAACGCTGAATGCGCTGGTCGGCGCCGGTTTCGGTGCGGCCGGGCAACGTTGCATGGCCACCTCGGTGGTGGTGCTGGTGGGCGCGGCGAAACAATGGTTGCCGGACCTGAAAGCGCTGGCACAGAAACTCACCGTCAACGCCGGCAGCGAGCCGGGCACCGATGTTGGCCCGGTGATTTCGAAGAAAGCCAAGGCGCGAATTCTCGATCTGATCGAAAGCGGCATCAAGGAAGGCGCCAAGCTGGAACTGGATGGCCGCGATATCAAGGTGCCGGGCTACGAGCAAGGCAACTTTGTCGGCCCGACCCTGTTCTCGGGCGTGAGCACCGACATGCAGATCTACACCCAGGAAATCTTCGGCCCAGTGCTGGTGGTGCTGGAAGTCGACACCCTTGATCAGGCGATTGCGCTGGTCAACGCCAACCCGTTCGGCAACGGCACCGGCCTGTTCACCCAGAGCGGTGCGGCGGCGCGTAAATTCCAGACTGAGATCGACGTCGGCCAGGTCGGTATCAACATCCCGATTCCAGTGCCGGTGCCGTTCTTCAGCTTCACCGGTTCGCGCGGCTCGAAACTCGGCGACCTCGGCCCGTACGGCAAGCAAGTGGTGCAGTTCTACACGCAGACCAAAACGGTCACGGCGCGCTGGTTCGATGACGACAGCGTCAACGACGGCGTCAACACCACCATTAACCTGCGCTGAGGAACGGCCATGAAAATCGCATTTATCGGGCTGGGCAACATGGGCGCGCCGATGGCGCGCAACCTGATCAAGGCCGGCCATTCGCTGAACCTGGTCGACCTGAACAAAACCGTGCTGGCGGAACTGGAGCAACTGGGCGGCAGCATTCGCGCTTCGGCGCGTGAAGCTGCTGAGGATGCTGAGCTGGTGATCACCATGTTGCCGGCGGCTGTGCATGTGCGCAGTGTCTGGCTCGGTGAGGACGGTGTGCTCGCCGGCATCGGCAAAGGCGTGCCGGCGGTGGATTGCAGCACGATTGATCCGCAGACCGCTCGCGATGTGGCAGTCGCTGCGGCGAAACAAGGCGTGGCCATGGCCGACGCGCCGGTGTCCGGTGGCACCGGTGGTGCGACCGCCGGGACGTTGACCTTCATGGTCGGCGCCACCCCGGAACTGTTCGCCACCCTGCAACCGGTGTTGGCGCAGATGGGCCGCAACATTGTCCATTGCGGTGAAGTCGGCACCGGGCAGATCGCCAAGATCTGCAACAACCTGCTGCTGGCGATCTCGATGGTCGGTGTCAGTGAAGCGATGGCGCTGGGCGATGCGCTGGGCATCGATACGTCGGTTCTGGCCGGCATCATCAACAGCTCGACCGGGCGCTGCTGGAGTTCGGAAATGTACAACCCGTGGCCGGGCATTGTTGAAACGGCGCCGGCATCGCGCGGCTATACCGGTGGTTTCGGTGCCGAGCTGATGCTCAAGGATCTCGGACTGGCGACGGAAGCGGCACGTCAGGCGCACCAACCGGTGTTGCTCGGCGCGGTGGCGCAGCAGTTGTATCAGGCGATGAGCCAGCGCGGTGACGGCGGGAAAGACTTCTCGGCGATCATCAACAGCTACCGCAAACCGCAATAGAGAGACAACGCTGGACAAACTGTGGGAGCTAGCCTGCTAGCGATGGCTGAGTGTCAGGCAACTTATTTTTGTCAGATCCACCGCAATCGCTAGCAGGCTAGCTCCCCCAGGGAATTGTGTGAACGTGGGATATTTGCCGGGAAATCATGTCGGGTGATTTCCCGGCTTTTTTGTGCGGCCGAAAAGATCGCAGCCTGCGGCAGTTCCTACAGGAACACATTCCCGTGTAGGAGCTGCCGCAGGCTGCGATCTTTTGCTTTATCAGGCGAACACGAAATACTTGCGCACGGTCTCGACCACTTCCCACGTGCCTTTCATCCCTGGCTCAATCACAAAGATGTCGCCAGCACGCAAGTGAATCGGCGCCATGCCGTCCGGGGTGATCACGCAGTAGCCTTCCTGGAAATGGCAGTACTCCCACTTCACATATTCGACGCGCCACTTGCCCGGTGTGCAGATCCACGTGCCCATGATCTTGCTGCCGTCTTCGCTGGTATAGGCGTTGAGGTTGACGGTGTGCGGGTCGCCTTCGAGTTTTTCCCACTTACAGGCGTCGAGTACCGGCAGGGGGTGGGTGTCACGCAGAACGGTGATGGGGGCGGACATGAAGGCTCCAGGCAAATGACGGATTGAACCGCCAACTTAGCGTCAGCTGGAGCGGCCCGGATGTCTGAGGTCGACCTCCTGATGCCTATGAGCGCTGAGCAGCAATGCTCGCGTAACAGTCAGTGTTGCACCATTGCCGTGCACATATGACGGAATTAATACTGCCATGCACCATAAAAGTTCAATAAATTTTTAGACTAAAACGAGATAACCATTCGGACACCTATTGCAAAAGAAAATCGTCTGTACTATAACATTCGTACTAAAGGACAATCCCACCCTGATGGAGTTACACCTGAGTCACGGACCGACTTGAATTCGTTTTTTCTCACACAGGCAACTGACTTGGCCATTGGCACAAGCGTGAGCTTTCACCTGTCGTTAAGTATTGACGATAACTGAATGGAACAGTCAGTTAATAAGTTGCGCGGACGCAATGTCTTGCGTGCTTTGAGAGAAGTTTTAAATAAATAGTTAATGATTGAGTTCGCATCGATTGACTGCGTGCGCGGGATATCTTTGTGCGTCAAATCACTTGTGCTTGGCATCATGGAATGAGGCTGGATTGTGGACGACGTAAACGTAATTGAAGTTTCGACGACAGTGGACAGTGGCAGCGTACTTGGCCGCCATGTCTGGGTGCGCGCTGGCACCCGTCTGCAAAATGTTCAGATCGGTGATGACTGTTTTATCGGTTTTCGCTGCGACGTGCAGTTTGCCGCAATCGGCACCTCCAGCATGTTGGCCACCGGTGTGCAATGCATGGGCACCGCGCAAGCCCCGATCCGTATTGCCGAGAATGTCTGGCTGGGCGCCAAGGTTGCCGTCAACGCTGGTGTCAGCATTGGCGCTGGCGCAGTGATCGCCGCCGGTGCGCTGGTCACCGCAGACGTGCCGGCCGACGCCATCATGGTGGGGCGCCCGGCGCGCTTCATCGGCTTCCGCTCGGTGGTCGAGGACGGTCGTCCGAGCCCGGAACAAGTGCTGGCAAAAGTCCGTGAAAGAGCCCGCTCGGGCTTGCCATCGATGCTCGATCGCTCAACGCAAGCGGTGGCCAGGCTCAAATCGTTGAACCCGGAAGCCGCCACCTGGGACATCAGTGACGACGCATTGATCGACGCTGAATTGCGCGGCGGTACATCGGCGGAAATCGCCCGCGACTGCATTCTGATCGGGCGCAGCAGCCGTCAGGGCGGGATGTCGCAGCTCGGCGGCATTGAGCTCGGCACGGGCGTCAGGCTCGGTGAAGGTGTGATCATCGAAGCCGCCGGCGGCGTGTCGATCGGCGCGTTCAGCGAGGTGGCGGCGGGCGCCACGATTGTTGCTTCAACCCACGATCATTCATTCCGCTCGTTGCCTTGGGAAGAGGCTCCCGTGCGGATAGGCAGTCGTTGCGTCATCGGTGAGGGCGCGCTCTTGGTTGGTCCACTGAGTGTTGGTGATGGTGCGGTTATAAAACCCCACTCAGTGGTTATAAGGGATGTATTGGAAAACACTGTGGTTCATGGCGTTGTTCAACTAATGGAGATTCAAGAATGATTTTATTTGCCCCTAATCCGACAGGTTCCGGTCATAACATGCGTGCGCTTTCCATCGCTCAGGCGATAAAAAAGCAAAGCCCGACTATGCCCCTGACCGTGGCGCTGGCTTCTTTGCAGCCGACATTCACGCCGCTGTTCGAACAGTCCGGCATCGAAGTGGTAGATATTGCCGGCCGTCTGGTGGATTACTCGAAAAAGAGCAACTTGTCGAAAGAACTCGACTGGAACAATTATATCGGCGGTTATATCGCCAATACTTTTCTGTCCGGTGAGCGAATCCTGTCTTATCTGGCGCTGATCGCCGAATACAAACCGAGCGTGCTGGTATCGGATTACAACATGGCCGCTTGCCTGGCAGCGATTTTCAGCGGTACGCCACTGGTGTTCGTCACCGAGCGCTATGACTTTACCCTTTGCCAGCTGGAAGACCATGACCTGGCCGACGGTGGCTTCGAGGTCAATGCTCTGGAGATGGCGCGTGCGCGTTCCGCACTGCACAGCCAGTTCAGCTGGATGATCAATCAGAGCCAACTGGTGCTGACCGACAAGCCGTATGTGGCAGCTCTTGATCAGGGCACACCGGTCGCCGAAGCGCTGGTCAGCGGCAAGGCGCACTTTGTCGGGCCGATGATTCGCGACATCAATGTGCAGAGCGGCCTGAACGTGCGTGAGCAACTGAACCTTGGCGATGCGCCGTTCATTGTCGCGTCCATCAGTGGCACGACGATGTTTGCGCAGAACAAGGATGCACTGCTCGCCGCTTACCTCGACAGCTTCAGGATCCTGCGTGAACGCAATCCGCAGCTGAAGTTGGTGCTGCTGGGGCGTCAGGATATTCAGGCGCAGGACGGTGTGGTTTGCGTGCCGTATTACCCGGACTGGATGGGCCTGTTGCGCGAAGCCGAACTGCTGATCTCGGCACCGGGCTGGATCACCGTAACGGAAATCGCCGCGTTGCAGATTCCGACCCTGTTCGTGCTGCCATCGAAGTCGGAGTACCACGAACTTGAAGCGTTGCGCCGCCTCGAACTGCTCGGTTTCCCGACCCACCTGGGGCACGACCGCGACCGTCTCGTCGAGCTGGTGCAAACCGAACTGGAGAAAGACACCCGCTCGCCGGCGTACTACGCGCCGCATCGACAAGTAGCGGCCCCGGATGGCGAAGGCGCGGCACGCGCAGCGACCCGTATCATCGAATTGTGCAACGACACGGTTGTGCCGCTGACCGAAAGCAAAGCGGCTTAACCTCAAGGAAGAGGGATTCACCATGGCGCTGCATCCGCAGTTTCAATTTGATCAAGGCCTCAAGGACATCGAATTCGGCGGTTTTTTTGCCGTCACCGATGCCAGTGGGAACGTCGCGATTTCCAGCGACAAGCAGTTGCAGGATCAGATCGACGCAACGCTCTATCAGGCCGAACACGGCGACGCTGCGCAGCTGCGTTTTGCCCATGAAGGGCTCATGCGTTTGCACGACGTCGCGAACGCAGGGTTTCATGAACTTGCCGATCGCTACTGGACGCCGCATGGTTCGGGCCGTTGCAGAACACTGGCGGTGCAGCTGGATGCGCTGGCAGCATTGATTGCCTATCAGCGTCGGGTACCCGAGGACGCCAGCAACCGCGCGGTGATTGCCGCCATGCTGGAGCGGGTCGAAGCGCTCTACGCCAGGTCTACGGTCGCCGGGTTATACACCAGCGACTGGTCGACGCCGCTGGAACTGGCGACGTCGATCGACCTCGACATCAGCGCCACGGCCCTGCTGGCGCGGATCGGCAACGAGCCTGTGGGCCTCGGTCTGATCGGGCATTTGCAAGTGCACGCAGAGAACCTGATTGCCCGCGTGGCCGGCAGCGATAGCGAGTCCTGTGTCGATGTCGCACTGAGCCGTTGCGCGGTGCGGGCGCAAGTCAGTCTGGTGCTGGCGCGTCTGGCCAGCGTGCGTGACGACAACGCGCTGGCGAATCTGGCGCGCTCGTTTCTGTTGCAGACCCTGGCGCTGTTCCGCGACCCGGCCTACGGCGGCTATTGGGATCGGGTCGGCATCAACGGTAAGGTTCGCTGCGACTGGCACACCTCCTACAAGCATCATGAGTCGCCATTTCCGATCAAGACGGCGTATGACGTGGCGTTGCTGTTGCAAGTGATCCAGGCCTTGCCGGGCGGCGCGAGCGACAGCGATCGGGCCTCGGTGACAGCCGCATTGCTGGAGTTTCACGACACCTGCAACGGTGGGCTGTTCATGGGTAAAGGCTATTTCTGGTCGACGCCCGATGACCCGACCGTGCCGTTCATTCGCCAGTTCTGGGCGCCGCCGCGTCAGCCGGGGATCTTCAGCATCGGCAACCTGACGTACTTGCCGCTGCACTTGAAGAGCCTGAAAACCCAGCTCGCCGCAGCCCATGCTTTGCAAGCCATTGCGCCGGCCAGCGTTGTGCAAGCGCACGACGATGCCGCGCTGGTAAGCCGCGAGCTGGAGGTGATCGATGGCGGCGGTGATGTGCAGGACATTCATCCGCGTGGCGTACCGTCGATCAATGTCGATCTGCAGCGCTATCTCGCGTGGCTGGCCAAGGCTCGGGCGTCCAACCAGACACCTTACGGGCTGACCGCCGAGACCACGCCGCTGGGCTTTCGCGCCGACAAGACGTGGCAGGTGTTTTCCGGTCTGCATGTGATCTCCGATCTGCATGCGCTGGGTCTGCAAATCGAAAACAAGGCGAGCCTGATCGACTGCATCCAGGCCTCGCAAAATATCGACGGTGGTTTTGCCGAACAGCCCGGGCACCTCAGTGATGTGTTCGCCACGTACTGTGCGGTGTTGTCGCTGCGCGTGCTGGGTGCGTTGCCGGCCGATGCCGAGGCTTGTGTCGGCTATCTGCAAGCGTGCCAGAACGCCGATGGCGGCTTCGGTGACGTGGCGGGTTTCGGTTCCGATATCTGGCACACCAACCTTGCCGTGCTGTCGTTGCACGCGCTCAGCGCCAAGGCGGCGGATGAGCAAGCGGTACTGGCGTTCGCCTTGCGCTGCCGCTCCGCTGGCGGCGGATTCGGCAACAAGCCGGGTTATCCACCGGACGCGTTTTCGGTGTACCGCGTGGTGTCCACGCTGTTCATTCTCAACCGGCGCATCGTCGACGCGCGGCAGACCGTGGCATGGCTGCAAAGCCTGCAACTGGAAAACGGCTCGTTCCACTATCGGCCGGGCAAAGCGGTCAGTCTGGTGGGTACTTACATGGCGATCGCGGCGATGTACCTGCTCGACGCTCAGCCGACTCATTTGCAGGCGTCGAAGGACTGGATCGCCTCTCACCAGAAACAGGACGGTGGTTTCGGCCCGCTCAACTCGACCTCGGCCACCACCGACGAAAGCTTCGTCTGCATTCAGACGCTGCTGATTCTTGAGCAAGGCCTGTCGCAATACTGGGTGGCATTGCTGAACTGAACCGCCCCTGAAGGCGGGCAGTATCGAAGGACTGTGAATCATCATTTTGCCAGGGGAGGCGCTGATGAAAATTTTAGTGACAGGGGGCGCGGGCTTTATCGGCTCGGCAGTGGTGCGGTTTCTGCTCAATGAGACCGACTGCGAAGTGATCAATGTCGACAAGTTGACCTACGCCGGCAATCTCGAGTCGTTGGCCGAGGTGGCGGACTCGCCGCGTTATCGTTTCTGCCAGGTGGACATTTGCGACAAGCCGGCGCTGGACGAAATCTTCGCGCGCCTGCAACCGGACGCGGTGATGCATCTGGCGGCTGAATCGCATGTGGATCGTTCGATCGACGGCCCGCAGGCCTTCATCGAAACCAACATCGTCGGCACTTACACCATGCTCGAAGCCGCACGCGGCTATTGGAACCGTCTGGACGCTGAGCGTCAGCAGGCGTTCCGCTTCCACCATATTTCCACCGACGAGGTTTACGGCGATCTGGAACCTGAAGATCCGGCGTTTACCGAGACGACCGCCTATGCGCCGAGTTCGCCCTATTCGGCGACCAAGGCCGGTTCGGATCATCTGGTACGCGCCTGGCATCGCACGTTTGGTTTGCCGGTGGTGATGAGCAATTGCTCGAACAATTACGGGCCTTATCACTTTCCGGAAAAACTCATTCCGCACGTGATTCTCAATGCACTGCAAGGCAAGCCGCTGCCGGTGTATGGCGACGGTGCGCAGATCCGCGACTGGCTGTTTGTCGAAGATCACGCCCGGGCGCTGTATGCGGTGGTCAGCAACGGTGAAGTGGGGCAGACCTACAACATCGGTGGCCACAACGAAAAAACCAATCTTGAAGTGGTGCACACCTTGTGCGATCTGCTTGAAGCACGTGGTGCGCAGAAGCCGGCCGGGGTCGCGCATTTCCGCGACCTGATCACCTTCGTCAAGGATCGTCCGGGCCACGACAAACGCTATGCCGTCGATGCCGGCAAGATTCAGGCGCAGTTGGGCTGGACGCCGCAGGAAACCTTCGAAAGCGGCATGAAAAAAACCGTCGACTGGTACCTCGACAATCGCGCCTGGTGGATTCGTGTGATCTCCGGCGCCTATGCCCTGGAACGCCTCGGCGATCATCTGCAAGAAGCCCGCGTGGCTTGAAATCAACTCCCGTTCAATGACGCCGGCTGGCGTCAGTCATCTATTGCTGAAAAGGAAACAGGCATGGCCAAGTACAAGGGAATTCTGCTGGCGGGCGGCGCTGGCTCGCGGTTGCATCCAATCACTCTGGGCGTCTCCAAACAGTCGCTGCCGGTGTATGACAAACCGATGATCTACTACCCGCTGTCGGTGCTGATGCTGGCGGAAATTCGCGAGATCCTGATCATCTCCACCCCCGAAGATCTGCCGGGTTTCCAGCGCATGCTCGGTGACGGCAGCCAATTGGGCCTGAGCCTGAGTTATGCCGTGCAACCGAGCCCGGACGGCCTGGCCCAGGCGTTCATCATCGGTCGCGAATTCGTCGGCGACGATAACGTCTGCCTGGTGCTCGGCGACAATATTTTCTACGGCGCCGGTTTCGGCGAAACGCTGTTGCAGGCCGCGACCCGCGAAGAGGGCGCGACCGTGTTCGGCTACTACGTGGCGGACCCTGAACGCTTCGGCGTAGTGGAATTCGATGCCAACGGCAAGGCCCTGAGCATTTGCGAAAAACCGAGCGAGCCGAAGTCCAACTTCGCCGTCACCGGCCTGTATTTCTACGACAACGAAGTGCTGCGCATTGCCGCCGAGATCCAGCCGTCGCCACGCGGCGAACTGGAAATTACCGACGTCAACAATGTCTACCTGCAACGTGGCCAATTGAACGTTTCGGTGATGGGCCGTGGCATGGCCTGGCTGGATACCGGGACTCACGACGCGTTGATGGAAGCGGGCAATTTTGTCCAGGCCATCGAGAAACGTCAGGGCCTGAAAATCGCCTGCCTCGAAGAGATTGCCTACAACAAGGGCTGGATCGATGACGCGCAGTTGCTGGTGCTGGCGGGCAGCATGAGCAAGACCGGTTACGGTCAGTATCTGGCGCGGTTGATCAACGATGATGTGCTGACAGTGCTGGATGCCCAGCGCTCGCTGAAGGGCGCGGCCTGATTGTTCAAAGCGTCAGGTGGAGCGAGTTTGCCGGCGAAGCGCTCGGCGGGGTCAACACCCCGCACGAGCGCCTTTGCGAGCACGCTCGCTTTCTGCGGTTTTAGTGGCCGGTGACGCTGTCCGCCTGGGCGGTTTTAGCGTTCGGGCGTTGGTCGGCAGGCGGCATCTGCAGCGATTGCAGATGTGCCAGGCGATTGGCGTGGGTCGGTGCTTCGGCGGCCAGCGGCGAGCGGCGTTTGCGGGTTTCTTCACGCAGCACCGGCAGCACTTCCTTGCCGAACATGTCGAGTTGTTCCAGCACGGTTTTCAACGGAATGCCGCCATGGTCGAACAGGAAGAGCTGGCGCTGATAGTCGCCGAAGTACTCGCGGAAGGTCAGTGTCTTGTCGATGATTTCCTGCGGGCTGCCGACGGCCAGTGGGGTCATCTCCATGAACTCTTCCAGGGATGGACCGTGGCCATACACCGGCGCGTTGTCGAAGTAGGGACGGAATTCGCGGCGGGCATCCTGAGAGTTGCGGCGCATGAAAATGTGCCCGCCGAGACCGACAATGGCTTGCTCCGGCGTGCCATGGCCGTAGTGGGCGAAACGCGCCCGATAGAACTCGACCAGAGCCATGAAATGCTCGCGCGGCCAGAGGATGTGGCTGGCGAAAAAACCGTCGCCGTAATACGCCGCTTGTTCGGCGATTTCCGGGGTGCGGATCGAGCCATGCCAGACGAAGGGCGGCAGGTCGTCCAGCGGGCGCGGAATGGACGTGAAGTTGTTCAACGGGGTGCGAAAGCGACCGCTCCAGTTGATGTCTTCTTCGCGCCAGAGCCGATGCAGCAGGCGATAGTTTTCCATCGCCAGCGGCAGGCCGTCGGTGATGCTTTTGCCGAACCATGGATAGACCGGTGCGGTGTTGCCGCGCCCGAGCATCAAGTCCATGCGCCCGCTGCAGAGGTTTTGCAGCAGCGAATATTCTTCGGCCAGGCGCACCGGGTCGTTGGTGCTGATGAGCGTGGTGGACGTCGATAAAATGATGCGCTGGGTTTTTGCGGCGATGTACGCCAGCAGCGTGGTGGGGGAGGAGGTGATGAACGGTGGGTTGTGATGCTCGCCGGTGGCGAAAACATCCAGACCGATGTCTTCGGCTTTCTGCGCAATTTGCAGGGTCGCCTGGATGCGTTCCGATTCGCTGGGGGTACGGGCGTTGGTAGGGTCTTGCGTGACGTCGCCAACGGTGTAGATCCCGAATTGCATAAAGCCTCCTTGCCTTGGGTAAAGGTTCGTTTGAAACCCTGCCGCGAAGGTTAAATCTTCGCGGCACTTGAAATGTACGCCTGTACACGTACAATCGCAATCGTGGATCATCGTTCGAACGGATTTCGAAGACCTCATCTAGACGGGAGCGCGACATGGAACTGGGATTTATCGGGTTGGGCACGATGGGCGCACCGATGGTGCTGAACCTGCTGAAGGCCGGGCATCGAGTGCGTGTGTGGAACCGCTCGGCAGCGCCGCTACAAGCATTGGTCGCTGCTGGCGCTGAAGCCGTCGACAGCCCGGCGCTTGCCGCTCGCGCCGAGGTGCTGATTTCGATGCTCGGCGACGACACCGCGATTCGTGCGGTGTTTCTCGATGCCGCTGCCATCGACGGTCTGGCGCCCGGCAGCATTCACGTCAACATGTCCACGGTGTCTGTCGCCCTGGCCCGGGAAATGGCCGCCCTGCACCAGGCGCGCGGTGTTGGTTATGTCTCGGCGCCGGTGTTGGGCCGGGTGGACGTCGCGGCGGCTGGCAACCTGAATATCCTCGCTTCCGGGGCCGCTGAGGCACTGGCGCGGGTGCAGCCATTGTTCGACGTGCTGGGGCGCAAGACCTGGCCGTTCGGCGCGGACGCTGAAAGCGCTTGCGTTGCCAAACTCTCGGCCAACCTGATGATTGCCGCCGCGATCGAAGCGACCGCCGAGGCCTCGACCCTGGCTACTGGTTACGGCATCAGCCGCGCGGATTTCATCGAGATGATCACCTCGACGCTGTTCGCGGTTCCGGTCTATCAGGGCTACGGCAAACTGATGGTCGACAAACAATTCGAGCCTGCCGGATTCAAACTGTCGCTGGGGCTCAAGGATGTGCGCCTGGCGCTGGAAGCCGGCGAAGCTGCGCAGGTGCCGCTGCCGTTTGCCAGTGTGTTGAAGGACAACCTGCTCGATGGCATGGCCCATGGTCAGGCCGATCAGGACTGGGCATCACTCTCGGAGGTCAGTGACCGACGCGCCGGCTCCCGGTAATAAATTAACTGTACAGACCGTAACTTGCGTGCAAGTTCGGCTGACACTTTACGCCTGGAGTTTTTGTCGGACAGTTATGGGTCTTTTACTGAAATATGCAAGAAGTCTGATAATAACGCTTGTCAATGTACGACTGTAGACGTACATTTTTATCGGGGTTTAACAACAATAAAATTCTGTCTGTTTTTTCATCTGCTGACCCTTAATAAATAATAGCTAGGAGCCGTTATGAAGAATCTAATGCAATGGAACAGCCTTCCCTCCGAATCCAGTGAATGGCTTGAGAAGGTACGTGCACTGAACCCGCTGATCGTTCAACACCGGGATTACAGCGAGCAGACGAACGCGACGCACAAGGATGTGATGTCTCAATTTTTCAAGGATGGTTTTGGCCGCACTTCGGTGTCCAAAGCGTTCGGCGGATCCCAGGTCGATATCCAGACCACCTCCGCCCTGTTGCTCGAATTTGCCCGTCACGACGCGTCGCTGTCCTGGCAGCTGGCGGTGCAGGTGGCCATGGGCCGACTCTCCGACTACTTGCCGGAAAGTACTTCTGAAGCGATCTACAGCCACTGCGACGGCTTTGTGATCGGCGCCATCCACTCCGGTGGCGAAGCGTTGCCGATGGGTGACGATTATCTGCTCAGCGGCCGTTGGGCATTCGCCAGCGGTTCGGCGCACGCCGACTGGCTGGTCTGCACCGCCACCGTCAAAGGCACCGAAAACAACACTACGCCAGAAGTGCGGATGTTCTTCGTGCCGGCCAGCCAATGCAAAATCCTCCCGACCTGGGACACCCTTGGCATGCGCGGCACCGGCAGCCATCACTTCGAATGCTCGCAGGTGCTGGTCAACAAAGCCTTCTCCCTCGACACCGAAAGCCTCAAGCAATCGCCCGAGGCGCGCAGCTCGCGTGCCTACGCCACCGGTTACTACGAGTTCGGCACACTGGCGGCGATGTCCACCGTACTGGGCGTGGCCCGGGCCGCAGTCGATCACTTCCGCAATGACCGCGCCGTGAATGCCGATCCAGGCCTTGAAGGGGTGATTTTCGAGAAAACCGGTCGCGCGATCTCGTCGGTGCACACCGCCCAGTTGCTGCTCGAAGACGCGATTCACCAAGTGATCAATCGCGGTGAAACCTTCGGTGAACCGGTCAGTGCACGGGTCGGTCTGGCGGCATCGGTACTCACCGAAAACTCGGTGAACGCGGTCAATCAGATCTTTTCGATGGCGGGTTCGAAGGCGGTTTACAAGTCGCATTTCCTCGAGCGTTGCTTCCGCGATATCCATACCGGTTCGAAGCACTTCACCTTGTCGCCTTTGAACTTGCACGGTATCGGTAAATATTATCTGGATAAAACCAATGCGCTGGCAGCGGCTTGACAGATAACTAACAAGACAGGCGCGTTAAACGTGAATTGCCACAGGGATATATAACGCGCCTGTTTTGTGCAACAGCCTTTATTTTCTTAATAACTGAACTTTTGTGCTCGCAATAAAGAGTCAAGGGAGTGCCATATGCTTGCCCGAAATATCATTAAATCGATTGTATTTCTTCTTCTTGTGCTGATCTTTTCCGCGGTGCTTGGCTGGCGCTTCTGGGCGCCACCGCAAGCGGCTGCCGACCAGCGCATCCCGAGTACTCGGGTCGGTCTGGCCGTGGCCACAAAACAACCGTACACCTACTACCTTGAAGCGATCGGCAAACTGGAAGCGCAGCGTCAGGTGCTGGTTTCGGCCGAAGTCAGCGGCAAAGTGGTGGACATCGATTTCGAGTCCGGCGATCAAGTGGCGGCGGGGCAGGTCCTGCTCAAACTCAATGACGCGCCGGAACAGGGCGAACTGGTACGCCTCAAGGGCGAGTTCGAATCGGCCAAGGCGCAGTTCACCCGCGTCCAGGAATTGGCCAAAACGGGTGCAGAAAGCCGTCGTGCCTTCGACAGTGCCCGTGCGCAATACGACGCGGCCAAAGGTGACATGGAACGGATGCAGGCGCAGATTGCCCAGCGGCATATCCGTGCACCATTTGCCGGCACCCTCGGTATCCGCCAGGCACACCTCGGCCAATATCTGCAGGCTGGCAGCGCCGTAGCGACCCTGACGGATCCCGGCGTGCTGCGGGTCAACTTCACCCTCGCCGAACGCGATGGCTCGCGGGTGCAACTGGGCCAGACGGTGCAGGCCAAGGTCGATGCCTGGGCAGACCAGACGTTTACCGGGAAGATCGTCGCGGTCGATCCGCAGATCAACCAGTCCCACACCATCAACGTGCAAGCGGTCATCACCGATACCAAAAAGCTTCTGCGTCCGGGCATGTATGCACGGGTTTCGGTGACGTTGCCGCAAACCGCCGAATTGCTCATCCCGGAAACCGCCATCACCTACAACGCCTATGGCGAGAGTGTGTTCTCGGTCTACACCGACGAAGCCGGTGTGCAGAAGGTCAAGCGTGAAAGCATCAAGGTCGGCGAGCGTCGCGATGGCTGGGCCGTAGTCGACAAGGGCTTGAACGACGGTGCGCAGGTGGTCACATCAGGGCAATTGAAACTGCATGACGGCGTCGCCGTGGAAGGTATCCCGGACACGATCGCTCTCAAACTCAGCGGGCTGGAAAAATGAATTTCACCGACCTCTTTCTTCGCCGGCCGGTGCTGGCCGTGGTGGTCAGCACGCTGATCCTGTTGTTCGGCGTCCGTGCGCTGATGAACCTGCCGATCCGCCAGTATCCGATGCTGGAAACGTCGACCATCACGGTCACGACCCAATATCCGGGTGCCTCTTCGGAGCTGATGCAAGGCTTCGTCACGCAGCCGATCAGCCAGGCGGTGGCCTCGGTCGAGGGCATCGATTATCTGTCTTCGGCGTCGACCCAGGGTCGCAGCCAGGTGACGATCCGCATGGCGCTCAACAGTGATTCCATCGCGGCGCTGACCGAGGTCATGGCCAAGGTCAACCAGATCAAATATCGCTTGCCCAAGGATGCCTACGACCCGGTGGTGGAGCGCACCTCGGGTGGTTTCACCAGCGTGGCTTACGTGGCGTTTGCCAGTTCCAACCTGACCATTCCGGAAATGTCGGACTACATTTCCCGCGTCGTTGAACCGATGTTCGCCGGCATCGAAGGCGTGGCCAAGATCAACATCATGGGCGAGCAGAAACTCTCCATGCGCCTGTGGCTCGACCCGCAACGTCTGGCCGGCTACGGCATGACCGGACAGGACGTTTCGACCGCCATCGAAGGCAACAACTTCCAGGCCGCACCCGGCCAGGTCAAAGGCTTGTATGTGGTCAGCAACCTGCGGGTCAACACTGACCTGAACAGCGTCGAAGACTTTCGCGACATGGTGCTGCGCAACGATAACGGCAACATCATCCGAGTGCGCGATGTCGGCACGGTCGAGCTGAATGCGGCGTCCACCGATACCAGCGGTGCAATGAGCGATGTGCCGGCGCTGTTCCTCGGTCTCGATGCGGCACCTACCGGCAACCCGCTGGTGATCGTCAAGCGCGTGCGTGAGTTGCTGCCACAGATCCAGGAAACCCTGCCACCGGGCGTGACCGTGCAGATTCCTTTCGAAGTCGCGCACTTCATTCAGTCGTCGATCGATGAGGTGTCTTACACCCTGCTCGAAGCGCTGGTGATCGTGGTGCTGGTGATCTACCTCTGCCTGGGCACGTTTCGCACGGTACTGATTCCGCTGGTGACGATTCCGTTGTCGATGCTCGGCGCGGCGATGCTCATGCAGATGTTCGGCTTCAGTCTCAATTTGCTGACATTGCTCGCCATGGTTCTGGCCATCGGACTGGTGGTGGACGACGCCATCGTCGTGGTGGAGAACGTCCACCGGCATATCGAGGAGGGCAAGACTCCGTTCGATGCGGCGCTGATCGGCGCGCGGGAAGTGGCCGGGCCGGTGGTGGCGATGACCTTCACGCTGGCGGCGGTGTATGCCCCGATCGGCTTGATGGGCGGCCTCACCGGTACGCTGTTCAAAGAATTCGCGTTGACCCTGGCCGGCGCCGTGGTGATTTCCGGCATCGTCGCGTTGACCTTGTCGCCGATCATGAGTACGCGTTTGCTGGATGCGAAAACCAGCGAAGGTTTCATGGCGGTCAAGGCTGATCGCTTCTTCCAGAACCTGTCGCGTCGTTACGGCGTGTTGCTCGGCGGTTCGCTGGCGCGGCGCTGGATCAGCCTGACCGTGGCCCTGGTGATCTTCTTCAGCCTGCCGTTTCTCTATCGCTCGGCGCAGACCGAACTGGCGCCGCTGGAAGACCAGAACATTCTGCTGACCGCGATCAAGGCACCGCAGCACGCCAACCTGAATTACCTCGAGGCCTACGCACACAAGCTCTACGAGACCTTCAACGAAATTCCCGAGGGCTATAGCAACTGGGTGGCCAACGGTACTGACGGCCTGTCCAACAGCGTCGGCGGGATCAACCTCGTGGACTGGGAAAAACGCGGCCGCGATGCCAATACCATTCAGCCGGATTTGCAGGCCAAGGTGAACCAGATCGAAGGCACGAGCATTTTCGTGTTCCAGATGCCACCTCTGCCGGGTTCCACCGGTGGCTTGCCGGTGCAGATGGTGATCCGCAGCGATCAGGATTACCTGGCGCTGTTCAACGTGATGGATCAGCTCAAGAAATCGGCGCAGGCCAGCGGTCTGTTCGCGGTGGTCGACAGCGATCTGGACTTCAACAATCCAGTGGTGGAGATTCAGGTCGATCGCGCCAAGGCGAACGCCCTGGGCATTCGCATGCAGGACATCGGCGAGACGCTGAACAGTCTGATCGGTGAGAAGTACGTCAACCGGTTCTCGTTCCACGGTCGCTCGTACGATGTGATTCCACAGTCGATCTCTTCGGACCGCCTGACCCCGGAAACACTCAAGCTCTATTACGTCAAAGACCAGAAGGGCAATCCGGTGCCGTTGTCGACGCTGGCAACCCTCAGCGTCAAGGTCGAGCCGAATCGCCTGACCCAGTTCAACCAACAGAACTCCGCGACGTTCCAGGCCATTCCGGCACCGGGCGTGACGCTGGGGGCTGCGGTGGAGTTCCTGCAAAAACAATCGGAAAGTTTCCCCGCCGGCTTCAGTTTCGACTGGCAGTCCGACGCGCGCCAATACGTACAGGAAGGCAACAGCCTGGCGTTCACCTTCGGTCTGGCCCTGGTGATCATCTACCTGGTGCTGAGCGTGCAGTACGAGAGCTTCCGCGATCCGTTCATCATCCTGATCAGCGTGCCGCTGTCGATCTGTGGCGCACTGGTGCCGCTGGCGCTGGGCATGACTTCGATGAACATCTACACGCAGATCGGTTTGATCACCCTGATCGGGCTGATCAGCAAGCACGGGATTCTGATGGTCGCGTTTGCCAACGAACTGCAGCGCAAGCAAGGCATGGATCGTGTGCAAGCCATTCAGCACGCCGCGCAAGTCCGCCTGCGGCCGATCCTGATGACCACTGCGGCGATGGTGGTCGGTCTGGCGCCGTTGCTGTTCGCCAGTGGTGCCGGCGCCAACAGCCGTTTTGGCCTGGGCCTGGTGATTGTGGTGGGGATGCTCATCGGTACGTTGTTCACCCTGTTCATTCTGCCGTCGGTCTACACCCTGCTGAGTTCGATCAAGCAGTCGGCCAGCGTCCCTGAAACCGCTTTGGCCAGTGCGCCGCAAACCACCTTCTGAGGACGTTTTCATGTATCGGATTACACGCTTCATGCTGGCGCCTCTGGCGGTATCGATCCTGTTGTCGGCGGGTTGTGTGAACTACGCCGGGATCAATCACCAAGGCAAATTGTTATCGCTTGGCGAGGCGCCTTCCGACAGCCTCAAAGACAAACTGCCGGCGGCCGCATGGCCGAGCAGCGACTGGTGGACATCGTTGGGTGATCCACGCCTCGGCGCGCTGATCGAGGAGGCTTATGCGAGCAACCCGGATTTGCAGGAAGTCACGGCGCGGGTGGCCAAGGCCAATGCGTTTCTCGACTTGCGCGACGCCGAACGCTATCCGCAAATGGACGCCGAGGCCGGCGTCACTCGCGGTCGACTGTCGAAGTTCGAGGATTACAGCGGCGAGGGGCACAAGTACTTCACCGCACGCAATCTGGCGGTCAATTTCAATTACACCTTCGACCTCTGGGGCGGCCAGCGTGCCGCCTGGGAGTCGGCGCTGAACAGTGCGATGGCTGCGCAAGTCGATCTGCAATCGTCGCGCCTGATTCTGACCGTCAACGTGGTCAAGGCCTACAACCAGCTGGCCTATGCCTGGCAGGTGTCGGAGCTCAATCGCCGCGATCTGGAGCGTCTGAGCAAACTGGTCGAGCTGACCGATTCACGCTACGGCTCGGGGCTCGATAACCTGTCGCAACTCAAACAGGTGCAGAGCCTCAAGGCGCGTTCGGAGTCGACACTGATTGGCGCCAACGAGGACATCGAAATCGCTCGTCTGCAATTGTCGGCGCTGATCGGCAAAGGCGTCGATCGCGCGCAGACCATCGAACGTCCGGCGAGTCTGCAAGCCAGCGTCGTGGCGTTGCCGGCGCAATTGCCGGCGCAACTGCTCGGACGCCGTCCGGACATCGTCGCGGCGCGCTGGCGCGTCGAAGCCGAAAACAAAAACATCGACGCGGTGAAGACCACGTTCTATCCCAACATCAATCTGGTCGCCGCCGCAGGCTCGCACGCGCTGACCGGGGATGCGCTGTTCGCCGGCGTCAGCAAGTTCTGGAACGTTGCGCCAACGGTGACGCTGCCGATCTTCGATGCCGGGCGCCTGCGCTCCGACCTCAAGGCTGGCAATGCGCAGCTGGACGGCTCGATCGCGCAGTACAACCGCGTGCTCAGTTCGGCCCTGCACGAGGTGGCAATTTCGGTGACGCAATTGCGCTCATTCGAACAGCAGATTGTCGTGCAGCGTGATGCCTGCACGATTGCCCAGTCGTCTTACGATCTGTCGCAGTCACGCTACAAGGCCGGGGAGGACACGTTCCTCGATGCGCTAAACATCGAGCAACAATTGATTCAGGACGAAATGCGTCTGGCGTTCCTCAACAGCAAGCACATCGACAGCTCGATTTCGTTGATGGCTGCGCTGGGCGGCGGGTTCCAGGAACAACCGTTGCAGGCGGCGCAGAGCGCCGGGCTGTAGTGACAGACGTGGCGTAGCCAGCGGGACGGCTGTCGCCGGGAGGGGCTTGTTGTGTATAGTCTTACTGTTCTCGTATAGACGAATTCAAGCAAGTTTTCTCCCGCCTATATCATCAAAGGTACCTACCTATGAACGTCCCGAATCACCCCAATCAGGACCAGATCCTTTTGGAGAATGTTCTGTCCGCATTGGGCAGCCCGTTGCGTCTGACCGTGTTGAAAGTGTTGGCCGATGGCCAGGAACATCCATGCGGCCGGATTCTCCGGGGCGCATCGAAGTCGACCATGACTCACCACTGGCGAGTCCTGCGGGACAGCGGTCTGATTTGGCAACGGCCTTACGGTCGGGAAAACCTGCTGTCGCTACGTCGCGAAGACATGGACGTGCGTTTTCCCGGCCTGCTCGACTCGCTGCTCACGGCAGTCAAGTTCGATGAACAGACCGTCGATGTGATCAGCAAGCATCAGGTAACCGAAGACAGCACTACCGCGTGACAACGACAACGCGGCGCTGAAGGATTCGTTCTTCAGCGCCAGCAATGGATTGACGATCAACAGGGAGGTTGAGTGCAGTTATGGATACGAGTCATTACTGGTCGTCGCGACCACTGGCGCAATTGACCGGCGCGGAACAGCACTGGCTGTTTCTGCCTGGCGCACTGACACCGCGCTTGAAGGCCATGGGCGCCTATTCCATCGAAGTCGTCGAGCAGTTCCAGGGCGCGCTCAACCCGGACGAGGCGCAGGCCTTGGACGTGCCCGCGCAGAGCACGGGCTGGGTGCGTGAAGTGGTGATGAAGCTGGATGGCGAGGCGTGCGTCACGGCGCGCAGCCTGACCAGCATGCCTGCGCTGAACAGCGACTGGGCAGAGTTGAATAACTACGGCGGACGCCCACTGGCGGAGATTCTCTACGCTTCGGAGCAGACCCTGCGCGAGCCATTTCAGTGTGCTTTGTTATCCCCCGGTGCGCCGTTGGCGGCACTGTCCCATCGCTTCGCGCCACAGGCCAAACGCCTGTTGGCGCGGCGTTCGCGTTTCACCCGCAATGGTTCGCCGCTGCTGGTCAGCGAGTGCTTTTTGCCCGCATTCTGGGCCCGCATCGAGTACACCTCGGGTCTGAAATCCGCCTCATGAGTTGAAGCCTTGCGGGAGCACGCTCCCGCAAGATCACAGCCGAATCACCGCTTCAATCTGACTGATCGCCGGGGTCAACGCCTGCGCCAGTTGTTGCGCTTTGAAAGTCGGGTGCATGCTGCGCGAGGAGCGCAGAAACAACGGATCATCGAAGCGCTTGCGCAGCCGCGCAAGCGATCCACTGATGGCCGGTTGTTTGACGTTCAGGCGCTCGGCAGTGCGGGATACGCTGCGCTCACGAAACAACACCAGAAAGATGATGATCAGGTTCAGGTCGATATCCGCGAAGTTGTCTTCATTGAATAGCATGGGCACTTCCCTGTTTTGACCGGCGGGCCGACGTGCAGCGCTGCCACACGTCAACCCGCAGGCACAATCACTGATCCGGGGCCAGGCGCAACTCGTCGTTCAGACGGTAGTAATTGCGATTGAAGTAGACGAGGCCTTCCGTGGCTTCGCTGTGCTGCAATTCGAGGATTTCACAGTAAAAGATGCTGTGAGTGCCGACCTCGTCGATCTTGGCGACACGACAATCGAGGCTGACCAACGCCTCGGCAATCACTGGCGAACCGGTCACCAGAGTCTGGCAGTTGACGCTGGAAAAGCGCTCCTGCATGGTCAACTGCCGGTTGGCAAATGCCCCGGAAGTCGATTGATGGCCACCGGTCAGCACGTTCACGCACAGCACGCCGTTGGTTTTGAAATGCTCGTGATTGGATGACGAGCGATTGACACACACCAGCAGCGTTGGCGGCGAATCCGTCACGCTGCACACCGCCGAAGCGGTAAACCCGAAACGCCCGGCGGGGCCATCGGTTGTGACGATGGTGACAGCACTCCCCAGCATCGCCATTGCATTACGAAACTCCGTTGAATCAACCACAGCGTCACCTCATTCCATGTAGGTCATTGGGAGCCGATCCGTTCTTCCTTGTCCGTTGTCGTTGTGCGAAAACGGTATCGGGCAACACGTTCGCTCTGGCGATATAGTACGTATGTATACGTACCTTGCAAGCTATTCCTTGTGCTTATTTTGCAGAAATATTCGCCCGCGTGATCAACCGGCAATGCACCCCTTTCAAGCAGCAGACAAGGTCTCCAGCAGCGCTTTGGCATAACTCGGCAGCGCGCTGAATTCGCGCGCGCACAAGAGCAATTTGCGCTGCGCCCAAGGCTCGTTCAGCGCCAGGCTTTTGCAGGCTGGCGATGGCGCGCGCTCGATGGCCGCCAAGGGCACGATGGCAATGCCCGCGCCCGACGCGACCATGCGCATCACCCCATCGAAACCGTCAGCGCGAATCCGCATCTGCATCCGTGCGCCGGTGTGCAGTGCCTGTTCTTCGAGGTACACCGCCAGTGCGCTGTCAGCGCGCAGTCCGACAAAATCATGCTGCAAGGTGTCGCTGAAACTGACCTCGTTCGAGCCGGCCAAGGGGTGGTCGAGAGGCACGATCAACACCAGTGGATCGTCGCGAAACGCTCGGGTTTGCAGATCGCGGGTGTCGACCGCGTCGGAGACGATGCCGATGTCGGCGGCACCCTGGCGCAACGCATGAGTGATGCGTGCGCTGGGCAATTCCTGCAAATCGATGTCGAGATTGCGATGGCGTTGCAGGAATTCGGCGAGCACTTCCGGCAGGTATTCGGTGATTGCCGTGGTGTTGCACAGCAAACGTATCTGACCTTTGACGCCTTGCGCGTAATCCGCCAGATCCTGCTGCATGCGCTCGGCCTGTTGCAACAGCACGCGGGCATGTTGCGCCAGCGCTGTGCCGGCGGGTGTCGGAGTGACACCGCGACGGCCACGCTGAAGAAAATCAATGCCCAGCGAGGCTTCCATCGCACGGATTCTCGCGCTGGCGGCAGCGAGCGATAAATGGGCGCGAGCAGCGCCTGCGGTGATGTTGCCGGTGTCGAGGATGTGCAGGTAGAGGCGCAGGTCGGTGAGATCGAAGTGCATGTCGGCAGCCGTTCTTGTGGTAATTATGCCGGCCCCATCGCGAGCAGGCTCACTCCTACAGATTTTGTGTTCGCCACAGATCTGATGTAGGAGTGAGCCTGCTCGCGATGAAGCCAGAAGCCGCAATAAAAATTACAGCCTCTTGCAAATAGAGAGGCAGCCTCAGTATATGGCAGATTTTCACCCCGCCCCGACTGGCGCACAGTAACGCCATGAACACACTCGCAGACTTCTACCAACACCTCGGCCTGGCGCTGTCCCTGCTGGTCATCATGACCTTCATGCTGGCCGGTCTGATCAAAGGCATCATCGGCCTCGGCCTGCCCACTGTCGCCATGGGCCTGCTCGGTCTGGCTATGGCACCCTCGCAGGCAGCCGCGCTGTTGATCATTCCGGCGACGCTGACCAATCTCTGGCAACTGGCATTCGGCGGGCATCTGCAAGGGCTGGTCAAACGCCTCTGGCCGATGCTGCTGATGATCTTCCTCGGTACCGGCATCGGCACGTTGTGGATCGGTATGGCCGGCGGGCATTGGGTGGTGCGCGGACTCGGCGCGGCGCTGTTGCTGTATGCGCTCAGCGGGTTGTGTCTGCCGACACTCAGGGTCAAACCGCGCCATGAAGGCTGGCTCGGCCCGGTCTGCGGTTTGATCACCGGCGTCATCACTTCCGCCACGGGTGTGTTCGTGATTCCTGCCGTGCCTTACATGCAGGCGCTGGGTTTGAGCCGTGATGAACTGGTGCAGGCGCTCGGCCTGTCATTCACCGTCTCGACCCTGGCGCTGGCCGGCGGTCTGCTCTGGCGCGGCGCGTTGGGCGGCGGCGAATTGAGCGCCTCGTTGCTGGCGCTGATTCCGGCGGTGCTGGGCATGTTGCTCGGTCAGTGGCTGCGTCAGCGCATCAGTGCGGCGCTGTTCAAGCGGGTCTTTTTCATCGGTCTGGGCGCGCTCGGCGCCCATTTGCTGATCAGCGGATAGCCGATGAATCGCTGAGCATTTCGATCTGGCGGATATCGAAATCCTGTTGCAGATACTCCATGCGCTGGGCAAAAAATTCCTTCATGTGCGGCAAATTCGAATGCACATCCAGGTGCGCCTGGCTCGCCCAGATCTCGTAAAAGATAAACAGCGACGGATCTTCCTTGTCGCGCAACATGTGGTATTCGATGCAGCCGGGCTCGGCGCGGCTCGGTTCAACATAGGCGCGAAACAGTGCCTCAAAGGCCTCGGCTTTCTCCGGGCGGGTCTTGGCGTGCAGGATAAATCCCAAGCGTTCACTCATCAAAACAACTCCTCAAATGCAGATGGCCGCGCATGCTATGGCAATAATCGGCATTCGATTCGTGCTTTTCAGTCAAATGTATTTTGCGCAATCACGGCTTATTCCGCGCGAGGCGGACCGTTAATCTGCCGCCATTCCAGTTTCCCTTCTCCACCCAGCCCAATGGCTGCGCCGAGGCTTTCTCATGAAAAAAGTGCTGTTGCTCAATGGCGGTAAAAAATTCGCTCACTCCGACGGTCGCTACAACGCCACGCTGCATGAAGCGGCGCTGAGCGTGCTCGATCGGGGCGGGCTCGACGTCAAAACCACCTTCATCGACGAGGGTTACGACGTCGCGGAAGAAGTGGCCAAATTCCTCTGGGCCGACGTGATCATTTATCAGATGCCGGGCTGGTGGATGGGCGCGCCGTGGACGGTGAAAAAGTACCTCGACGAAGTCTTCACCGAAGGCCACGGCAGCCTCTACGCCAGCGATGGCCGCACCCGCTCCGACGCCTCGCAGAAGTACGGCAGCGGCGGTCTGATTCAGGGCAAGCAATACATGCTGTCGCTGACCTGGAACGCACCGCAACAAGCGTTCGATGACCCGACCGATTTCTTCGAAGCCAAAGGTGTGGACGCGGTGTACTTCCCGTTCCACAAGGCCAATGAATTTTTGGGCATGACCGGGTTGCCGACCTTTTTGTGTGTAGACGTGATGAAACGCCCAAACATCGAAGGGGATGTGGCGCGTTACGAGCAGCATCTGACCGAGGTGTTTGGCCTTAAGGCTTAAGTGATTTAGGGCTACTATCGGCGGTAACAGCGAAAGATCGCAGCCTGCGGCAGCTCCTGCAGCGTTCACCTGTAGGAGCTGCCGCAGGCTGCGATCTTGGCGATCTCAAAGAGGACACCCGTGAAAGCCAGATCCGATGAGTTGCAGATTTTTGTCTGCGTGATCGAGTGCGGTTCCATCTCCGCCGCCGCCGAACAGGTCGGCCAGACGCCGTCGGCGGTCAGTCGCACGTTGTCGAAGCTGGAAGCCAAGCTCGACACCACGCTGATCAACCGCACCACGCGGCGCATGGACCTGACCGAAGAGGGCAAGTACTTCTTCGAACACGCCAAGCTGATTCTTGACCAGATGGACCAACTCGAAGAACGCCTGTCGTCACGCCAGCAAACCCCGTCCGGGCGCCTGCGCATCAACGCGGCCTCGCCATTTATGCTCCACGCGGTGGTTCCGTACATCGACGAATTCCGTCGTCTCTATCCGGACATCCAGCTCGAACTCAACAGCAACGACCTGATTATTGACCTGCTGGAACAAAGCACCGACATCGCCATTCGCATCGGCACCCTCGCCGATTCGACGCTGCATGCGCGCTCACTCGGTTGCAGCCCGCTGCTGATCGTCGCCAGCCCCGCCTACCTGAAAAAACATGGTGCACCGCAGCAAGTCGCCGATCTGAGCGAACACACCTTGCTCGGCTTCACCCAAAACGAAGGTCTAAACCAGTGGCCGCTGCGCTACGTGCACGGCGACCGCTGGCCGATCACGCCAGCGATCAGCGCCTCCAGTGGCGAGACTGTGCGCCATCTGGCGCTGGAAGGTCAGGGCATCGCCTGCCTGTCGCACTTCATGACCATCGACGACATCCGCGCCGGTCGCCTGAAAGTCCTGCTCGGCGAATTCAACAGCGGTTATCGCCAGCCGATCAACGCGGTGTACTACCGTAACTCGCAACTGGCGCTGCGCATTCAGTGCTTCCTCGACTTCATTCAGAGCAAACTCGCCGCCTACGCCAGCGCCGATTTCAAGGGCTGATTCGTGACCTCTGCGCAAGAGTGAATTGGGCGGGAGCGGGTTTTTCCCCCGGGCTCACGGGCCGATACTCGTCCCATCACTTACTCACGCAGGGAGTTTCTCCATGAACGTATTCATCACCGGCGCTGCCGGTTTTATCGGCGGCTCGATCGCTACCGGTCTGGTTCAGGCCGGGCATAACGTCACCGGGCTTGTGCGCAGCACCGAACAGGCTGCCGAGCTGAAAGCGCTGGGCATCACCGCGGTCATCGGCACTCTGGATGACAAAGCACTGCTCGCCGAACATGCCCGCGCTGCCGACGCCGTTATCAACGCCGCCAGCAGCGACCATCGTGGTGCGGTCGAAGCCTTGCTCGATGCCTTGCGCGGGTCCAACAAAGTATTCCTGCACACCAGCGGTTCAAGCATCGTTGGCGATGCATCCGGCGGCAAGTCCAGCGACGTCATCTACTTTGAAGACAACCTGCCAGAACCGACCGCCGACAAAGCCGCGCGCGTGGCCATCGACAACCTGATCCTCGCCGCGGCAAAGGATGGCGTGAATTCCGCCGTCATCTGCAACACGCTGATCTACGGCCACAGCCTGGGCGTCAATCGCGACAGCGTGCAATTGCCGCGACTGCTCAAGCAGGCACGCAAAAGCGGCGTAGTGCGCCACGTCGGCACCGGCCAGAACATCTGGTCCAACGTGCACATCGAAGACGTCGTCGCCTTGTATCTGCTGGCGCTGACCAAAAACGTTCCGGGCACGTTCTACTTCGTTGAAAGCGGTGAAGCGTCGTTCATCGACATGACCACCGCGATGGCCCAAGCGCTGAACCTGGGCCAACCACAAGACTGGCCATTGAAAGATGCCGAAGCCGAATGGGGCTACGAAATGGCCAACTATGGCCTCGGCTCCAACAGCCGAGTGCGTGGCAAACATGCGCGCGAACTGCTGGGCTGGGCGCCGAAACGCACGTCAGTGGTTGAATGGATTCGTAACGAAATGGTGTGATGGGTGTTTGAGCCCGCCAGGCTTTGCTATCACCCTTCAAAATCTTCAAAACGGCTGCCATCGGGTAGCCGTTTTCGTTTAAGGCTTTGCGCTTGTATTGCGTCAGACCTATGGTGCTCTGAACGTCGCCAGTTCAGCAGGTACAGGTAATGGGCGCTTGTCGCGATTATTGGCGGATGTCATGGCCGTGCAGGCGGGCTACGTGCCGCTGGATTACAGCAGTTGGGAGCGAAACAAAGAGGCTTATTTTGCAGCAATCAGTCAGGGGCTGAACTGCAACTACGAACCCATGGAGTATTGGGTTCGGCAGGCATTGTGGACTTGAGGTCGACGCTACTTGGCCAGGGACAAATTTAGAAACTTACTGGATCTGACTTTGAGTTTGCGCTCAATTGTCTCGACACTTTGGCCCGTCTCTATGGCTGTCGAGCTGGCGATTGCGCGGATCAGAGTATCGGCTGTCAGTTTTTTTCTGGTGCGACGCGCGGAGGTCATGGCGGGGACTCTACGGAATGTAAGGCGAGTATAGCGCTTGGCTGGCTTAGAGAAACACAACGTAGGGTTGGACGCGAACCTGTGGGAGCTGGCTTGCCAGCGATAGCGGTCGATCAGTCAGCCTCTAAGTTGAATGTGCAACCGTCATCGCTGGCAAGCCGGCTCCCACAGGTTATCCACGTTGTACCTGATGCAATGCAATCAAACTGTAGGAGTGAGCCTGCTCGCGATAGCTGTCATTCGGCCAGTGATGATATTGACTGTTACGACGCAATCGCGAGCAGGCTCACTCCTACAGGGTTTTGCGTTGGCTGCATAAATATGAAAATCGCGCCCCGCGATTTTCATTAATCACGACAAGACATATCCATTTGCGACACGTCTTACCTCTCCACGAAAATTACTTTCATGCGGTTTGAAATCTCGATCTCGAAATGATTTATGAGTTTCACAACCCATTCGAACGTGACCCTTTCGAGGAGTACCGCATGACGCCTTCCTTCGGCTATTGGCTGCTGGTCTATGCCGCCGTCGCCATCATTGCGCTGATCGTGTTGATCGCCCGTTACCGGCTCAACCCGTTCATTGTCATCACCCTGATTTCCATCGGCCTGGCGCTGGTGGCCGGGATGCCGGCTTCCGGAGTGGTGGGCGCGTATGAGGCCGGGGTGGGCAAGACGCTGGGGCATATTGCGCTGGTGGTCGCGTTGGGGACGATGCTTGGCAAGATGATGGCCGAATCCGGCGGCGCCGAGCAGATGGCGCGTACGTTGATCGATAAATTCGGCGAGAAGAACGCGCACTGGGCGATGGTCTGCATCGCTTTTCTGGTCGGGCTGCCGCTGTTCTTCGAAGTCGGTTTTGTCTTGCTGGTGCCGATCGCGTTCACCGTGGCGCGGCGCGTCGGTGTGTCGATTCTGATGGTTGGCTTGCCAATGGTCGCTGGCCTGTCGGTGGTGCACGCACTGGTGCCGCCGCACCCAGCGGCGATGCTCGCGGTGCAGGCCTATCAGGCCTCGGTCGGGCAGACCTTGCTGTATGCGATTGCCATCGGCATTCCAACGGCCATTATTGCCGGTCCCCTGTACGCCAAATTCATCGTGCCGCGCATTCAATTGCCGGCAGATAACCCGCTGGAAAAGCAATTCCTCGACCGCGAACCGCGCGACAAACTGCCGGGTTTCGGCATCACCATGGCGACCATTCTGCTGCCGGTGGTGTTGATGCTGATCGGTGGCTGGGCCAACCTGATTTCCACGCCGGGCAGCGGTTTCAACCAGTTCCTGTTGTTCATCGGCAACTCGGTGATTGCACTGTTGCTGGCGACCTTGCTGAGCTTCTGGACGCTGGGCATCGCCCAGGGTTTCAGCCGTGAATCGATCCTTAAATTCACCAACGAATGCCTGGCACCGACCGCCAGCATTACTTTGCTGGTCGGCGCCGGAGGCGGGCTGAACAGGATTCTGGTCGATGCCGGCGTGACTGACCAAATCGTCGGCCTCGCTCACGAATTTCATCTGTCGCCGCTGATCATGGGCTGGCTGTTCGCCGCGCTGATGCGCATCGCCACCGGCTCCGCGACCGTGGCCATGACCACCGCATCCGGCGTGGTTGCACCCGTGGCCATTGGTCTGGGATATCCACACCCGGAGCTGTTGGTGCTGGCGACTGGCGCCGGCTCGGTTATCTTTTCCCACGTCAACGACGGCGGCTTCTGGTTGATCAAGGAATACTTCAACATGACGGTCGCGCAGACGTTCAAGACCTGGACCGTGCTTGAGACGCTGATCTCGCTGGTCGCCTTCGGTCTGACCGTCGGCCTTTCTTACCTGCTGTAACCGGAGCCCGCCGCCCATGGACATCCTCTACCAGATCCGCGCCCGCCAGGATTCCTTCAGCGCCGGCGAAGGTCGTATCGCCCGGCTGATGCTCGACGACGTTGGTTTTGCCGCGAGCGCCAGCCTCGAAGATCTCGCGCAACGCGCCGAAGTCAGCACCGCCACGCTGTCGCGTTTTGCCCGCACGGTCGGTTGCCGCGACCTGCGTGATCTGCGCCTGCAACTGGCCCAGGCCAGCGGCGTTGGCAGCCGTTTTCTCGACCCGGCGGGCAGGCCTGAACAGTCGGCGTTCTACGGGCAGATCGTCGGCGATATCGAAACCACGCTGCGCCAGCATCTGGCCGGGTTCGACGAATCACGCTTCGCTGACGCAGTGAAACTGCTCGGCCAGGCACGGATGATTCACGCCTTCGGCATGGGCGGTTGTTCGACGCTGTGCAGCGACGAATTGCAGGTGCGGCTGGTGCGCCTCGGCTACCCGATTGCGGTGTGTCATGACGCGGTGATGATGCGCGTCACCGCCGCCAGCCTCAACGCCGAGCAAGTGCTCATCGTCTGCTCGCTGACCGGCATCACCCCGGAATTGCTCGAGACCGTAGAACTGGCGCGCAACTACGGCGCACGCATTCTCGCCATCACCCGCGCCGACTCGCCGCTGGCCGAACTGGCCGACATTGTCCTGCCGCTGCAAGGTGCGGAGACCTCGTTCATCTACAAACCGACGGCGGCGCGCTACGGCATGCTGCTCGCCATCGACGTGCTCGCCACCGAGCTGGCGCTGGCCAATCCTGAAGACAATCAAGAGCGTCTGCGGCGGATCAAACTGGCCCTCGACGAATACCGTGGCGGCGACGATCACCTGCCGCTGGGAGACTGACATGCTGTACGACACCCTGATTCGCAATGCCCTGATCATCGATGGCAGCAACACGCCCGGCTACCAGGCCGACGTGGCCATCCGCGATGGCCGTATCGAGCGCATCGGCGATTTGTCCGATGCCACGGCGACTGAAGAAATTGACGCCGCCGGCCGCGTGCTGGCGCCGGGTTTTATCGACGTGCACACCCACGACGACACCGTGGTCATTCGTCAGCCAGAGATGCTGCCAAAGCTCAGCCAGGGCGTGACCACAGTGATTGTCGGCAACTGCGGGATCAGCGCTTCGCCGGTGACGTTGAAGGGCGATCCGCCGGATCCGATGAACCTGCTCGGTACGGCGGCAGCGTTCGTTTATCCGCGCTTCAGCGATTACCGCGCGGCGGTGGAAGCAGCGAACACCACGCTGAATGTTGCCGCATTAATCGGCCATACAGCGCTGCGCAGCAATCATCTGGACGACCTGTTCCGCACCGCGACGCCGGATGAAATCGCCGCGATGCGCGAGCAATTGCGTGAAAGCCTTGAGGACGGTGCGTTGGGTTTATCCACAGGTCTTGCCTACGCCAGCGCCTACAACGCGTCCACCGATGAAGTCATGCAACTGACTGAAGAGCTGACGGCATTCGGCGCGGTGTACACCACCCATTTGCGCAGCGAGTTCGCGCCGGTTCTGGAGGCTATGGATGAAGCTTTTAAAATCGGTCGACATGCGCAATCGCCGGTGATCATTTCCCACCTCAAATGTGCCGGTGTCGGTAACTGGGGGCGCAGTCCGCAGTTACTCGCATCGCTGGAAGAAGCGGCAAAAACCCACCCGGTCGGCTGCGATTGTTACCCCTATGCGGCGAGTTCTTCGACGCTGGATTTGAAGCAAGTCACCGATGCGCATCGCATCACCATCACCTGGTCGACGCCGCACCCGCAAGTCAGCGGTCGCGACCTGATCGACATCGCCGCCGAATGGAACCTGCCGCTGCTCGACGCCGCGAAACGCCTGCAACCCGCCGGCGCGGTGTACTACGGCATGGACGAGGCCGATGTACGAAGAATCCTCGCCCATCCGTTATCGATGGTCGGTTCTGACGGGCTGCCGGAAGACCCGTTCCCGCATCCACGCCTGTGGGGCGCTTTCCCACGCGTGTTGGGCCATTTCAGTCGCGATGTCGGGCTGTTTCCGCTGCACACCGCCGTGCACAAGATGACTGGGCTGTCGGCGGCGCGATTTGGCTTGAAGGAGCGGGGCGAAATTCGTGAAGGTTATTGGGCGGATCTGGTGTTGTTCGACCCGGCGACCGTACGTGATGTGGCGGATTTCAACGATCCGCAACGACCGGCGCAGGGGATTGATGGCGTGTGGATCAATGGCGTGTTGAGTTATCGCGACGGGCAGGCGAACGGGCGCAGGGAAGGGCGGTTTCTGGCACGCGAAGGTGATTTACGCGAAGGTTTTCATTGATCTCAATGTCCCTGTAGGAGCTGCCGCAGGCTGCGATCTTTTGATCCACGTCTCATAGTGGCACTCTGAGATTAAAGAATGTCGCGACCAAGCCGAATTGCTGACATCCACCCCAGCTACGCTGCGGGGCCAACCAGTCAGGGAGCACCCCATGAGCTTCGGCAAAACCACCCCGATCCTGCGGATCTTCGATGAAGCCAAGGCCGTTGAATTCTACGTCGACTTCCTCGGCTTCAAGATCGACTGGCAGCATCGCTTCGAGGCGAACTTCCCGCTGTATCTGCAAGTGTCGCGTGGCGAGTGTGTGCTGCACCTGTCCGAGCATCACGGCGATGCAAGCCCGGGTTCGGCGCTGCGCATCGAGACCGATGAACTGGAGGTTTTCCAGCAGCAACTGCTGGCCAAGGACTACAAGTTCTCGCACCCGCAGATTCAGGCCATGCCGTGGGGCAGCCAGGACATGACCATCGCCGATCCGTTCGGCAATCGGTTGGTGTTTACCAATGCGATTAGCCTCTAGAACGAAAAGCCCCTCACCCTAACCCTCTCCCGGAGGGAGAGGGGACTGACCGCGTTGTCTTGTCGTTATGCATCGACCTGAAAGATCTGCAGCGATTATGGATTCACGGCAGCACTTTCAGGTCGTCGTATTTAGCGAACATCCCACGGTCGCCCCCTCACCCTAGCCCTCTCCCGGAGGGAGAGGGGACTGACCCGGGGATGCTTGAGAGATACACCGACCTGAACCTGCTTAGTCGAATCCATAATCGACTCGGTCATTCAGGTCGATGTATAGCACCAGACACCTCGGTCGGCTCCCTCTCCCTCGGGAGAGGGCTGGGGTGAGGGGAAAATGACACACCGCAAAAAGAAGCCAGCCACCCAACCCTTCCAGTTGGGCGGTGGGCTTTTGCGTTACTCGGTCGGCACTAACCTGTCCAACACGCGATTAACCGCCATTTCCGCCACCATCACCACTTGCGCAATACCCTGCAAAGTCTTGCGGTGGGTGCCTGCAAACAGCGCCGCATGGTTGTTGAGCATCACAGTGGCGGAGCCAAGGGTTTCGCTGGCGTCGGCCAGCAGGGATTCGGTATCGGCTTCGGGGTTGGCCATGTACAGCGTGTTGGGGGAGTAGGGCGCGGCCATGAGGTCGGCATTTGGCGGGCCGAGATAGTGATCGAGTGCGCGCTCGGCGGCTTCGTGGAATCTCTTGGAATCGGGGGATTCGTAGGGGGATGCCGGGTCGGTGGCCGGCGGGTTTGGCGTAACTTTTAACATTAACCAGATCCTCAAATTAAGCTGGCCACCGCTTCTCTACTAAAAGAAGTGGAGGCAGCTATGCGCAGGTTAGTAGACCGGGGATCTGGGAAACCGGCGCGCCCGAGGGCGCCCTACGCACAGCCACCATAACGTTCAGGCAAGACCCGACTGCTTGATGAGCTATACGCCCCAAATATTCCGGGCTACTAAACCCGATCACTGGAAATCAGTGACCGAATCAAGTTACGCAGCATGCTCAGGGCGCACAAGCCGGCGGATTCTGGCTTAGGCGTAGGTTATGGCGCAAGGATTTGTGGGCTGTTTCGCGTAACGCCGGGTGTCCTTAAACATCATTTTTGAAATTGTTTATTGCGTTGTGGCGAGAGGCCTCATCGCGAGCAGGCTCACTCCTACAATTGATCTTCAGTGAACGCAGATTCTGTGTCCGACACGGCCCCCTGTAGGAGTGAGCCTGCTCGCGAAGAGGCCGGAACAATCACCCGCGATGCATCTGCCGAAACTCCCCCGGCGGCATCCCGCGTCGGCTCTTGAAGGTGCGGTGAAACGACCTCGGTTCGGTAAACCCCAGATACTGCGCAATGTCCTGAATCGGCAACGTACTGTTGAGCAAATAATGCTCAGCCAGCTCCTGGCGCAAATCATCCAGAATCTGTTGATACGACGTCCCCGCCTGATGCAACTGCCGCTGCAACGTACGCACTGAAACCGCGAGCTGCTCGGCCACCTGCTCCTTGCGCGGCAACCCCTCCTTGAGCAACTGCCGCAGAATGTTCTTCACCTGCTGCTCAAGTGACGCATCCGCAAGCGTCGCCATCAATCCCAGCGCATGTTCTTCCAGGGTTCGCAGCAATTGCGCATCCGCCTGACGCAACGGCAGCTGCAAATACGCCAGCGGCACGATCAGCGCCGAATACGGCTGATCGAACAACACCGGGCAATCGAAAAACGCCTCGTACTGCGCCGGCGTCGCCTCGGTCGGGCATGAATGTTCAAGCCAGACAGCGGCCGGCGACATCTGCGTATCGGCGATCCAGCGTGCATATTGCAGCCATGACCCCAGCACGTTCTCCACCAGATGCCGACGAATCCGCGGACGCTGATAACGACAGGTCCAGATCAGATGAACATGGCCATCCTGCACCTCGGCGCGACTGACGCCCATGTCGCCGACCAGTTTCTCGAACGGCATGATCCGGCTCATCGCATCACCGAGGGTCGCGCAGTTCATGGTGATGTAACCGAGCACGCTCCACGAATTGGGCAGGACGAAATTCGCCGCGTTGAGCCCGAACAACGGATCGCCCGAATGTTCGCAGAAATAATCCAGCAAGCGTTCATGCGCCTCGCCCGGCAAGCGCAGGGTGTTGTCGCTCAACTGCTGCGCCTGCAAACCCGCCGCCGCCAACGCAGGCTCGACGGCCATGCCCAGTTGTTCGGCGTGGCGCAGGTATTTGAGCAGCGGCGGAACCGAGGTGAAGCCAAGCGATTGCATGATCCCATTCCTTTGATCAACGGCAGTGGAGGCGGACGAATAGCCTGAAAGGTAATTTGAAACCCCGACTAAAGTAAATGGCTGACGCTTGCGCGACGTTTGACTCAATTGGCTACACGAACTGGCCGGATGCGACCGTGACACTTTGCGGCCGCTGGCTAGTATGGGGGCCTGAAATATCACTGATCTGACGGCAAAAAGGACACACGCATGCGACGCTGGAACGGCTGGGGAGATGCAACCACGGTGGTCGAACTGCCGGCCCAGGGCGCGGAGTTTCTTCATGAACGACTGGGCGAGGGGCGCGCGCTGGCCGATGCCACGCTTGAAGCGGCATTGGCGCGCGTACCGGCCTCGCGGTTGCAGGCGCATACCTTGTACAGCGTCGATGCCCATGACCGCTTGTTGCATGCCCGGGGCCAGAGCCTGCCGGACTGGCTGGCGTTGCGCGAAGGTGCGCTGGGCAATTATCCCGATGCCGTGGCGTTTCCCGAGACCTCTGAGCATATTCGCCAATTGCTGGCGCTCGCCCATGGACAGGATTTGTGCCTGATCCCGTATGGCGGCGGCACCTCGGTGGCCGGGCACATTAATCCGCCGGATTCAGCGCGGCCGGTGGTGACGGTGTCGCTGGCGCGGATGAATCGCCTGATCGATCTCGACGAACAAAGCCTGCTGGCAACGTTCGGCCCCGGTGCGAGTGGCCCGCAGGTGGAAAGTCAGTTGCGTGCGCGGGGCTACACGCTGGGGCATTTCCCGCAGTCGTGGGAGCTGTCGACATTGGGCGGTTGGGTCGCTAGCCGTTCCAGCGGTCAGCAGTCGTTGCGCTATGGCCGGATCGAGCAGTTGTTTGCTGGCGGAACACTGGAAACCTTCGCCGGGCCGATGCACATTCCAACCTTCCCGGCTTCGGCCGCCGGACCCGATTTGCGCGAAGTGGTGCTCGGTTGTGAAGGCCGTTTCGGGATCATTTCCGAGGTCAAAGTGCGGGTCAGCGCGTTGCCGGCGGATGAGCGTTTCTACGGTGTATTTCTGCCCTCTTGGACCAAGGCCCTGCAAGCCATCCGCCAATTGGCCCAGGCGCGCGTACCGCTGTCGATGTTGCGCCTGTCCAATGCGGTGGAAACCGAAACGCAACTGGCGCTGGCCGGTCATCCGCAGCAAATCGCCTGGCTGGAAAAATACCTGAAGCTAAGGGGGGCGGCAGAGGGCAAATGCCTGCTGACCTTCGGCGTGACCGGCAATCGTAGGCAAAACGCGCTGTCGCTGACCCAGGCGCGGCAGCATCTCAAGGCCTTCGGCGGCGTATTCACCGGCACCTTGCTCGGCAAGAAATGGGCGCAGAACCGCTTCCGTTTCCCTTACCTGCGCGAGAATCTGTGGAACGCCGGTTACGTGGTCGACACCCTCGAAACCGCCACCGACTGGAGCAACGTCGACAACCTGCTCAACCTCATCGAAAACAGTCTGCGCGAGGCCTTGGCCGCTGAAGGCGAGCGCGTGCATGTATTCACCCACCTGTCCCACGTCTACGGCGAAGGCTCGAGCATCTACACCACCTACGTGTTTCGCCCTGCGGCGGATTACCCCGCGACGCTGGCGCGCTGGAAAGCGCTCAAACACGCGGCCAGCCAGACCATCGTCGACAACCACGGCACCATCAGTCACCAGCACGGCGTCGGCAAGGATCACGCGCCGTATCTGTTGCGCGAGAAGGGCGCATTGGCGATGGATACCTTGCAGGCGCTGAGCAAACACTTCGATCCGGCCGGGCGCCTCAACCCCGGCACGCTGCTGCCGGAGTGACGGCCATGAGTCAGGACTGGAACGCCGCGTGGCGCCAGCAGATTCTGCCAACACTGGCGGGGGAAACCTGGGATCTGATCGTCATCGGCGGCGGTATCAGCGGCGCCGGCATCCTGCGTGAAGCGGCGCGCCGTGGTTGGCGTTGTCTGTTGCTGGAACAACGGGATTTTGCCTGGGGCACGTCTAGCCGATCCTCGAAAATGGTACACGGCGGTTTGCGTTACATCGCTAAAGGACAATGGCGCCTGACCCGTGATTCGGTGCGCGAGCGTCAGCGCTTGCTCGACGAAGCGCCGGGGCTGGTCGAGCCGATGAGTTTCATGATGCCGCACTATCGCGGTGGTTTTCCCGGGCCTCGGGTGTTGGGTGGTTTGCTAAGCGTTTACGACGCCTTGGCGGGTCGGCGCAGCCATCGTTTTCATGACGCGCAGCAACTGCGTTATCTGGCGCCTGGCGTGAAGGAAAATGACTTGCTCGGCGGCACCCGTTTTGTCGATGCACTGACCGACGATGCGCGGCTGGTGATGCGCGTATTGAGCGAGGCGCGCGCCGATGGCGCGGTCGTGGTTAACGGCGTTCGCGTCGAACATTTGCTGCGAGAAAACGGCCGAGTGTGCGGCGTGCAGATCGAAGATTGCGAAGCCGGCGCGACCCTGCAATTGCGTTGTGGTGTGCTCGCGGTGGCCACTGGTGCGTGGGCTGAACGCTTGCGCCCGACTGAGACTCCACGGCAATTACGGCCGTTACGCGGCAGTCATTTATTGCTGCCGAGCTGGCGTCTGCCGGTGGCGCAGGCGTTCACGTTTCTGCATGAGCGCGACCGGAGACCGGTGTTCGTTTTTCCGTGGGAAGGCGCGACGGTGGTGGGCACCACGGATCTTGATCATCGCGAAGATCTGGATCAGAGCGCGAGCATCAGCGCTGAAGAACTCGACTATCTGCTGGCCGCCTGCACGCAACAATTCCCTGGCGCAGAAGTGATGGCGAATGACGTGTTGTCGACCTGGTCGGGCGTACGTCCGGTAGTCGGCAGTGCAGCGGGCGATCATCAAGACAAACCCTCGAACGAAACCCGTGAACATGTGCTGTGGCAGGAGCCCGGTTGCGTGACCTTGGCCGGCGGCAAACTGACCACGTTCCGCCCGCAAGCCATCGAAGTGCTCAAGGCCTGCGCAGACATGCTTTCGCGTCCCTTCGTTGATGACGCCGCGCCAGTTTTTGCCGCCGCCCCTGCACTGACAATTCCGCAATTGAGCAGCCAGCAGTGGCGACGCCTGGCCGGACGGCATGGCCGCGACCTGCCGAGGCTGGCGCAACTGATCAAAGACATCGGCCACGCAACGGTCGGCGCTACGGATACCTTGTGGGCGGAATTGGCCTTCGCCTGTGAAGCGGAAATGGTTCTGCATCTGGACGATCTGCTCCTGCGCCGCACGCGTCTTGGCCTGTTGCTGCCTCGTGGCGGCGAAGATTATTTCACCGCCATCCGCCAACTCTGCCAGCCACGACTCGGCTGGAGCGACGAGCACTGGCAGCAGGAAGAACAGCGTTATCAGGCGTTGTGGCAACGCCATCACGGTTTGCCGGATGCCACGCGTTGATGCCCCTTGAAGAGAGCTCCATGGATAACCACCCGAACAAGCGTTACCTGCTGGCGATCGACAACGGCACCCAGAGCGTGCGCGCGCTGCTCTTCGATTTGCAGGGCAATCTGCTCGGCAAAGGCAAGGTTGAATTGCAGGCGTATTACTCGACGCAACCGGGCTGGGCCGAGCAGGATCCGGAGTATTACTGGGCGAAACTCGGCGAGGCTTGTCAGCAGGTGTGGGCGCAGACTGGCATTGATCGTTCGCAGATTGCCGGTGTTTCGCTGACCACTCAGCGCGGTACGGTGATCAACGTCGATGCCGAGGGCAAGCCATTGCGTCCGGCGATTCTGTGGCTCGATCAGCGTCAGAGCGAAGTCGAAGGCGGGATCAAAGGGCCTTGGGGCTGGCTGTTCAAACTGGTCGGCGCGCAGGGCACCGTGGATTATTTTCGTGCCCAGGCTGAGGCGAACTGGATCGCTCAGCATCAGCCTGAGGTGTGGGCGACGACGGACAAGTTTTTGCTGCTGTCGGGGTTTCTCACCCATCGTCTTTGCGGACGCTTCGTCGACTCGGTGGGCTGCTGCGTCGGCTATCTGCCGTTCGACTTCAAACGCCTGAAATGGGCTGCGCCGAGTGACTGGAAATGGCAGGCGCTGGCGGTGCGGCCCGAGCAATTGCCGACCCTGCACAAACCCGGTGAAACCCTTGGCTACATCACCGCTGAAGCCGCTCGCCATACCGGTATTCCGGAAGGCTTGCCGTTGATTGCGGCGGGTGCCGACAAGGCCTGCGAAGTGGTCGGTTCCGGCGTGGTCGATACGAGCACGGTGTGTTTGTCTTACGGCACCACGGCGACGATCACCAGCACCCGTTCGCGCTATCTGGAAATCGTCCCGTTGATTCCGCCGTACCCCTCGGCGGTGCCGGATCAGTACAACTGCGAGGTGATGATTTATCGCGGTTACTGGATGGTCAGCTGGTTCAAGAACGAGTTCGGTCTGCGCGAGATGCAGCAGGCGCAAGCGCAGGGTATCGAGCCGGAGCAACTGTTCGATGCGCTGGTCGATGCGGTGCCGCCAGGTTCGATGGGTTTGATGCTGCAACCGTACTGGTCGCCGGGGATTCGCGAGCCGGGTGTCGAGGCGAAAGGCGCGATGATCGGCTTCGGCGATGTGCACACCCGCGCGCATATTTACCGGGCGATTCTTGAAGGGTTGGCGTATGCGTTGCGTCAGGGCATGGAGAATATCGAGCGGCGTTCAAAGGTGTCGATCAAGCGTCTGCGCGTGGCCGGTGGCGGTTCGCAAAGTGATGCGGCGATGCAACTGACGGCAAATATTTTCGGCCTGCCGGCGGAGCGTCCGCATGTCTACGAAGCGTCGGGCCTGGGCGCGGCGATTTGTTGTGCGGTGGGGTTGGGATTGCACGTGGATTTCCCCACGGCCATCGCGGCGATGACCCGAGTCGGTGCGGTCTTCCACCCCCAACCCGAGGCACAAAAAATCTACGAGCAACTGTACAAAGACGTCTACCTGCGCATGTACCGCCAACTCAAACCGCTGTACCAGAGCATCCGCAAAATCACCGGCTACCCCGCCTGAAAACCCACCATAAATCCCCCTGTAGGAGCTGCCGAAGGCTGCGATCTTTTGATCTTGTTTTTTCAGATCAACATCAAAAGATCGCAGCCTTCGGCAGCTCCTACAGGGATCGTGTTGAGATTTGGAATGGCGCCATCGGAGAGTTTTTCTGGTGAGATCGGACAGTGTCAGCAGCGAGGTCGGTTGTTAGGCTCATCCCCCACGGCCTCTCCAATAAGAACCACAAGCCATGAAGCTGACCTTCCTCCTGTTGCTGCTTTGTGCAACGGCCCCGAGTGCCTGGGGCTGGTCGAACCATACGGTGGGCAGCTATCTGGCATTGCAGGATCTGCCGGCCTTGCGCGACGCGCCACTGGTCGAAGTCGAGCCGCTGGAAACCTTTCTTGCGCAGCAATACGAGGCCGTGAGTGCGCTGCTGGAGGAGCAGGAAACCTTCGCCCGCAAGCACTTCACTCAATACCCGCCGCGCCCCGACATCCTGAAATTACCCGCCACGCCGAGTGACAATCTGCGCCACGACTTCCTTACCGCGTTGCGCATCAATCCGCAGATTCATCTGGCGATGGTCATTCAGCCATTGCCGGGCAAAGACCTGCCCGAACGTACGCATCTGCAAGCCGATCAAGTCATGGTCGAACAGACCCTTTCACCATGGAATCGCCAGCGCTTTATCGTTGTCGCCGAGCATGAAAAAGTCGCCCCACTGGCGGTGCTGGCCAGCGCCGCCGATGAGCCGGATTACGGTCACGACATCAATCTGTTCAGCGACAACCCCGGTAACGTCGGCGCGCTCTACGGATTCGGCCCGCAGCCGTTCGGCGATGCACGGTTTCAATACAGCTCGCAGGCGCCGTTTCACATGGGCTTCTTCCACGAAAGCGCGGTGGTCTACGCGGCTGCCGGGTTCCTCGAACGCAGTTGGCCGGACTGGCGCGCGTATCAATACATGGGGCTGGCGCGACTGGCGTTTGCCAGCGGTCATCCGTACTGGGGCTATCGCTTTCTTGGCTGGGGCCTGCACCACATTCAGGACCTGACCCAGCCCTATCACGCCAAGCCATTGCCGGGCGTCGACCTCGCCAGTCTGCTGCTGCTGGAAGGCAAGGCAATCGCCGGTTTCGCCGAAGACAAACAGGCCGCCATCGAGCGCGTCGCCACGCGGCACATGGAAGTGGAGAAGTACCAGTCGACCTGGCTGCGCCGCTTGCTGCGCGTCGGTCAGGCGCATCCGATGCTCGACGCTTACGTCGATGTCGCCCAGGACAAACGCTATCCGCCGTACTCGGTGGACTACCTGCGTGAAGTGGTCAGCGCCGAGTCGGTCGACGATTCCGCAGCCTTCGACGAGGCCATCGGCCAGTGGCTTGCAACGGCGCCAGCGACCAGTGATTTCAGCAGCGGCAATCAGCTGCAACGGGAAAATTTCGACCATCCGGCGCTCAATCAGCAGCTGTTCAAATTGCTCGGCCATTTCGGCGCGCACAGCCGGATTTACGTCAGCGCGGGATTGGCACCCTAGCCCTCGCGGCAGGATAAAAAAACAATAAAAAAACAGGGAAGGAGGAACACATGATCAACACTCGATTGCGCCTGACGGGCGCCGCGCTGCCCGGTGTCGGCCTCGCCGGCTTGCTGCAACTGTGCGCAGTCGATGGCGCGCACGCGGTGGAATTCAGCGTGCTCGACAAACAGGTCACCGGCTCGTTCGACACGACCTTGTCCTACGGTCGTTTGTGGCGGGTGCAGGGTCGCGATAAAAGTAACGATGACGTCAACACCAACGACGGCAATCGCAACTTCGACACCGGGCTGGTTTCCGAGGTGTACAAGATCACCTCCGAGCTTGAAGCCAACTATCAGAACTACGGTTTGTTCATGCGCGGCACCGCGTTTTACGACACGCAGTTGATGGACAAGCGCAACAACTACTACGACAACAACAGCCCTTCGCAACCAAGCCAGAGTTACCCGCAGGACGACCGCTTCACCAGTCAGACCCGCGACATCGCCGGCAGCCGCATCGAGATGCTCGACGCCTATGTACACGGCAGTTGGGACGTTGCGCAGATGCCGGTGACCGCGCGTGTCGGCCGTCAGGTGTTCAACTGGGGCGAGGGGATTTTCTATCGCGGCGGGATCAACACCACCAACCCGGTGGACGCCGCGAAGTACCGTTTGCCCGGCGCCGAAGTGAAAGAAGTGCTGGTGCCGGTCGAGGCGCTGAGCTTCAACATCGGCCTGACCGATTCGCTGACCATGGAGAGTTTCTACCAGACCAACTGGAAGGAAACTCGCATCGATCCGGTCGGCACTTTCTACTCGCAGACCGATCTGTTCGCTGACGGCGGCAACACCGGTTACAACAATTTCAGCGGCACCGCACTCGATACGCCGGTGCCGGGATTTGGCAATGTCATCGGTTTGTACAGCGCGCTGGGCAACAACCCGTTGCTGGGGCCGGTGCTGAAATCCACCGGGCTGTACGCCAACGGGGTGACCCCGGCCTACGGCAATACCTTGAAAGTGGCGTCGATCGGCAAAGACTACAACGCGCGCAACGACGGCCAGTTTGGCTTCGCGTTTCGCTACATCGCCGAGCAACTCAACAGCACCGAGTTCGGTTTGTACATGGTCAACTACCACGCGAAGGAACCGACCATCGCGGCGGATCTCGGCGGTTACAAGGGCATCGACATGAACGCCCTGACCAACCTGCTGGCGGGCGTCGCGGGCGATCAGGCGGGAGCGCTCGCCAACGGTCTGGCCACCGCTGATGTGATGGGCAATATCCAGGCGCATCGGCGTTACGCCGAAGACATCCGCATGTATGGCTTCAGTTTCAACACGACGTTGGGCGAGGCCTCGGTGTTCGGTGAAATCGCTTATCGACCGAATCTGCCGATCGGCGTCGCGGCGACCAACGATTTGATTGGCGACCTGGCCAACGGTGCGGCGGTGGCGGTGACGGGTCGGTCGATCAATGTCGGTGGGCAGATGGTCAACCTCAACAGCGAGATCAACAACGCCGAACGTGTCGAAGCGTTCAACACCTCGCTGGGGACCATCTACAACTTCGGCCCGACGGCCTCGTTCGACTCGCTGTTCGGCATCTTCGAACTGGCCTCCGAACACCTGCGCGGCAGCAGTCTGCAATACACCGCTTATGACGGCACGAACCGTTATTACGCGGGTACCGGTAACTATTCCTATGTGTCGGGCGGTGATCGCGACGATCAGGTCAACCGTGATTCCTACAGCTACACGGCGATGCTCAACGGCACGTGGAACGACGTGTACGCCGGGGTCAACGTCTCGCCTTACATCGTTTACAAGGACGACTTCCAGGGCAACAGCTACCAGGCCGGCAACACCATCGAAGGGCGCAAGGCCTACACGCTGGGGATCAAGGCCAACTACCAGAACAAGCTCGAGGCCGAACTGCAGTACACCGAGTTTTACGGCGGCGGGCAGAACAACGGCATCCGCGACCGCGACAACGTCGGGTTCAACCTCAAGTATTTCCTTTGATACCCAGAATATCGACGCCCCCCTTGTAGGAGTGAGCCTGCTCGCGATGGCGGACTTTCAGTCGTTGTAGGTGTTGTCTGACACACCGCTATCGCGAGCAGGCTCACTCCTACAGGGGAACTGCGGAGCATTGCAGACCTCACTCCCATTTCGGAGATTGATCATGTTTCACACTTCACGATTGACCAAGACCACGCTCGCGCTCGTCATGAGTCTGGCCGCCGGCAGCGTTTTCGCCGCCATCACCCCGCAACAAGCCGAACAACTGAAAACCACCCTGACTCCCATGGGCGCCGAGCGGGCTGGCAACGCCGCCGGCACCATCCCAGCGTGGACGGGCGGCATCACCCAAGCCCCCGCCGGTTACAAGTCGGGTCAGCATCACCCCGATCCGTACGCCGCCGACAAACCGCTGTTCACCATCACCAAAGCCAATCTCGACCAGTACAAAACGCACCTCAGCCCCGGCCAGATCGCCTTGTTCAACAGCTATCCCGACACCTTCCAGATGCCGATTTACCCGTCCCGCCGCTCCGGCTCGGCGCCGCAATGGCTGTACGACAACACCCTGAAAAACGCCACCTCGGCAAAGTTGCTCGAAGGCGGCAGCGGCTTCTCCGATGCCTACGGCGGCGTACCGTTTCCGGTGCCCAAGGACGGCATCGAAGTGTTGTGGAACCACATCACCCGCTATCGCGGCATCTACGTCGTGCGCCGCGCCTCCGAAGCGCCGGTCCAACGTAACGGCAGCTTCGCGCTGGTCACTTCGCAGCAGGAAGCGCTGTTTAACTACTACCGCCCGAACGGCCAGTTCGCTGACCTGAAAAACATCCTGTTCTACTACCTCGCCTTCGTGAAAAGCCCGGCGCGACTGGCCGGTGGCGCTGCCCTCGTGCACGAAACCCTCGACCAGCTCAAGGACGCGCGCCAGGCCTGGATCTACGACGCCGGCCAACGCCGCGTACGCCGTGCGCCGAACCTCGCCTACGACACGCCAATCGCCTCCTCCGATGGCCTGCGCACCGCCGACGACACCGACCTGTTCAACGGCTCGCCGGATCGCTACGAGTGGAAGCTCAAGGGCAAACAGGAAATCTACATTCCCTACAACAATTACAAAGTCGGCAGCCCCGACGTGAAATACGCGCAACTGCTCACCCCCGGCCACCTCAACCCGCAGTTCACCCGCTACGAACTGCACCGGGTCTGGGTGGTGGAAGGCAACCTCAAACCAGGTTCGCGACACATCTATTCCAAACGCGTGCTGTTTCTCGATGAAGACAGCTGGGGCGCCGCACTGGTCGATCAATACGATGGGCGAGGGGAGTTGTGGCGCGTGTCGATGGCCTACCTGAAAAACTTCTACGACCTACCGACCACCTGGAGTGCGCTGGACGTCTTCCACGACTTGCAGGCGCGCCGTTACTACGTGCAGAACCTTGATAACGAAGAAGCGGAGACCGTGGATTTTGCGCAACCGGTGCCGGAGGACGCGTATTTCATGCCGTCGGCGTTGCGCCAGCGTGGGACTCGTTAAGCGGGATACCATTGGTAAAGTTGCCGGGTTTTGATAGTTGAAGATGTGCTAGCCTGCAATCAATGATTTCATTGATTGCAGGAGGCGTCGTGGCCAGCATTACAATTCGAAACCTTGATGAAAAGCTCAAGGAACAACTGCGCATCACCGCGGCTCACAATGGGCATTCCATGGAGGAAGAGGCTCGACTTATTTTAGGCCGGGCTCTGACAACGGTAGACCGTGCCGGTGGCCTTGGCAGCCGAATCCGCAACAGATTCAGTGCTGTCGGCGGAATAGACCTCGATTTGCCGCAGCGTTCAGAGAAAGCCACTGCGGTGGATTTCTCCGAATGATAGTGCTTGATACCAACGTTCTATCAGAGTTCATGCGAGTCGAGCCAGCGTCCCGGGTGCTTGCCTGGGTTGATGCGCAACCCGCGATGGAGCTGGCAGTGAGTGCCGTGACCGTGGCAGAAATACTTCACGGCATCGCTCGGCTGCCTTCCGGAAAGCGCAAACAAAAACTTGAAGCCCATGCCATGGCGATGTTCGAAGAAGACTTTGCCGGACGTATTTTGTCTTTCGACGCTCATGCCGCTGTCGAGTACGCAACGCTTGTTGCGGATTGCGAATCAAAAGGCCGCGCGATTTCGATGGCCGATGCGCAAATTGCTGCGATCTGCCGAACCCATGGCGCCCCCATCGCTACCCGTAACGTGAAGGATTTCGAGTTCAGCGGTGTGGAGATGATTAACCCGTGGGCAGCCTGAGGATCACTAAAGCGAAGTAGATAGTTCCTGAGAAAGCTCGCTACCCACATGGCACTGTAGGAGCTGCCGAAGGCTGCGATCTTTTGATCCTGCTTCAGATTGTTCAAAAGCGAAGATCAAAAGATCGCAGCCTGCGGCAGCTCCTACATGATGCGAGTTTTCCGGGGCATCCAGGTGACAGGCCTGACGCAATCGCGGGCAAGCCCGCTCCCACAGGTTATGAGTCGAACACAACATCTGTGAACGACTGAAAAACCTGTGGGAGCGGGCTTGCCCGCGATTGGTTTTTTGCTTTAGCGCTGTACGAAGATCAAACGCGGAAATGGCTGACCATCTGCTGCAACTGACCACCCAAACGCGCCAGTTCAACACTCGACGCCGCCGTCTCATCACTGGCTGCGGCGGTCTGTTCCGACACATCGCGCACGTTGATGATGCTGCGGCTGATCTCTTCAGCCACGGCGCTTTGCTGTTCAGCCGCCGCAGCAATCTGCTGGTTCATCGACTGAATGTTCGACACCGTGCGGGTGATGCTTTCCAGTGACAGGCCAGCTTTGCGCGTCAGCGCCACGCTGCTGTCAGTCAGCGCGCGGCTGTTGCTCATTACCGCCGACACCTGCTGGGTGCCGTTCTGCAGACCGGCGACCAGGCCTTCGATTTCTTCGGTGGACTTCTGCGTACGCTGGGCCAGGCCACGAACTTCGTCGGCGACCACGGCAAATCCACGACCGGCTTCACCGGCGCGCGCTGCTTCGATCGCGGCGTTGAGGGCGAGCAGGTTGGTCTGTTCGGCAACGGCTTTGATCACGTCCATGACGCTGCCGATCTTGTCGCTTTCCTGTTGCAGCACGCTCATGGCTTCGGTCGAACGCACCACTTCGCTGGCCAGACGTTCGATCTGCGCGATGGCTTCGTTCACCACTTTGTCGCCTTCACGGGCTTCGCCGTCAGCGGCGGCAGCGGCTTGCGAGGCTTCTTCGGCGTTGCGCGCTACTTCCTGCACGGTGGCAGTCATCTCGTGCATCGCGGTGGCGACCTGATCGGTTTCGATCTTCTGGCTGTTCACACCGGCGCTGGTCTGTTCGGTGACGGCCGACAGCTCTTCGGCGGCGCTGGCGATCTGGGTGACGCCGTCGCGGATGCCGCTGATCAAATCACGCAAGGTCACGCCCATGCGCGCGATGCCTTGTTGCAGCACGCCGAGTTCGTCGCGGCGGGTGACGGTGACGTTCTGGGTCAGGTCGCCGCTGGCGATGCGCTCGACCACGGCCAGGGTTTCCTGCAGCGGACGGGTGATCTGACGGGTGATGATCACCGCCGCAATCACGCCCACCAGCAGTGCCAGCAGCGTGCTGATCAACTGGAAGGTGCGTGCTTGGGCGCTTTCGACATCGCGGCGGTCGAGTTGAATCTGGTACAGCTGCTCGCTGGTGTTGACGATCGCGGTACCTTGATCGGTCATTTCCTTGCGAGCCTGTACCGCGTCAGTGTTGGCGTTCTTAAACGCCATCAACGCGCTGCGGTAGTTGCCCAGCGCGGTCTCCAGCTGGCGCAGAGCGTCCTGCTGAGTGTCAGCGAAATGCACGTTCAATTGCTTGAGGGTGGAGATGGCTACATCGAGTTGAGCGACGGCCTTCTGTTCGGTCTCGGCGTTGGTGGTGGCGGTGTAGCCGCGCACTTCGTAGCGCGCGAGGATAAACGCTTCCTTGGCCGTAGTGATCGCCTGGAACTGTGCGAAACGCTGCTCGCTCATGTCCATCTGCTGCACGCGTTTGCTGATCGATTCGATCTGGTTGTACGCGGTTTCGGCACTGGCGCTCATAGTGTCGCGCGCGCTGTTGCCGGTGCGGTAGGCGTTGCGCATTTTATTCAGCGACGTCTGGTATTCAGCGATGGTCGCTGCCTGCTCCTTGAGCAGTTTGACGTTTTCCGGGCTCTTGAAGCTGTTGATCAGCTTCTGTTGTTGCTCGGCAAAACTTTCAAGGGTGGTCTGCACGTTCTGCGCGGCGGTTTCGTCGCCGTTGGTCAGCATGTATTGCAGGCGCACCACGCGCAGTTTGGTCAGGCCGGCGTTGAGCTGGGTGATGTCGCTCATCCAGTTGCTGCGGTCGATCAGGCCACCTAGGCTGGTCCAGCCCGTCAGGGCCAGCACGCAGGTCAGGGCCAGTACCAGGCCGAAGCCCAGGCCCAGTTTCATGTTCACGCTGATGTTGCCGAACCAGCTATTCATCACAAATCCTCCAGAAACGTAGGGTTTCTTGTCGTCAGTTAGGCTGGAAGATTGTTGTTTTTTTGAGCCAGCAAGGGTGTTAGCAGGTCTGTATCGGCCGCAAATCCGAGAGCTGAAAGGATTTTGTCGGACAGAATTTGTAACAACGGATCCCAAGACTTTTTTCACATGGGTTTCACTGGCTGCCGACGCCCGCCTCTGTACCTTCGCCGCATCGAATGACAAGTGATGCAGGCTGGCGAGGCGGCTTTTTGTGGAATTGAGACTGAGTCTGTTCGGCGTCAAACGCTCGATCGATCTGAGCGGTCTGGCGCGTTTTCGCAACACCTGGGTGGTGTTGGCGGCATCGGCACTGGTGATACCGCTGACGTTGTGGTTGCTCGCCCCGGGGGCGGTCCCCGACCTGGCCCATGGCAATGTGGCTGGCTCGCAGGCGTTGGCAACGGGTTGGGAAAAGGGCGAGATGATCGTGCTGGTGCGCCATGTCGAGCGTTGCGATCACTCCAAGGCGCGCTGCCTGAGTGGCAATGACGGCATCACCGACCGCTCGCGCAGCGTGGCGGTCGCGGTCGGCGCGCAATTCGAGCAACTGGGGCTGAACAATGCCGACATCTATAACAGCCCGATGGTGCGCACCGTGCAGACCGCCGGGTACATGTTCAACCGTGCGGCGACCGGCGAAGACTGGTTGATCAGCTGCAAGGGGCGCATGTTGCAGGAGGCGCTTGCGCACAAGATCCCGGGTCGCAACCTGATTCTGGTGACCCACAGCGAATGCATGGCGCAGATCGAAAAAGACCTGAAGGTGCCGGCATCCGATCCCGGCTACGGCTCTTCGCTGTTTGTTTCCGCTGCCAGTCCGGCGGCGCCGAAAATGCTCGGCTTCATTGAAGCCTCCGACTGGCACACGGTGACCACCGAATGAATACTCGTTTTTACGCTTACAACTTCGGCATCCCGCTGGCCTGCGCGGCGTTGGTCTTCCTGATGTTCGACATGACCAAAATCGACATCGCCTTCAGCAATCTGTTGTTCGATCCGCTGACCCAGACGTTCCCGCTCGACAAAATCCACTTCTTCGAAAAGCTCACGCACAAATGGGCGCGGATCATTCCGAACTGGACGGCGGAAATCGCCCTGATCGGCGCGATGCTCTCGGTGGTCTGGCCGTTGGTCAATCCGCAGAAGCGCCCGCGACTGGGGGCTTTTCTCGAGCGAAGCAAAGTTGCTCCGCTGCTGCGATTTGCCGCCGATCACCGTAGGGATTTTTTCTTCGTCGTCGTTGCGTTTGCCGTTTGCACCGGCGTGATCCATTTCCTCAAGGCGCACACCAGCGTTTACTGTCCGATCGAGACCACGCTTTACGGTGGAAAAATGGCTCACGTGGAGTGGTACAACAATTTCCAGCTGTTCCATGAAGCAGGAGAGGGACGCTGCTGGCCGGGCGGGCATGCGTCGGGCGGCTTTACCATGCTGGCGTTGTACTTCGTTGCGCGCCGTTACCAGTGGCGCTTTTCCAGTGCGATTCTGTGGGGTTCGCTGCTGCTCGGTTTTGTCTATGGCACGACACGGGTCCTGCAAGGTTGGCACTACATGTCCCACACGTTCTGGGCCGGAATCTTCGTCTGGCTGGCCTGTTTACTGACGGCACTGGCGTTTTATGGCCGGGCGCGGCTGGAGCTGCCGGTGTTGCAGAAGCATCAACGGCCAGAGCCCGCCAGCACCTTGGCAACTCCCTTGAGCAACGAATAACCCTGTGGCGAGGGGGATATGTGGCGAGGGGATTTATCCCCGTTGGACTGCGCAGCAGTCCCCTTCTTTCTTGAATCAAAAGAGGGGGCGCTGCGCACCCCAACGGGGATAAATCCCCTCGCCACAAAGGTTGTATTCAGTCTGCTTCAGTTGCTGACAAAGTAGTACGCCTGGCGCCCGACCATCATGGTCTTCAACACTTTCAGCGGTGCGGCCGGCTCGGTGTCGGCCGAGATCACCGCCACATTGGTGGCTGCCGCAGCGAGAAACTCGCGCAATTGCGCCTCGGTATCCAAGCCTTTAAGAACGCTCTGCGTATAGAACACACTCGCCCCGCCCACCCGTTCATTGGCTTGAAACAACGCAACCTGATGACCGTCCGCTCGCAACGCTTGAATGTGTTCGGTCAGCGGCAGGAACGACAGGTGTTTATCAGCGTTCGGCAACGTCCACTGTGCGGCAACGAGGTAGCTGCCGATCACTACGGTAAGCACAGCAGCGGCCAATGCCTGACGATGCCTCGCGATTCGGCTGACAAAACCATGGGCGGATTCGTACGCTTTCAGCTTGTCGAACAACACACCGGCAAACTCGGCCGCAATCACCGCCGCCGCCGGGGTCATCGACATCAGGTACACCGTGCGTTTGCTCGACGCCAACGTCAGCATCACGAATTGCGCAACGATCCACAGGCTGAAAAACAGCAGGTATCGGTTGGCCTTCAGTTGTTTGCGAAAATGCCACAGCCCCAGATAAACCAGAATGTTCCACGGCAGAAAGGCTTCCGGCAGCTTGGCCAAGTAGTAGGAGAACGGCTCATAGTGACCGGCCTCGACGAACGATCCGCTGAAGCGGCCGACGCTGTTGGTCAGCAGCACTTCCTTCACCGCTTGCGCGCCGCCATGTTGATAGAGCACTGCGAGCCAGATCATCAGCGGAATCAGCCCGACCAGAGTCAGTAATCCTGGCCACAGCCAGTCAGCGACTTTCAGGCGCTTGTCGAGCAGATTGTCGGCCAGCAAGTAAGCAAAAATCACCACCCCCGGCATCGCCAGCCCCAGCACTCCTTTACTCAACGTGGCGATGGCAATTCCGCCGACAAACAGCAACGAGTTACCCACGCTCGATGCGCGTTGTGCCTGAAAAAATGCCAGCAACGCCGCCGTTACACCGAGCGCCAGCAGCGCATCCTCGCCGACCCCGCGCACATTGCTCCAGTAACTGGCCATGGTCGCCAGCAAAATCCCGGCCGTCCAGGCGATCATTTTCGGCCGTTCGAAACGGCACAACATGCCGTAGAGCAACATCACGCTGAGTAAGCCGGCCACCGCCGACGCCAACCGCACCGCCCACGGCGACACACCGAACAGCCGCATGGCGCCGGCATCGAGCCACAAACTCAGCGGTGGTTTTTCCAGAAACGGTTCGCCGAACAACCGAGGTGTCACCCAGTCGTTGTCGAGGTGCATCTCCATGGCGATGCCGGCGACGCGAGCCTCGGTGGAGCCTTGCAATTGATGGTTGCCGAGGGCGAAGAAAAACAGCAAAGCGGCAAGCAGAAACAATGAAGTGGCGGCACGCGACATGGCATTCAGGCAACCGGAAGGGGCGGGAGGCCTGAGCATACTTCGCCAATGCTTAACAAATTGTGAAACTCACGCCAGTCGTCGTGACCAACGCTGGTCCGGCGCCTCGAATGCCGGGTTGATCAACGCGGTCAGCACGTGATCCTGCCAGCGCCCGGCAATGTTCAGATACGCCTTGGCGTAACCCTCACGCTCGAACCCGAGCTTTTCCAAGAGCCGTGCGCTGCGTTCATTGCCGGGAATGTAGTTGGCCATGATCCGGTGCAGGTTCTGCGTATCGAACATGTAGGCGATACCGGCCTCCAGCGCTTCACGCATTAGCCCCTGACCTTGATGTGCCTCATCGATGTGATAACCCAGATAACACGCCTGAAACGCCCCGCGAATGATTCCGCTGAAATTGCACGCGCCGATCATCTGCTGACCGTCCTGTGTCAATAACGCGAAATGCATCGCCAGCCCGGCTTCAAAGGCGCTGGCCTGAATTTCGAGTCGTCGGCGAATCTGCTCGGTGGAAAAGTACTCGGTGGTGCGAATCGGTGACCAGGGCGCGAGGTGGCGCAGGTTACGTTGGTAGAACTCACTTTCGAGGCCGGCCTGATCCGGCGCGAGTATCGCCAGCGTCAGGCGTTGGCAGGGCAGGGACAGCAGCGGCATCGGGCGCTCCGGTGAGTGGTATCAGGGGACAGGAAAACACAAATGCCCTATAAATTCTGCCTGCTTGTTGCACATACCCCTGTAGGAGCTGCCGAAGGCTGCGATCCTTTGAACCTGTTTTTTAACATCAAAAGATCGCAGCCTGCGGCAGCTCCTGCATTGGCCGTTTTGAGGAGGAGCAAATGGAATTTGCGTTTACGGTCGGCGCCGAATCGCTGACGTTGAGGCGTGCGGATCCGGTGTGTTGCTGAATCGGCCGGGTTCAGGTTGATCCGCATTCATCCACAGGCCCGCCATTCACTACGCCACGGTGTGCAAGACACCTGGGTTTATCGCTTCGACGGCAAACGCCAGGCAAAAAAAAGCCCGCGGGAGAGCCGCGGGCGAACCGTAGTTTCTTGAATGAGCGAGCGGACTTTACAGGTTTGATTGTGAAGGGGCAGTGAAGAAAAATTCATTTCTCCGGCAACCTGTCTAGCCCGGTTCAGGGCAGATGATCGGCGGCGAAATCGGCTTCCGACCGAGCGCGTAAACGGCCCTTGCGACAGGCATCCTGGAAACGTTCGAAATCACGTTCGTTCTGCGCGGTGTACTGTTGCGCGTACTTCAATAACGCATCGGCCAATGCATCGCCCTTGCCGATGTAACCGCTGATCTGCGCCGCTAACCCGGACGCCTTGGCATGCGCGCGAGCCAGCGCGCGGCCGCAGACCCGACCGTAAGCGGCGAAGGTTTCGGCGTCGAAGGTTTCCAGTTCGGCGGAGATTTTCATGTCGCGCAACTGCCGCACATAGAAATGCCGACCGCTGGGGCCAGTGGTCCAGCCGAGAAACAGGTCGCTGGCGGCTTGCATCAAGCGCTGCCCCTCGACCACCCGCTGACCTTCATGGCGTACCCGCGATTTGGCTTTGACGTAATCGGCGAGTACCGAGCGCCGCGCCTCCTTGAATTGCAGGAACAGCGGGAACTCCTGATCGTCGGTCAGCAACGCCACCAGACAGCGGGTACCGACGCTGCCGACACCGACGACCTTGAAAGCCAAGTCCTGCACGTGAAACCGTGACAGCAGCTCGCGCCGGTCGGGCTGCAGCGTGCCGCGATAATCACGCATGAAAGTGTCGTACAGCGGACGCCAGTCCGACAGCCGCAGCCAGTCATCCTCGGCATCGAGCAGCGTGGTGTTTTTATGCAGATGGAAAATTTCCGGTAGGTCATCACGAATAATCAGACGCCCATGCTTGTCACGCTCGCTGATCTTCGGCAGCAATTCAGCGTGAGTACGCCGCTCGGCTTTCTCGATGGCGCGCTCGACATGCTCAAGGGTACTTTTGCGTGCCTGGGCGAGCAGGTCGGTATAGCTGATCGACTCGTACCAGTTCTCCAGCGAACTTTGCTCCGCACACTCCAGCAAGGTCGCCTGATAAGCGCCGACCATGTCGCGGCAGACCTCTTCCTCGACCGACTCGCCATGGCGCAGATCACGCGCGGCCACCACAAAACTTGCGGCCAGGCGTTTCAAGTCCCACTCCCAAGGCCCGGGATGTGCCTCGTCGAAATCATTGACGCTGAACAACAGATTGCGCTCCGGCGTGGCGAAACCACCGAAATTCATCAGGTGACAATCGCCACAGATCGGCAGATTCAGGCCCATGGTCGCCGTGCCCGCCAGGTCATGCGCCTGCAACAACGCATTGCCACGAAAGAACGTGAAGGGCGACACCAGCATGCGCCCGTAACGCAACTCGACCAGCGACTCGACGCGGCCCTGACTCGACGCCTTGATCAACGGAATCGGATCGCGATTCATCTTGCCGGTGACAGCCTGATCACTGCGCGAGCACTTCTTGCGCGCGTCCTTGCCTTGTTGCATGCGGTCTTTAAGGGCAGTCATGGTGGCTCGATGTGGCGGAATGGGCGCTGTGAGTGTAGAAGCGCTTTTGCGGTTTATCCGCCCGTGCCCGCATCACCCTTGGCGAGCTTTATCGACAGCGTGTAATTCGCCACCGCGTTACGTCGCGCGGCATTGCGCATGAGGTAGACCTGAACCGTGTACTCACCGTCGGCAGGCAGCACCCCCGCAAAGTGATTGCCCATCATCGAACCGTTGAACAGCGCGCTGTCCGCACCTTTGGCGCTGATGTTGAAATACGCCGATGTGCTGGATGGCTTGAAATCGACGGTCAACATCTGCCCAGCCTTGACGTTGAGCGTGTACTGCGCCGTTTGTTCGCCCTTGATCGATTGCTTGATCTGGAGATGGTCGGCGCCCGCCTTGAACACGACTTGCTCGACTCGCGACGCGGGAGACTCGGCTGCGTGGACGGACAGGGAGAGCAGGGCAGCCATGACGGCGGCGATCCAGGTATTCATGTTCAACCTCGTTGCGCTTTGGAGTTTGCAGCATAGAGGTCATCGAGAGCTCTCACTTAAACGTGGTGCGGATTAAATGTTGCGGGATTTGAGTGTGGGGGTGAGGGGAGAGCATTGTGGCGGGGGGAAGGGGGGCTTGCGCGATGAGGATCAGTTCGGCTTGGTGAACGGGATCTCCAGATGCGACAAAGCCCGCACTTGGCGGGCTTTGTCGTTGAGAGTTGGTGGGCTGGGGTAATTTGAATCGATCACTCAACCTATTGAATTAAAAAATAATTTATCGGTTAAAAATAATTATGGAATACTTTTTGGAATACCGATTGTAAAACTCTCTAAATCCCTATTTTTGCGGCGATCCAAAGCTTGCTCCCATGATAGCAGCTCAAATCAAGCTTTCGGGCGCAGTCACTGGCCTCCTACTCGGCGGTGAGCCGGCTTGTAGCCGGGCTTGTATTAAAATAACTGATTGATTTTAAACGTTATTGTTCTGGATTGAGAATTTGACCCACACTTTAACCTTCGTCGCCTCCAATGAATTTTTCCAGTGGTTGTGGCTTTTTAGGGGGAGAGGTCAGCCGCCTTCTGCCATAGGCTCGGTACCGCATTCGCCCTGCAGGTACTCCTGCAAAAAAAGCTGCTCGAAGTGGCCTACATCGTCCGACACGCTCTGATAGGGTATGCGAGGCGGTGAGGGGCTCCTGCTCTCCGTTCGTTGCGAGTTAACGGATTGAGGAAAGTGGATGACTCGAACCTTGCTCAACGGATCAGCAATCACCTATCTGACGGTAAATGGAGAGCAATACCATGGAATATAATGCAGCGCGTGCTTTGGAGCTCCTGCGTTTAGGTTCGGGACGACTCGATGCTACCTTCCGGGATGGCCAAGAAGAAGCTATACGCCACATCGTTGAGGGTAAGGAACGCTTGTTAGTCGTTCAGAAAACCGGCTGGGGTAAGAGCTTCGTATATTTCATTGCTACGAAGCTGCTAAGGGAGGCTGGCGCTGGACCTGCGTTACTGATCTCGCCATTGCTGGCTTTGATGCGAAATCAGGTTGTAGCGGCAGAGCGAATGGGTGTCCGAGCGGCCACGATTAACTCAGACAACAGGGAAGATTGGGCTGCGATTGAACGCCAGCTTATTGCCGGTGGCATTGATATCCTCCTGATATCGCCCGAACGCCTCGCTAATGATCGTTTCCGTACCCAGGTTTTGGCGCTGATCGCTGCACAAATCTCCCTGCTAGTTATCGATGAGGCGCATTGCATCTCCGATTGGGGGCACGACTTCCGCCCACACTATCGATTGCTGGAGCGGATGGTCAAAATTATGCCTCCCAACCTTCGTTTGCTTGCTACCACCGCTACGGCAAACAATCGGGTTATGGATGACTTAAAGGCGGTGCTTGGTCCCAACATTGAGGTTGTTTGTGGAGATCTCAATCGTGCATCGCTTTCGTTACAAACCATCCGTCTTCCTCGCCAAGAAGAGCGTCTTGCATGGCTTGCTGAAAGGTTGGCCGCATTGGATGGGCACGGCATCATTTACACATTGACCGTGCGAGATGCCCTTCTAGTAGCGGGATGGTTGAAATCTCAAGGCTTTAACGTCGAAGCCTATACAGGGCAGACTGGTGATCGTCGGGAGGAATTTGAGCTAGCCCTGTCTAACAATGAGGTCAAGGCTCTTGTCGCCACACAGGCGTTGGGCATGGGTTATGACAAGCCCGATCTAGCGTTTGTGATCCATTATCAAATGCCAGGTTCCGTGGTCGCCTACTACCAGCAAGTAGGTCGTGCGGGGCGTGCGTTGGATGCTGCCTACGGTGTGCTACTCAGTGGTGAGGAGGAGACTGAAATCACCGATTGGTTTATCCGTAGCGCTTTCCCGACGCAAGAGGAGGTCGCGGAGGTTCTAGGTGCGCTTGAAGATGCACCTGATGGCTTATCTGTTCCGGAGCTGCTCAGCAAAGTCAATCTGAGTAAGGGCCGGGTCGAAAAAACTGTGGCGTTGCTTTCACTGGAGGCGCCAGCACCTATCGCTAAACAAGGTGCTAAGTGGCAACTTACCGCGGCAAACCTTAATCAAAGCTTTTGGGATCGCGCAGAGCGGCTGACCTCGCTGCGACAGGGCGAACACCAACAGATGAGGGACTATGTCGGGTTACCATTCGGCCAGCATATGGCGTTTTTGATTGATGCACTGGACGGAGTCCCTGGTACGGTCAAGAAGCCAGCTTTACCTCCATTGCCCAGTGCAGTGAATCTTGGCCTGGTCAAAGCTGCGGTCGCCTTCCTGCGGCGTACGAGTCTTCCCATCGAACCTCGCAAAAAGTGGCCTGATGGCGGAATGCCGCTATATGGCGTAAGGGGGCTGATTCCGGCCAATCGTCAAGCCCAGCCCGGTAAGGCTCTTTGTGTATGGGGAGACGCCGGTTGGGGCAGCATTGTGCGAGATAATAGATATCTTGACGGCTATTTTTCCGATGAGCTTGTTCAGGCATGTGTCGAAATGATTAAAAACTGGAGGCCAAATCCCGCTCCAGAATGGGTTGCTGCGATTCCGTCTCTGAAGCATCCAGAGATCGTACCCAATTTTGCAAAAAGGCTAGCCAGTGCGTTAGGTCTACCCTTTTACAATGTCCTCGCGAAGACGGAGGACAGGCCAGAGCAAAAAACCATGGCAAATTCTACTCAGCAGGCCCGCAACATTGATGGGTCGCTTAAAATCGATCAGATAATTCACGCGGGACCGGTGCTCTTGGTTGACGACATCGTCAACTCTCGATGGACTCTAACTGTCGCAGCTTGGCTGTTACGAGAAGCCGGTTGCGATGAGGTTTGGCCTATGGCCCTTTCACTAACTGGCCACGATGAATGATGTCACCTCTTTCACCCAATACGCAGGCGATACTGTTGCTTACGGCACCGCTAATTGTTGGACGTGGCGTACAAACGCCAGACCTACTATCGCCTGCCGAATACAAGCGTTTAGCTAGTCATTTACATCAGATCCAAAAACAACCTGCCGATCTTCTTACCGCGGAATCCACTGAGATCCTTCGTTTATGTCGGCCAATAGCTGATGAAAGTCGACTACAACGGCTGCTGGGACGGGGCTTCTTGTTGAGCCAGGTAGTCGAGCGATGGCAGACGCGGGCTATCTGGGTCATTAGTCGAGCTGACCCTGAGTATCCGCGACGTCTTAAAGCTCGTCTTCGTGCTGATGCGCCAGCAGTGCTCTACGGGTGTGGAGATATTTCGCTGCTTGAATCGGGTGGGCTCGCTGTCGTCGGGTCGAGGAAAATCGACGATGCATTGGTCGACTACACCATGTCCATCGGCGGGCTGGCAGCTTGTGCTAACAGAACACTTATATCGGGAGGGGCCAGGGGGGTTGATCTGGCTGCAATGCGGGGTGCATTGCAGTCGGGTGGCAAGGTTATTGGTGTTCTAGCGGAAAACTTAGAGCGAACTGCCATGAGTCGTGAGGAAAGGAATTCCTTGCGTGATGGAAACTTAGTTCTCGTTTCTGCTTATGATCCTAATGCCGGCTTCAACGTTGGTCATGCTATGCAGCGTAATAAACTCATTTATGCGCTGGCCGATGCATCCTTGGTCGTTAACACGGACCATAACAAAGGCGGGACATGGGCTGGTGCTGTGGAGCAGTTGGATAAGCTCCAGTATGTGCCTGTATTTGTTCGATCGACGGGTGAGCCCTCTGCCGGCCTTGATGCTTTGGGTAATCGGGGGGCGATACTTTGGCCGAATCCTCCGGATGCCGAAGCCTTTAACCAAATATTCGCGATCAAGGTTTCTAGCACAGACGTGCCTCAGCAACCAGAACTCTCATTATCGTCCGCTGATGAAATAGAGAGCTTGTCGGTATCTGAGCCAATGACAGAGTCGCAGAGGTCGCTAGAAGCGTCTTGTGAACCTCTACTTCCTATAAGTACTAGTGTCAGCAGAGATGCTGTTGAACCGACGCTGAAAGTTGTGTCTGAAATAATGGACTCCTTCCCTGGGGTACAAGTGGATCACGCTGATTTACTTTTTGCGACGGTAAGAGATCTGATTAAAAAACTACTGATAACCCCGACAAAAGATGCTGATATTGCTGCTGCATTAGATGTGACAAATGGGCAGGCAAAAGCATGGCTTCAGCGCCTCGTTGAAGAGGGTGTTATCGAAAAGCAAAAGAAGCCTGTGGGCTACGTCGTTAAGCGATCTGAGTTGTTTAAGTAGCGCTGTAGGTGGTTAATCGTCCCGGTAAGGCCGACTGCGCGGCATAACTCGTCGAAAGGAGGCCTAGGCCTCTCGGCGTCACCGAGATCGGATGCGTGGCCCATGCGCGTCGCAAGTTCTTCAAATTGCACGCCACCAACAAGAGCTAGCTCGCCGAACAGGCCTTGCGCTACATCCAGCTGCTTTACGAAATCGAGAGCGAAGTCCGCGACCTTGAAACGGATTTACGCCGCCGAATACGGCAAGAAAAAGCTGTACCTGTGATGGATGCTCTGCACGCCTGGATGATCGTCCAGCACCAGATCGTGCACGACGGCTCGGCGAAAAGCAAAGCTCTGCATTACGGCCTCAAACGCTGGACGGCGCTATCTCGATCACGGGGCCGTACCCATTGACAATATTTGGTGCGAGAACAAAATTCGACCGTGGGCGGGTCGCAAAAACTGGCTCTTTGCAGGTTCGCTGCGCAGCGGCAAACGGGCGGCGGCGATCATGAGCTTGATCCAGTCGGCGCGGCTCAACGGGTATGATCCGTATGCTATTTGAAGGACGTCCTCACGCGCCTGCCGACGCAGCGGGCGAGTGATATTGCGGAGCTGGTGCCGCATAGGTGGCAACCGGTTTAGTTACGCAAGATGGGATGCCCGGACGCATACGAAGGCTAGAAGGAAAATTTACTACATGGATCTCGTTCTTTTGCCGCAAAGCGGCGGCAGCGACCTCAAAGATATCTATCACCGCGCATTTCGCCAGGCTGAAGAGCTTTACATTCTGAGCGCTTACCTGACTGAGTGGGACGTTGATGTAGAGTTAGGTCGCCATTGCAAATCATTTGCCTTCATCGTGGGGAAAGATTTCGGGATCACTAGGAAAGCGGCCTGCCAAAAGGTCATTCAATGGCTACCGAGATACCGGCACACTCAGTTTTTGGTTGCTGAGTTAATTGACGGTTTCCATCCGAAAGCCATCTTTTGGCGTGAATCAGATGGAAGATGCTATGCGTTGGTGGGATCGTCAAACCTCTCAAAAGCAGCGTTTGCTACTAACCGTGAGGCCAACGGTTATTCAAAAATCCCCAAGAAAACCTATGACGCAGCGAAGCAGTGGATACTAAGGCTGAAGGACTCATGCGTCATCCTCAACCAAAGTTGGCTGAACGGATACCGAGAAGCGAAACAGTCTAGTAAGCCAGCCTCCGCCAAGGAGGATCCGGACATGTCGAGCCGGGTCTTTAACTTGCAGCTACCTTCGTCAAAAGCGGTAGCCCAGCTAGGTAGTGCTTTGGATTTCCGCAGAAGTCAGATGCTCACCTTCGAATATCACCAGGCCGAGTTGGTGCACCTCCTCAAATCTGCCGCACGGGCCCGGATTTGGTCTGACAGCAAAAATGAAACGTTTTACCAGGAGTTCCGACAGCTTTGGGACTTCGGTGATGGGAGTCGCTTTCAAGCAAATGGATGGGAGCGCCGGGGTAAACAAAGCGACTTTCGTGAGTTTGCAAGGTCGCTCGTTCGAGTCTTGGAGGCTACCTCTCAGGATCGAGACAAGGTAGTAGTGATTGAGATCAATCGCCTTACAGAAGAGAAGGTAGAGACACGCAGGTCTGTATTCACAGAGATGCTTTGTCAGTTCTTTCCTGATCGTTACCACGTAGCAAATGACCCTGTATCCAAATGGCTTCGCTCAACCGGATCGAGCAGCCCTTGGGGAGCAAGCGCCGGTTACAAGTATCTGGAGGAAGCACTCCTTCTTAGAGCGGCATTGGAGAACGCGAAACGGAAAAAAGGTGGCTACCCCGTGGAAAACCTAGCAGTGCTCGATGTGGTGATAGTGCTGAAGATGCAGCGTCGAGGTCAAAGCGAGGAGAACCCATACGAGGGGTGAACAAAAGCTTAAGTCCGACAAAGACAGCAATGGCGAAATCGAACGCATCTCCTCAGGCGACCAGCTCAAGTGGATGCGCCTTTTCCTCGACACGCTCAATTTGTCAGCGCCGGAACGCGCGCCGCTGTGCGGTCAGCCCGCACTCGGATCCGCAACTTAGAAGGTGGGGCAATCGGCTGGATAATATTCCCACGTCATGGATGCCGGCAAGCGGACATCATGGGTAGGCAATTTATTCTCAAAGCGACGCCGGCGCGCCATGGATTTAGGTTCAGCTCACGGGCCGGTGGAAGCAACGCGTCTAGCATTCCATTGGCAGCGTCACTGACCAAGGGAGTGTACGGGTGATCGGGCCGCTTGCCCCACCCCGGCCCCCCCTCGGGCAGCACGGAGCCAGTAGTAGCCACCCGACATCATTGCAGGTAAATTCATTGCCCCTGCGGATTGGATCCTCTTTCGATCCTGCGCCATCGATCTCGCTAAATGCGAACAACGTCAAGAGAAGGAACGATGAATAGCAACGCGAGCGCAAGCGCAGCGGGCTTCGGCTACCAGTATGAACGAGTGCTACACAGGATTTTTCATAGCACTCACACAGAGACGCGCTTTGGCATTGAAACAGCTGACGACGTCGAAGAGCAGATACCGCTCTCCAGTGGGACAAAAGTCATTCTGGAACAGGACAAGCTGACCACCGGCGAGAATCATTCACTCCAGGACAGCAGTAAGAACGTCTGGAACACCCTTCGAAACTGGCTCAAAGGACTCGCGGCGGCAAAAAGTGAATTCGCCTCTCTTGAGTTTGTACTGGTGACAAACCGCACAGTGCCCGATGGAACGTTAATCAGCACTCTTTCCAAGGCCACCACTCCTACATCGGTCGCCGAGGCAATCAAGTCTTTGCGTCAGCATGCCAGTGGAATGTCCGGCTCGGTCGCAGAAATAGCCGCAGAGGCGACCGGCTTCAGTGATGAAGACCTCGCCTTCGTCATCACCCGCTTCCACGTTGCCGACGCAATGGATGACGAGACGCTCAAGGAGGCGATCTACACTGCCCTTCAGTTTCCAGACGGGCTGGAACATTGCCACGAAACTATTTATCAAAGTCTTTTGGGTCAACTGTTCGCTGACTGCCAAGCCTCGTGGAAACAAGGTATCCCCTTCTGGACAACCTCAAAGCCGTTCTTCACCCGAAAACACATGCTTTTTGAAGCGTTCTTTGAGGAAGCCTGGAGACCGCTGACTCAAGAGCAGACTAACTTTGTACAGTTGATCGAAGAATACGGATCACTGGGGCTGTCGTTCATAGATCAGCTTAAAAAAATAAATATTCCGCAAAGGCCTATCCAGACCGAGCTGGGCCACTATTGGGCCGCTTACTCCGAGCGTACTCGACTGCTGAAAGCCAACCGGATCCTGCCCAGCGACCTGTGTGAGGTTGAGTCCGAATTGAGTGACAGGTGGAAGGCGAATTGCGACGCGCATTGCATTAGGTCAGGCAAAGAACCTGAAGAATTTGGAGAGGATGACTTCAAGGCGATCTACCTGCAGACATCGACCCCGCCAAGCTTTTCCCTGAGCATCGGTCGCGTCAAATCAAACTTCCGTTATTTGTTCATGGGCACCTACCACCATCAGGCAAATGGAGTCGACACGGATCACCCGATTCATTGGCATACAGCTAACGAGAGTGATGAATGAGCGCCCCCTATATGGATCGACACCTGATCCACAACAGCTCACTCGCCTGCTTTTTGCTCGCTTACTTCATATCGGAATATGAATCTTCAGGGAACGATCATCCTATCGATCTCCCCAAACTTTTGCTGGTGCTTCCTATCGTTTGGAACCCGGCGAGCAGTGCTGCCCTCTCCAAGCGAAACACTAGCTCGGCCATAGACAACGTCCTTCGTGACACCCCGATTCTGAAGATTGATCTGGAACGTCGTGTTCAGGAATACACCGCCTCAACCTTGCAGGGGCTGAACCTGGCAGTCGCAGCCAAACTGGTAGAGAAGGAGCCAAGTGAAGACGGGGATGTGTTTACCAGTCTCGTCATCCGATGGCCGAACGGCACCAAAGCGTCGATACCCGCTGAGATGCTCAAAACCACCAAGCAGCTATCCAGCTGGCTAGCCAGCGTCTCTACACCCCAAATCTATAAGCTGTTGTTCGGGATTCCCAATGAAATTCGAGATTAATGCCGTACTGCTGTGGCCACAGAACCAGACGAATCCCATCCGGGAAATCGAATTCGTGCCCGGCAAGATCAACATCATTCATGGCCTGAGCGGCACCGGTAAGTCATCAATTGTCCACATCATCGACTACGCGCTCGGCTCAAGTAAGTGCCAGATCCCGATCGGCTTCATCCGGAACAAGGTCGAATGGTTTGGACTGAAAATCACTATTCGCAACGAAACCTGGATAGTCGCGAGAAGAACGCCAGGGGCAAAACAAACATCCAGCGATTACTACCTCGCCCCATTCACCGGAGTGCTGCCAGAAATCTTGCCTTGCAACTTGAACGTGACTGCTTTCAAGGACAAATTCAACGGTCTGGTCAGGATGAGCGACCTGCCACATTCGGATGAAGACAAACCTTCTCAACTGGACAGCAGGAGCTCGTTCCGGGACATGGCTGCCTTTAACTATCTTCCACAGCACATCGTCGCCAACCCAAACACTCTGTTCTTCAAAACTGACTCCTGGACGCACAAGGAGCGCCTTACGCGAGCGATGCCTTACGCTCTTGGCATCGTGAATGCAGACTACGTCATGACCGAGCGTCGACGTGAGGAAGCAGCCAAGGAAAGGGAGGCCCTCCAGAAGGAGCTTGCCGTTATTGAGCGAACAAAAAACAACTGGCATTACGAAGTGAACAGGATGCTGCACAGCTGCATCGAAATCGGTTTGCTGCCCGCCCAAATGCCCGCATCCATTGAGGGGAAAATTGCTCAACTGCAGTCTGTGGTCGATGCCTATAACGAGAAAAGGCTCGAACATACGCTCCTACAACCCCATCGCCTGCACGTTAACCAAACGTTCGAGGCCGCGTTGGCCAAGGAGGTCGCTCAGCAGGAAATCGTGGAAAACCTCGCTACCGACATCAGCGGCTACAGCAGCCTTTCGCAAAGTAGCAAGAAATTCATTGATGCGATCGACACTGAAAAATCCCACGTAATTGGGCTTGAGTGGCTTAAAAAGAACGTTCAGTCCAAGGGTGAGTGTGTGGCGTGCGGCTCGACCACTTCAGTTCTTCCCGCTGTCATCGACAAGCTTGAGGCAAAGGTCAACAAGATCACTCAGATATCGGATGTACTGCAGGAAAACCCGGTAGTCGACAACCGTCTCTCCAGCCTCAAACGCAAACTCTCCGCAGAGGAAAAAACGCTCTCCAAGCTGCGTACTGAAAAAAATGAAATTCTGAACAGGGATGAAAAGCTGAAAAACGCGATTGGTCAGATCTACTTTCTCGCCGGTGATATCTCAGGACTGCTCAAGCGCATCGGCTCAACTTCCGCTGATGCCAATATCCTCGCGCGTCTAAAAGAACTGGATAGGATCATCCGGGGTTTCGACAACACCCTGAGCCTGACAGATCGCACCGAGCAAGAACGCAGGGTCGACTATACGATTGGAGAGTTGATAGGGGACTACGCCGATGCCTTCGGAGGTCTCGAAGCACCCGAGGGATCACAAATCAAGCTCGACAGAAAGGAGTTGACGCTCCGCTTTGACAGCCATGGGAACCGGAAAGATTACCTGTGGGAGGTAGGTAGCGGCGCCAACTGGATGGGCTATCACATTGCAGCCTTCCTCGCGATCCACGAGTACCTGTCGCTTGACGAGAACAAACAGTTGCCGCCCTTCAGCTTCTTGGTGATCGACCAGCCAAGCCAGGTGTATTTCCCAAGCAGCCACAGCGGAGACAACAGCCTTGACGAGGATGTTCAGGAGCTCAAGAGAAAACGTCCTACAGATGTGATCGCGACACAGCGCATTTTCAACGTCCTGTCCCAGGGGCTCACGCGTTCAAAGTCCCACCTCCAGATCATTGTTCTGGAACACGCTGGCAAGGAGATCTGGAAAGACATCCCACTCACCCACTCCGTAGAGAATTGGAGCGTCAAGGGTGATGGTCTGATCCCAGCTTCCTGGACTTAATCGTCACCGACTCGCCCCCATTTCAGAGACTGTGCTTCCCTTGAATGTTGACTCAATTCTTTGATTCAGGGTAACCGTCCGACGCAGCCAGCGAAATCGGCTGCGATGGTCTCGCTTCGGGTTGCTCTCAGATCACTACATACCGAGCCCAAAGAATGCACACCCGCATCCTGAAGATCGCTTCGCGTCACGCACCCGAGGCAGGAGCCGTATGCGGTAGTTCCGCACGTACGGATCTGTGCGGGGGGTGGCAGGTAGCTGCCATCCCTACCGCGACCTGCTTGTGTAAGAAATGGTAAGTCTAATTAGCGGTCTGCACATCCAGGAAGCCGGCGAAATCTCGGCTTACTCCACACCCCTCCCGCTCACGCAGAAGTGCGTTCGAGAACGGCTTGGCGCATGTGAGGATCCCGACGAACCTCTGAACGAACAACAGAAAGTCGACTCCCTTCGTCTCGGCCGGGGGTCGAATAATCAGGGGAAGGACAGTCGTCAAAAGTGTCGTCGAAGTACTCTCGCCCTACCTGAGGGGCGATTTCTGCCAGATCGATCACTCCAGGCCACTGCCAAAGTGCATCAGATACCTTGTGTGCATCCGGAGCTCTGTCGTCCTGCAACCACAGCGTAGGGCTGGAGCCATTCTCGGCATGGTTCTTCCTGATTCGCCCCATGCTCCCCCTGCGTTGTAGCTCGTTGCTTACGTCGCGCTGGCGGTGCCAAATCGAACTGACTGCTTCCACGGGAAGGAGAGCGGCATAGATGATTTCGTCCCCATCCCGCTGAAGGAGCAAATTGTGGGTAATCCCGTGCTGGCGGTCTCGCTCGGCTAGATACTCCAGCGTCGTATCCCACCCACCTGGACGCAGCCGGGCAATCAGTTGGGCCGCTGCATAGTTCTTCTCGTTGGGGTTTCTGCCCCCTCGGCGCCAGCAGAGCCGAACCCGCATCTTCAGTTTCCGGCCATCGGGAGCTTGGACGGAAACGAACTGCTGAACAGCGTCGCCCGAGGGATCCTCTCGTCGGCAATCACGGTGTAACCGCGGTCATTCAGGAATGGAGCAATTGCCTCCCGAGACAATGCCTCTGCGGCGATGCTCTCGGGTCCTCGAAAGACACGGGTGCGTTTGACACGGTAATTCTCCAAGCTTCGGATCAAGGGTGGGATGCTGTTGGTTTTGCACATAGCAGGTATCCTAGCGCTACTAGCCTGCACCCAACACCATAAGCTGCTTGATGTCCTGATCGTTGAGCATGAATACCGGCGCAAAGCTGCCAGCGCTTGGGCTCCCCATGATCGTGAGGCCTGTATAGAGTTCGCTTGTGAAGGCAAAGCCCTGCTGGGCGCTTGGAGCTGTGTAGGTACTCTTCACTTCAAGACCAACGCTCTCATAAAACGGGATCAGTTCGTTACTACAGAGCAGGCATGAACCTCTGGCGTCTAGCGTCAGCGCTTGGAGTAGTTGGGTACCTATGCCGTGCCCTCTGTACTGCTTGAATACGAAGATTTTGTGGCAGTACCGCGGAATGGAGGGATCCGGGTGCTCGAAGAGCAGCGCATAGCCATACAAGCGCCCATCTTCATGGCTCATTGCGACCTTAAGGTGACCCGCACGGTAGCACTCTTCAAGGATGCCCTGGACGTGACGAATCGCCTTCCGGGTGTCCGTCTCGTCGAACGCCATAAAGTGCAAGGCAAGTGAGGGGTTGCCCAGCAGATCCTGAAGTATGCCTTTGGCATCGTTTTCCAGTATGACCGGCAGGAAGGTGTCGATCAGTTCTTGTTCTGAAACTGGGGTGCGAGTCATTGGATTCCCTGCGATTTGAGAGTAGAAATTGCCGAAGCATACCGAGATTCCATAAATAACCGCCGACATCGGATGTCGGCCGTTATTTGTTGCTCTGTACGCAGGACGCGAGCCGCTTGCAGAACAGCCTCTCGAGGGGGCCTCCAATGCAGGTTGTGAGTATCCAAATCTTGCGGATTTTGCCCGTGATAGTGGCAGCCATATCACTTCATTCCAATCAACTCTGACGAGTGTGCCACAGCAGCAAATGCCTGCTGATCAGGTCCATGCAATTACGTAGCTAATAAGAAAAGGGGCGCTCGAGACCTACCCACTAGCTCCATACTGCACGCTTTAGTATTCTCGGACACTTAGCGCCAGAGGCGATGTGCCTATAGGCTTCATGTCGATCTACTAGGGATTGCGATGAACGAATTGGACTCGATCAATGGTGCGGAGGTACCAGGTTGGCCATCGATCTATGTGATAGGGTCGTACGACAGCCGCATTACGTTCTATTCACAGCAAGTCCGAGGCTTCAACCTGGCAAGTGCTCTGGTTGCTAATGGGATACTGCGGGACAAGAGAAGATTTGCTGTAATCGGCGCGGGGGCCGCGGGATTATCTGTTGCCGCGGGGCTGTCGATCCTGAAGCCAGATTGTCACGTGGACGTGTTCGAACGCGAAGAGCATGCCCTACATCTGCAACGAGGTTGCGTACAGCGCAACCTTCATCCCCATATTTATGAATGGCCTCGACAAGGTGCTCTTGTTCGGAGTGCAGGCCTGCCCTTCCTCAATTGGAGCGCAGGTACTGCAGATTCAGTCGCTGCCGAGGTTATGCGTCAGTTCGGAACCCTCCAGGCGCATCGGCCGAATGCGCTACCCATCAAGGTGCTGCGAGAAGTCACCGCCATCGAACGCATCGGCACGGTCGCCTATCGAGTTCGGCACCAATCTGTAAGGGGTGATGACCTATCAGCTGCAAGCTATGGCGCTGTGTTCATTGCAATTGGTTTTGGTAGAGAGCGTCAGCTTGGTAATGCGCCTTGGAACTCATATTGGTCTGACCGAGGTGTCCCTGGGGCACCGCGATATGCAGATCGCGAAACAACCATTCTCGTTTCAGGAGCCGGGGATGGAGGGCTAATCGATCTTTGCGCTGCAGCGCTTCAAGATTTTGATCACACGGCCTTAATCGAACTGGTGACAACGTGGCCGGGCATTGAAGAAATCTCTGATGAATTATTGCAAATTGATCTTGAAGCAGAGCAGTTCGGAATGGGCTTCGATTTCCTCACTGCGTACGATCGATTCATAGGCCCGCGGTTACGCGATGATGGTCTGATTGGCGAAATCGCAGGTCGTCTCCGTAATCGGGTAAATATCATCTTCAATACTCAGCGGGATGAGTTGTTGGTGCAACCAACTTCAGCACTCAACCGTCTACTGGTCTATTTACTGTTCACCGCTGCGGATGATGCTGGCTTACCGATTAGGCATCTAGCAGGTGCGATTTCAGCGGACATTGCCCGCCAGGGCTTCTATTCTGTTTCTGGAACAGATCTCAGGGTCGATGAGTTGTTTATACGGCATGGTGCGGCCAAGTTAGAGGCGTTTAGGCCTTTCGAGGATATTCGCGCCGCCTATGAAGCAAATCATGTGAGCTGGTTAGCTGCTGATTCGAAGCGTCACTCCCCACCTCATCTAACTCCTAGCGCGGCTCAAGAGCTTGATCATGGGCTTGCTGCCGCTAACTTTCCGGTCTCGCGTCATCTGCTTGCCGCTGCGGTGCAACTACAGCCGCAGCGGGTGCGGATCGGTCTCGCCGATATACCACCTTCGATCGTTTGGTCTGGCGGTATTCGTCCAATTGATTTGTTGGGCTGGTGGGGAAACGCCGATCGTGCATTAAACCTCGAGTGTGGGGCCAAGCCGACCGATCTTGGGAGCTTAGGCGGTGCAGTCGCCAGGCTTGTTATTCATGCCCGGCAGGTTCGTATGGAGACTGACGAACGCTGCTGGAACGAATGGTTAACCTCGCTGACGCAAAGATCACCACATGCTCATTCGTTACCGTCTCCGATCATAGGGACAGCAGTTGCTGCGCAAATGCAGTCAGCCATCATCAATGCTGATGTGGTCGCGGCCGAACTACATGCAGGTATGGACATTTGGACGCTTGATCAAGTCGATGAACATCTGATGACTTACCTCACGACAGGTAGCGAAGCAGCGAACTGGGTAACGTGGAGGATTGAGCCCATTTTACGATCCGAAATGGCTCGGAGGTGGACTGCCTGGCGGATTCGCCTACGAGCCGATTTGGCCTTGCTTGGCAGGCTACTCCGGTTGGCGGCATGTACTATGGAGGACGACGGCGACAACACCGATCGACAGGTTTTGGTGGGCCCGCTAAGAATGGCGAACATCATTCGAACAATTACTCTTGCGCTTGCCACTGCTGAGGCTTGGCCCAACTCATCTCCCCGGAGTGTGGCGCCAGGTAATTTCGACAACCGTGCTGAGGATGGTACAGAAATATCCACCATCTATGCCTCTGGTGCAGACCTAATCGAAGGTCGGAGCATCACATTAATGGCGACTCTTCATGCCTGGCAGACATCCTTTGTCCTGCTTTCAGAGCTGAATGCTCCAGCAAGTTTTGAGCAAGCCGGCCAACTATCCTTGTCAGATGCTGGACTGGGAGATATGAGGATGGACGCACCACCTACTCCATGCAATGTGATCGTTGGTGTCGATGCCAGTTTTCAGAGAGCATTGGGCATCGGCAGGCAAGCGGTCGTTGCTCATATTGCCGCCACTGAGGCTCGGTTGCGCCAACAGTGGCAAGACCAGATTGACACAGGGGAAGTGCAAGCATGAGCGAACTGTTGAGCGACTTTGTGTCGCGTGTAATTTCCGCTGCAGGAGCATTAGATCTTGAGGCAGTGGTCCGAAATGAGTTGGCGTCGGCGGATTTTCGCGGTGGTACTGGCGAGGACGTGCTGAGGGGCTCGCATCTACCTGTCGATATCGCCACCGTAACCATAGGCCGCTTTCCGATCTTGTTCGGTCGTCTGCCTATCTCGCCCGATGTTGCGTTGGTTCGTGATGGTGTCCGTCGATATCGTAATCAGGGTGTGGTTGCTCGCTCCCACTTGCCCCCAGGGCAGGTTCTGGACCTGCAGCTTTGGCTCGTGGGGCCGGACGGCAGTGAGGATGATCCAGAATGGCGAGCGCTCGCCTTGGCGATTGAGCGCGATGACCGTGTTGCTAGAAAGCTTGTGTGGTTGCCGCCCGAGAACTTAGACGAGCGTAATGAGGCATTCGCTGGTTTTATAGCTCGTACGTTTTTGGCTCGCCCTTGGGAAGCTTTACCACCGCAGCCTGCGGCTCCATTAGACCGATTGAGCGCGCTTATTGACGTCGCGGCTGAGCTAGGAATAGAGCAGTCCGTGGTTGATCGTTGGTTTGAACTGGCTGACTCTGATTTGGCAGATGGAGCTGAACTTATGGATGCACTCGTAGACGCCTGGTCGGAGGTAACACCGTGAGCCTCTATCTTCAACGTATCCAACTTCGCAACTTCCGCACATTTGGGAGTTTCGATCTTGAGCTTGCGGGCGTTCCCGGCCTCGTCATTATCACCGGGCCGAACGGGTTAGGAAAAAGCTCCTTCTTCGACGCGATTGAGTGGGGGTTGACGTCAGAGGTAAAGCACTTCGAACGGTATCTCAGCAGAGGTAACACCGAGGCTGATTATCTGACGAGAGAGGGTGCGGAACAGTTCTCGCACGCTGTCAGTCTGAGTTTCTCCGATGGTCATCAGGTCGAGCGTGAAGGTAATCCCAATGGACCTAGTGGAACTTCAGATCCAGACTTGAAAAGTCTCCTCGTCAGTCCTGGTTGGGGACAGCAGGTGGATAATCTTTCCACCTACTTGGCACTCACTCATTTCTTGGGACAAGGGTCACAACAGCGATTCATGTCGAGAGAGGCTCCCGAGCAGTGGAACGCCCTTCGTGTTCCTTCCGGAGTCGAGCGGCTAGAGCACATACGCAAGCGACTGCGCGGCCGCTCAGCAACGCTAGCCCTGAAACGAAAGGCCGAAGCCGCTGCGCTGGAGTTGAACCGACACGAGGACCGCCTCGCCCATTGGGATGCGCTAATCGAACGGCTACGACGTCAGGAAGGAAAGGCTGAAGCGGCCGGTGCTATTCCTCGGGATCAAATCATCCGTGGAGCTGAGGATCTTAATCGACGGCTCTCGCTTGTGACAGATAGAGCGGTGGCTCATTCCCCGGCTGATCTGGAGCAGTACCTTACGGAGCTTCGGACTCGGATTGTCGACGCGAATAAAGCCATGGAGGTCGCGGAAAGCCGCCTCATGCAACTCGCTCGTATTCCAGAGCAGCATTCCAATTTGTCGAGTCGACAGTCCGCTGCGAGCGCTTCGCTCGTAGCACTGCGTGCTGCAAAGATTGAGAGCGAGGAAGCGCTTACGGCGCGTGAGGTATCGGTCGAGAATCTGGATAGAAATTGGCGCGAGATCTCCAAGCGGGGTCAGCGCTTGAGAGAACGTATGGCGACTCTTCTAGGCGCTCAGACCGACCTAGACGAAGCTTCTGAAGCAGGTCGACGGCGGGTTGCGCTTGTTGAAAAAAATTCGGCAATTGAAGCCTCTATTACTGAGCTTCGTTTGGAATGCTCAAAGGCTGACGATGAACTTGCGGCGTTGCAGAGTACGCGTGCCGCTCTTGCTGTTGCCGAGGAGCGCCATTCTGCAGCGCTAGCACTGGTTGTAGAGTCGACCAAGCTGTCTGTATTAGAAGATCGACTTTCGGATGCGTTGTTGCAACAAGATCGTGCGGTTAACGATGAACCTGAACTTTCTGAATCAGAGTATGCAGAGTTGGAGGCGGCTGCCAGCTCTCTCGTAGAGAGTAGGCGCCTCGAACTTGAAGAGCGTCGTGAGCGCGCCGGGGCTATCTCAAGCGCGCTGGCGACAATTTCTGCGCATCTTGGCGACCACGACACCAATTGCCCTCTTTGCAAATCGCACTTCGCTGTTGGCGAACTCAAAAAACTCGTCGAGCTTTCAGCTAAGGAAGCGGACGAGGGGCTCCCAGTCGCGCAAGCACGTCTTGATGAGGCGCAGGTGGAGTTGGAGTTCGCTCAGAACCAAAGAGCTGCAGCCTTCAGTGCCATAGCCGAAATAGATGATGCGACACAGGAAGTTGATAATGCGCAAACTGCTCTAGATACCCTACGAAACGAACTGTTTGCTCGCCTGGAACTTATGGACCCGGCGAGCGATATCGCTGCGGTGGCTAATGCCCGGTTAGGTGAGCGGGAAGCTCGGCTCGACGCTGCGCGGCGGGCACTTGCCTCGATGGAAGTAGGGGCGGTAGAGATGCAGCGTAAGCGAAACCAGTGCCATGAGCGGCTGCAACAGTTAGAAGCAGATGTTGCTGAACTACGCACTGAAATAGCTCGTGCGATCTCTGACCTGGCGGGATCCGAGCGGCGCTTCCAAGTAAGGGGGGGAGAGGAGGGGCTTAGCCCTGAAAGCGTTCCCGCATTGCTAGCCAAGGTTCAGGCAGACATCGATGAGATCGATGCTGCGCAGAAATCTGCGCATGGCTTACATGTTGTCGAGCTCCAAGTACTATCCGCATCGAAAGCAGAGGATATGCGACTGAGTGCGGCCTTGGCCGAGCACGAGCAGGCTTGGACCGGATTTGAGAAACAGATTACAGAATTGACCAGCATGTGGTCGTCGCACGGGTTATTGCCACCACCAGCTCAAGCAGTCTTCGAGCACAAGCTAGCAGAACTCGGCAGTCGGCGATTTGACCTCAACGCAATCGAGTCAGAGCGGCAGCGATTGGTCGCGGCACTGGAGAACACAACCGGTCAGGAAGAGTTGGATAACTTGCGCGGGATGGTTGCGGCACAGATTGGCTCTGGGTCGGTCGAGACGAATCGTGTTGCCATTGAGGCTGCGGTTACGGCCTCCCGGTCTCAGGCCGCCCGAATTCAAGCAGCACATGAGGCGATCCGCCGTCTTGCTGAACGGCTGCAAGATGAGGCTGACTCCTTTTCGGATCAGTTCCTGCGCCCATTAAACGAATTAATCGGCGCCTTCAACGATGCTCTTCTCACCAGTCCCGGGACATCGGTGTTTTTTAACGCGGACTACTTTGCCGACCGAACCGAGTTTAGCGCACGTATTCGTCGTCGTACGCAGGATGGCGGCACTCCCGAAGTCCGGAATCTTAATCCCCAACTCATCTTGAGCGAGGGGCAGTTAGCTGCCAACGGTTTCAGCATACTGTGTAGTGCAAGTGTCTCTTATCCGTGGTCGAGGTGGCGTGCGCTCCTTCTGGATGATCCCTTGCAACACAACGATGTGATTCACTCTGCTGCATTCACGGACGTGATGCGCAACCTCGTTGAGTTGGAGGGCTACCAAGTCCTAATGTCGAGTCACGATCGAGCTGAAACCGAATTTGTTGAAAGAAAATTTAGTGCTGCTGGGTTGCCTTGCACAGTGGTACAGCTAATTTCGGCCGCTCCAGGTGGTGTCTCGTATGAGGTTCGAAACAACACTGCAGCGTCGGAAATCCTTCAGGGCTACAGGATGCGACAAGCCGTCCAGCATAACGACAACTCAGCGGATCACAGACTCTTCCGTAGTTGAAAAGGAAAGCCGTACCAGGTAACACGGAACATAGAGAAGAAGGTATATCGGGGCGGTAGCGGCCGAAGCGTTGGCGGTCATTGAGCTGCCGCTTGGTTAGAAACGTCTCGGCTCTGCGCACTGTCGGCTCAGGTTGCTCAGCCCAGGTATGTGTATTTTTTTATGCCCTTAGCGTCCAGAGCTTTGAACGAAGCCACATAATGTATCCATCAGATATCCTTCAAAGGACTGAGTCGTTTGCCATGGTCGTGAAGAAAGTAGTTTGCTTTAGATGCGTCATAGAACCGTACCTGGAGAGGCGCATCAAACGCAGCGGGGTCTCCGCTCCTTGCAGCTTGTGTGGCGTAACGCGCAAATGCATCCCGCTAGCCCAAGTGACAGGCCAAGTGGAGGCTGTCCTAGGCAAATACATTTGTGAGGGGGAGCATCATCGTTACTGGAGCGGTAACGAGCTACGTCACGGTCAGCAGGGAGACGACGTAGAGTATTGGGTCAGCGAAATATTTGGCTGCGACAATATCGAACCCATTGTCCAGGCAGTCTGTGATAATTTCGATGGCCAATCCTATAGTAGGGATACGTCCTATATCCGGATGCCTTTTTTACCGTATGCCGTGGAAAGGCAGTGGCATGAATTCGGGGATGGTGTAAGGCACGGCAATCGCTACTTCAACGACAGCGCAAAGAAATTTTTAGGCTGGCTCTTCGAAGGTCTAGACGGCTATTCCTGCTCATCGCGCGATGACTCGGTGGTGCGGATACTCACTCCAAAGGACGCACCGCCTAACTATCGGGCCCGCTCGTGCACCACGTCTGATGCTGTCGAGTCGATCAGTCGGGATCCTGCCTCCAATCTTGCGGCCCCGCCCAAAGAAAAATCTGGCGAAGGTCGGATGAACCCCGCTGGCGTTTCTGCATTTTACGGCGCATTCGAGCGCGAAACATGTGTGGCTGAGCTGCGTCCCCCGGTGGGTGGTACTGTCATCAGCGGCGAGTTTCGACTGACGCGTGAAGTGCGGTTGCTGGACTTCGGTCGTTTTGAGAAAGCTGATTTGGGGCAGCGGCCCAGTTTTTTCGATCCTCAATATTTCGAAAAATCGGGTCGTCAGGAGTTTCTGCGAGATTTACACAACGAAATCACCGTGCCTGTTCTCCCAGGTTTCGAGAAGAACTACCTGATCACCCAGGTCGTCGCAGAGTACCTTGCCACCCAGTATGACCCTCGATTTGACGGAGTCATCTTCAAGTCCGTGCAGAATGAAGGAGGTCACAATATTGTATTGTTCTCTCATGTGGCATGCGCTGCTACCTCCACAATCGTAATCAAAAAGGATCGCGGTTTTGTCCTTGGGCCCAAGTCCTCAAGCGTGCCCGGGATAGAGTACGTACCTGATAGTCTAAGTAGGCACGCTGTAAAAGGAGTCAAGTTTGATATGGAGGAAGAGCCGCTTGCACAGCGAGATTCATCCCCTATGCAGATACGCTCGTGTGCTTGGGAATGATCAGTGAGTGGCGCCTGTCCCTGTCCGGCTTGTTGGACGAAAGTCGGTAACCGTCCGGCGATGTCACCTACCTGATCCAAGGCATAAGGGCGATGGTGTCCACTTAAAATTCAGGTGGACAACTTCGCTTCAAGCGACGGCGTCAGGAAGGTGTGTTGCCCGGACGCTTACTCTGCGTCCCTGAATGGCTGAAACTGACAAGCTTCCAGTGGCGGCTTGCTGGATGTGTTCACTCCACCAGATCATCATGGGACGTCTTCTCTCAATGTAATCTGCACGATTGTAGGCGCTGCGTACCTCGTCTTTGTCCACGTGCGCAAGTGCGACTTCAATCAGCTCCGAATCCCATCCCTGTTCGTTCAAGATGGTACTGGCCATGGAGCGCATTCCTTGGCTTACCAATCGACCTTCAAAGCCCATGCGTTTTAGGGCCATGTTTGCTGTCTGGCTATTGCAGTGGGTTCGCGGGTCTCGATCAGCAGGGAATACATACTCTCTGTGGCCGCTATAGGGTTTGATCGTCTCAAGCAGAGCAAGTGTGTGTTCGGTCAGCGGTATGACGTGAGCGCGTCGCTTCTTCATGCGCTCCGCTGGGATCGTCCAGGTTTTCTTGTCGAGGTCGATGTCAGCCCAGGACGTCGTGGCGGCTTCCGCAGGGCGGGTCATGGTGTGGAGTTGCCATTCGATCAGGCAGCGGGTTGTTCTCTTTATGCTCGCATTGGCGATGGCGACCATTAACTCTGGCAGCTCTTCGGGGCGGAGGGCTGCCATGTTCTGCTTTTTCGGCTTCTTGAAAACGGCCCGAATGCCGCTGAGCGGATTGGCAAAGATCATTCCCGAATTCACACCGTAGGTCATGATCTCGTTGAGTCGTTGGGTCAGTCGCTTCACTGTCTCCAGGCTGCCTTTGGTTTCCAAAGGGCGCAGCAGCTCGATGACCCTCGGGGCATTGATCTGCGAGATAGGTGTTGTTCCCAGCGATGGAAAGACATGCAGTGTGAGCGAGCGCCAGATGTCCTCGGCATAAGCTTGAGTCACAGAATCCTTTTTCAGTTCAAACCAGGCAGACGCCACGTTCTCGAATGTGTGCTCGGTTGCCTGTCTTTTTGTCTGCTCCAGCTCGCTACGTTGTTCTTTCGGGTCGATGCCCTGAGCGAGACGCTCTCTGGCTTCGACAGTTTTCTTCCTGGCTTGGGCGAGCGAGAGCTCTGGGTAGGTGCCGAGGCCCATATTGATGCGGTTTTTGGTAATCGGCTGCCGGTAGTTGAAGTTCCATAGCGTAGAGCCATTGACCCTCACGCGCAGCTGTAAGCCGTCTCCATCGCTGAGGACGTAGTCCTTGTCTTTTGGCTTTACCGCTTTGAGCTGGCGGTCAGAGAGGCGGGTGGCTTGGGCGCACATGAGGTGTTCCATGACATCAATTGGTATTCCAAAAATTACCACTGAAGGGCTTGGAATACCATCTGGAATACCAGGTTACGTGGATTGTGTCGGACGCCCATGGACGCTAATAGACGCTAAAGCCTTGATTTTGCTGGATTTCAGGCACAAAAAAAGACGTCCGTGGACGTCTTTAGATGTTGAAGTGGTGGAGCCGGGGGGATTTGAACCCCCGTCCGCCAGTACTCCGCTGTCGGTACTACATGCGTAGCCGTTTCTATTAAGTTAACCCTCAGCGACCCGAAGGGCAGGGTGCTTTGGGCGAGTTGTGTAAGTTTTAGCCGCTTCGTCCACAACGTACTGCACGGCGATTCTGTTCTATATGACAATCATTTTGGGTTTACAGACATCCCCTGATGATTGCTGGACCCGAAGGTACCAGGAGCATTGTCAGCTGCAATTAAGCAGCGAGAGCAACACCGTATTGGTCGTCATTGGCAACTATAAGTAGTTGCAACAGTGGATTTACGACTTCTGTTACCAAGTCGGCATGCACCTAGAGTTTCGCAACCGGCGTCGAATCCTAAACGGCCCCGAACTCATTGCTCAGTACAGCTGTTTGAGCAACAAGCCTGCGCAGTGTACGCCAATCAGCCCACAAGGCCAACCCGAAGGTTGGCCGCGACGCTGATCAGTTGTTGGTACCGGTGGACTTGCGCAGTTCGACGATGGTTTGCGAGGTTTCTGCAATGCAGTCGTCGATTTTGCCTTGAGCCTTCAGCGCCTTGGCCTTGGCCACACTGGTTTCAGCGCGCTGGGTCAGTTCCGGGTTCGCTGACAGCTGCCCCTTGGCATTGTCGATGGTCTGAATATTGGCATCGCAGAGGTCGGCAGGCTTGTCTGCGGCGAACGAAGTGGAAGCCAGCATCGAGGCAGTAACGAACAGACCTAACAGTACAGAACGTTTCATGTGTATCTCCTTGAACTGAGGGATCCAGACTTCGCTGGCCGTCAGGACGGGCAACCGTATGGAAGGAAAACCCCGATGCTTCGGGGTTATTCTGTGGACTACAGTCGCGCGCAAGGGTTCTATTTTTCTTCAGCAGGCCTTCGCTCGGGTCACCCGATCCACCAGATAGACCAGGCCGTGGTAGTCAATTCCGCCATGTTGCGTAAGACCAATCTCACAGGTGCGGCTGGTGGAAATCCCTTCGCTGCAATGCTGCACCGCATCCTTGAGCGAGCGCAGCGAATGGCTGTTCAGCTCCGGTGTGGTGAAACCCTTGTCGCCGGCAAACCCGCAGCAATGTATGCCTTCGGGAATGACCACGGTGTTGCTGCACTTGCGCGCCAGATCGATCAACGCCTGGCTTTCGCCCAGGTGTTGCGTGCTGCAGGTCACGTGCACGGCAATTGGTGCTTCTTGCGCGGTGAAGTCCAGTCGGTCGAGAAGATGCGTACGGATGAAGCGCACCGGGTCGTACAGATCCAGACGAGTTTCTCCTACGTCCTGCACCAGCCGCAGCGTGCACGGGCTGGTGTCGCAGTAGATCGGATCGAGGCCGCCGCGACTGGCGTGCAGCAGTGCGCTGATCAGCTCCTGGCGTTTGTGTTCGGCTTGCTCGGCATAGCCTTTGGAGGCGAAAGGCTGACCGCAGCAGAGGTTGTCCTGGTTGTCCGGGAAGACCACTTGGTAACCGGCCTTTTCCAGCAATCCACGGGTTTTGTCGTAGAGCGACGTCTGCTCTTTATCACCCGCCGCCGGGCCCATGACCCGCGATACACACGCGGCCAGATACACCACGCGCGGGCGTTCGTCCGACACATTCGGACTGAAGCGAATGGCTCTCTCCGGTTGCGGCATCGCGCTCGTCCACAACGGCACTTGGCCTTTAGATAGACGGGTCAGGCTCGCGGATAGCTTCGCCAGACGCGGCGCGCCCATCAGCATCCGCGCGCCGTTGGCCACATGCAGCGTAAAGCGCGCACCTTGCAGGGTCTTGGCGAAATTTCCTTCGATCCAGTCAGCGGTTTTCTGATGGGTCGCGTGTCGGCCACGGAGCTTTTTCACCAGCTCGCCGGTATTGATACCTACCGGGCAACGTTGCGCACAAAGGCCGGTCGCCGCGCAGGTCTCAATGCCTTGGTACTCGTAGGCTTCTTCCAGTTCACGGGTGTCGATGCCGGCACGTTTCTTCGCCTGAATATCGCGCCAGATCACGATGCGCTGGCGCGGGCTCAGGGTCAGGCCTTTCGACGGGCAGACCGGTTCGCAGAAACCACACTCGATGCATTTATCCACAATCTCGTCGGCCGCCGGCAGCGGCTTCAAATGCTTGAGGTGGATCTGTGGATCTTCGCTGAGTACCACGTCCGGATTGAGAATGCCGTTCGGGTCGAGCAGACGTTTGAGCTGCCACATCAGTTGATAGGCGTCGCTGCCCCATTCCAGTTCGACGAAGGGCGCCATGTTGCGGCCGGTGCCGTGCTCGGCTTTCAGCGAGCCACCAAATTCCACCGCCACCAATTGCGCGACGTCATCCATGAACGCCTGATAGCGTGCGACTTCCTCCGGGTTGTTGAAGCCCTGGGTGAAGACGAAGTGCAGATTGCCTTCCAGTGCGTGTCCGAAAAGGATCGCTTCGTCGTAGGCATGTTTATCGAACAGGGCAATCAGGCGGTTTACGCCAATGGCCAGTTGCTCGACCGGAAAGGTCACGTCTTCGATGATCACCGTGGTGCCGGTTTTGCGTACGGCGCCGACGGCGGGGAAGGTGTCTTTGCGGATCGCCCAGAGCTTGGCGTTTTCCACAGGGTCTTCGCTGAAATCGACTTGCTTCTCTACCGGGAAACCACTGAGCGACGTCATGATCTGCGCCAGTTGTTCCTGCAGCAAAGTGGAAGATGCAGCGCGGGATTCGATCAGCAGCGCGCAGGCATTGTTCGACAGCTGTTGTACGAAAGCGGGCATGCCGGGTTTGTCTTGCACCGAGCGCAGACTGCGGCGATCGAGCAATTCGACTGCAGACACTGGTTGGCTTTTCAGCACGGTGACCGCGTTGCAGCAGGTCTCCACATCCGCGAAGACGATCAGCGCCGAGGCCTTGTTTGGATGATCGATCACGGTGTCGTAGGTCACTGCGCTGATGAAGCCGAGCGTACCTTCGGAGCCGACCAGCAAGTGGCTCAAGATATCCACAGGCTCATCGAAATCCACCAAGGCGTTGAGCGACAGGCCGGTGGTATTTTTCAGACGATATTTGTGGCGAATTCGTGCAGCCAGTTCGGCGTTGGCGCGAGTTTCGCGGCCCAAGGTCGCCAAGCGATCAAGCAGATCGCCGTGGCTGGCGCGAAATGCCGCAACACTTGCAGCGTCCTCGGTATCCAGGCGCGTGCCATCGGCCAGTACCAGACGAATCCCGGCCAGCGTGTGATAGGTATTTTGCGCGGTGCCGCAGCACATGCCGCTGGCGTTGTTGGCGACGATGCCGCCGATTTTGCAGGCGTTGATCGACGCCGGATCCGGGCCAATCTTGCGCCCGAACGGTGCCAGCCATGCGTTGGCTTGCGCGCCGATCACGCCCGGTTGCAGGCGAATCTGCGTGCCTTGGCCGCGAATCTCACGGGCGTTCCAGTTATCCCCAAGCACAATCAAAACGGAATCGCTGATTGCTTGGCCGGACAGACTGGTGCCTGCCGCACGAAAGGTCACCGGGACGTTGTCGCGCTGGGCCAGTTTCAACAGAGCCACGACTTCATCTTCAGCTTCAACACGGATTACCAACTGAGGAATCAGCCGATAAAAACTCGCATCGGTCCCGAAGGCCAGGGTCGATAAAGGGTCATCAAAACGGCGCTCGGCTGGAATCAGTTGTTGCGCATCACGCAGGAAATTCACTGGAAGCGTCATTGGTCCTCCAGGATCAGAACCACCAGGTCTTTCGGGCCGTGCGCGCCGTACGCCAGCACTTGCTCGATGTCGGCGGTTTTCGACGGACCGGAGACCAGCAGTGCGTTGGTCGGCATGCCTTGCGCCCAATTGAATTCATGTTGCACCTGATAGAAGTTGTCGCGGATTTCGCTGGCTTTGAGCAGGGCGAAATGCACCGGCGGTACCAGGCTCATCAAGCGCGGTTCTTCGCGGGTTGGCCACATGATCAGGCTGCCGGTGGCGGCAATCGCGCCGAGGGTGCCGGTGAGGCTGGCCGGGGTGTCGTCGAATAGCTCGGCTTTCCACTCTTCCATCGGCCGGTCGTAGGATTTCAGTGCAGGCAGATCAGGATTGTTCGCCCAATGCTGTGTGATGCGTTGCCCATGCGCTGTAGTCGGCGCGATCAGCAGGCTCGGCAATTGACGGTCGTGCAGCAGTTGCTCGAGCAGCGCCGGCCATTCCGCGTCTGAGGTCATGTGGATTTCGGTGTGCACCGCTTCCATCAGTTTGCGCAGTTGCGGAATGCGCTGTTCGGCAGTGTAGGTGTAAGGCTGCGTCAGCAGATCGACATCAAAGTCGTCGGCAATCGGTGTAGTGCCCGTCAGACTTTTCCGCAGCTTGCCGAGGATATTTTGCTTGGCGCTCATCAGCGGTCTCCCTGTTTGGCCAGATGCTCGCGGGCCATGTCGTGCAGTGAGCGAGCGGCGGGTTTCGGCGCGCTGTGATTTTGTGTCCACGGGCCGACGTTGCTCGGGGTCAGTGCTCGCAGGCGCGTGGCGAAGAAACCGAACAATCGATACAAGGTTGGCGAACTGTTGAGTTTCGCCCAAGCGTTCCAGATAAAGCGTTCCTTGCGCGAATATTTGCTGCCCTGACCGCGCATCACTCGGTGTGGGCTGTCCGGGGCTTTGACATTTTCTTCGCGCAGGCGCCGCAGGATCGCCGGGATAGGAATTTTTACCGGACACACTTCTCCGCAGGCGCCGCACAGCGAAGACGCACTCGGGTGATCGGGGACTTTCGCCAGACCGACCATGTGCGGGGTGATGATCTTGCCGATCGGCCCGGGATACACCTCGCCATAGGTGTGACCGCCGACGCGGGTGTAGACCGGGCAATGATTCATGCAGGCGCCGCAGCGGATGCAGTTCAAGGTCTGGCGCAATTCACTGTCGGCGAAAGCCTGGCTGCGACCGTTGTCGAGCAGGACCAGATGCACTTCCTGCGGGCCGTCGAGTTCATGCTCCTTGCGCGGGCCGGAGATCATGTTGACGTAAGTGGTGATCGGAATGCCCAGCGCCGAGCGGGTCAACAGTGACAACAACGGCACCACGTCGCGGAGATTTTCGACAACCTTTTCGATGCCGGTGACGGCGATGTGCACCGGCGGCACGGTGGTGGTCATGCGGCCGTTGCCTTCGTTTTCCACCAGCAGCAGGGTGCCGGTTTCAGCGACGGCGAAGTTGACGCCGGAGACGCCGATGTCCGCTTCGAAGAATTTCTGCCGCAGGACTCTGCGACCGATCTGAATGAGTTGGTCAACGTCCTTGGTGTATTCCACGCCAAGTTTGTCGTGGAACAAGGACGCGACCTGACCGGCATTCTTGTGGATCGCCGGCATAATGATGTGTGAAGGCTTCTCGTGGTCGAGCTGGACGATGTACTCCCCCATATCGGACTCCAGACATTCAATGCCTTGAGCCTCGAGGAAATGGTTCATCTCCATCTCTTCGCTGACCATCGATTTGCCCTTGATCACTTGCCGCGCCTCGTGAGCACGGATGATCGATAAGACGATGCCATTGGCCTCGTCCACCGTTTCCGCCCAGTGCACTGTCACACCGTTGCGGGTCAGGTTCTGTTCCAGTTGCTCGAGCAGGTCGGGCAACTTGGAGAGCGCGCGGGCTTTGATCGAATTGCCCAGTGCGCGCAAATGTTCTCTTTCGTGGGCATCGCTGAAAGCCGCTGCCCGCTTGGTCATCAGTGAATCCATCGCAGTGCGGAAGTTGTTCCGCAGTTGCTGATCACCGAGGGCGTTGTGCGCCCGGGTGCGGAAATCTTCTTCTACGGCGACCGTAGGAATAATCGCGGAAGTGCTCATTGCGCACCCCCGGTTCGTTGCCACAGAAAGCTGGCGAGATGTTGCCCGCGCAGCGTTTCTTTTTGTTTCTCCAATGCGCCGTTGATGTTCATCAAACAGCCACAGTCGGCGCTCAACACCTTATGTGCGCCGGAATCCTTCAACGCTTGGGTCTTGTCAGCCACCATCGCGCCGGAAATGTCTGGCATGCGGACGCTGAATGTTCCGCCGAAGCCACAGCATTCGCTTTCGTGGTCATGATTGACCCGTTCCACGTTGCTCAACTGCGCCAACAACTCGCGGCCGTGCAGGTGGGTGTTCATTTCGCGGCGTGCCGAACACGAAGTGTGCAGCGCGACTTTGACCGGTTCGCCGCTGTCCTTGAGCTGCACCTTGCAGACAAACAACAGGAACTCGGCCAGTTCATAGGTGCGGGCCGCGAGGGCCTGAACCTGTTTCAGTATTTGCGGCTCGTCCTTGAACAAGTCGGCGTAATGCTCGCGCAGCATGCCGGCGCAGGAACCCGACGGCACCACCACCGGATAATCGCCGGCAAACAGCGCCAGTTGCGAGCGCGCCACCGTCCGCGCCTGCTCGGTGTAACCCGAGGTGTAGGCGGGTTGGCCGCAGCAGCTTTGCCCTTGCGGGTACTCGACCCGAATCCCTTCGCGCTCCAGCAAGTGGATCGCGTCCATCCCGGCTTCGGGGTAGAACAGGTCAACCACGCACGTCCCGAACAGATAGACCCGCGAGGGTTTTTCGCTGGGGTATTGCCGAGGTTCGGGCAGTGGCGGTGCCACGCGGGTCGCGTTCGGCACAGCGTTGTAAAAAAGCTCGCTCATCAGGCGTGTCTCCGGGTGGTCCCGGTTATCCGTCTGTTGCGGCTGCTGAATATAGAGAATGTTGCTTTCAGCAGCCTTACAGACCGGGTGGTGAATTGCTGACGCCGGCATCACGAACCGGCGTCGGTTTTTTCCATGCTTCTTGTAGGATTTTTATTGGTTTAGTGCACCAGCATGCCGGTGAACCAGTAGGCCTGAGCCAGGGTGATCAGACCGACAATCGTTGCAAAGAATAGGCTGTGCTTAAGGGTGAAGCGGAACAGATCCGATTCCTTGCCCACCAAACCGGTCGCGGCGCAGGCCACGGCGATCGATTGTGGCGAGATCATTTTGCCGGTCACGCCGCCGCTGGTGTTCGCCGCCACCAGCAGGGTGTCGTTGACGCCGATCTGGTGTGCGGTGGTCGCTTGCAGTGAACTGAACAGGGCATTGGACGAAGTATCCGAGCCGGTGAGGAACACGCCCAGCCAGCCGAGGAACGGCGAGAAAAACGGGAAAGCAGCGCCCGTCGCCGCCAATACCAACGCCATGGTCGAAGACATGCCGGAATAGTTGGTGACGAAGGCGAACGCCAGCACCATGCCGATCGACAGAATTGGCCAGCGCAGTTCGTAGAAGGTCTCTTTCAAAGTGGTAAGACCAGTTTTGAAATTGATCTTCAGCACCAGCATCGAGATCAGCGCGGAGAAGAAAATCGCCGTGCCGGTCGCGGAAATCGGATCGAGTTTGAACACTGCCGGAATGGCCGTCGGGGTGGCCACGATCGGTGCGGTTTTGATCACCAGCTGATCAAGGTGCGGAATCGCGAAGTTGAACACCCAGCTGTACATCGAACCGCCGGCGGCGAACATCGCTTTGAAAGGCTTCAGCGTCCAGATGGTCACCAGTACGGTGAGGATCAGGAACGGTGACCACGCTTTGAAAATTTCTCCGAGGCTGTAAGGCGAAGCTACGGTTGTGCGTTTCTGACCGAAACCACCGGCGCTGGCGGTGATCGCGGCGCTGGATGTGGCGCCAGCGATTTGCGCGCCTGCGGTGCGTTTAGGTTGCCAAACCTTGAGGAACAGGGTCAGGGAAATCAGGCTGGCCAAGGCCGAGGTGATGTCCGGCAGCTCTGGGCCAATGAAGTTCGAAGTGAAATATTGGGTGACGGCGAAGCTCAGGCCGGCCACCAGTGCAGCGGGCCAGGTTTCACGCACGCCGCGAAGGCCATCCATCATGAACACCAGCCAGAACGGCACGAACAGCGAGAGCAACGGCAGTTGCCGACCGGTCATGGCGCCGATTTTGAACGCATCGATGCCGGTGACTTGGCCGGCAACGATGATCGGAATCCCCAGTGCGCCGAACGCCACCGGTGCGGTGTTGGCGATCAGGCACAGGCCGGCGGCGTACAGCGGGTTGAAACCCAGCCCGACAAGAAGTGCGGCAGTAATCGCCACGGGCGCGCCGAAACCGGCAGCACCTTCGAGGAACGCGCCGAAGCAGAAACCGATCAGCAGCACCTGCAGGCGCTGGTCGTCAGTAATCGATAACACTGAACTGCGAATGACCTCGAACTGACCACTTTTGACGGTCAGTTTGTAGAGGAATACCGCCGCGACAATGATCCAGGCAATCGGCCACAGACCGTAGGCGAAACCATAACCGGCGGCGGCGAAGGCCATATCCATTGGCATCTGGAACGCGAAGATCGCCACGGCAATCGACAGCGCGAGAGTGATGCTGCCGGCCACATGGCCTTTGAGGCGGAACACCGCCAGCGCGAGAAAGAAGAACACGATGGGGATGACGGCCGCGAGTGCGGACACGCCGAGACTGCCGAGCGGGCTGTAGAGCTGTTGCCAGGTTTGCATATGGGGTGGCCCCTAATTGTTGTTGGTCAGGCACTGTCAGCGTTCTTGGTTAATTGGTAAGACCAATTTACAAGCGCTGTTGGCTAGGGTAAAAGCCTTGATGTCGGTGTGTCAATTTGTCGCCCTGAAACTTTTGTCGTATCAGCGGTGCAGATCGCATCTGATCCGGTTTCGGCAAGTGGCGTCTGGTAGGTGTCGGCAAGGCGCCGATAGGCCAGAATAGAGAGCCCGGCGAGCGGTCGGGATCGTGGAGAAATGAGTTATGGGGTTTGATCAGATACGTCAGCGCCGTTTGTCTGACGATATTGTCGAGCGACTCGAGGGGATGATCCTCGAGGGCACGCTGAAGTCCGGCGAACGGCTGCCGGCGGAGCGCGCGCTGGCTGAGCAATTTGGCGTATCACGTCCGTCGCTGCGCGAAGCGATCCAGAAACTGGCAGCCAAGGGCTTGTTGGTCAGCCGTCAGGGTGGCGGCAACTATGTTGTGGAAAGCCTCGGTTCGACGTTCAGCGATCCGCTGCTGCAGTTGCTCGAAAGCAATCCTGAAGCACAGCGCGACTTGCTCGAGTTTCGGCACACTCTGGAGGCATCGTGTGCCTATTACGCGGCATTACGCGCAACCGATGTTGATCGTGAAAGGCTGTCCGCTGCGTTCGCAGAGTTGCAGGACTGCTATTCGCGCCACGACGAAGTCAGTCGGGCGGAGGAGGGCGCGGCGGATGCGAAATTTCACTTGGCGATTGCCGAAGCCAGTCATAACGCGGTGTTGCTGCACACCATTCGTGGCTTGTTCGATTTGCTCAAGCGTAACGTTGTGACCAACATTGGCGGCATGTACAAGCAGCGCACGGAAACCCGCGACATGCTCATCACTCAGCATCGGGAATTGTATCTGGCGATTATCGAAGGTCGTGCGGAGCAAGCTCGGGAGGTTTCCAGCCGACATATCCTGTATGTGCAGGAAGTGCTGGAAGAAGTGCGGCAGGAGGTTCAGCGCGTGGCTCGGGCGGAGCGGCGCAAGGGGATGTGATTTTTTAAAGCAAAAGATCGCAGCCTGCGGCAGCTCCTACAGGGAAATGCGAATTCCTGCGTAGGAGCTGCCGAAGGCTCGGGCCGCGATCGGACGATCTTTGCTTTCAAAGGGGAAGGCTAGTCTTCCTTGCCCTTGTTGCGCACAGCGCGCTGCAGCTCACGGCCGGCATCGCGCTCGCGCTCGGTATCACGCTTGTCGTATTCCTTCTTGCCCTTGCCCAGAGCGATCTCGCACTTGACCATGTGCTTGCTCCAGTACCAGGACAGGCAGACGCAGGCGTAACCCTTTTGCTGCACCATCGCTGCAAGCTTTTCCAGCTCGCGGCGGTTGAGCAGCAGTTTGCGTGTGCGCACCGGGTCAGCGATGACGTGGGTGCTTGCGGTCATCAGAGGCGTGATGTGGCTACCGAGCAGCCACGCTTCGCCATCCTTGAGCAGGACATAGCTGTCGACCAGCTGTAGCTTGCTTGCCCGCAGACTTTTTACTTCCCAGCCGGCCAGGACCAGACCAGCCTCGAACTTGTGCTCGATGAAGTAATCGTGTCGCGCCTTTTTGTTCTGCGCGATGGTCCCTGTTGGGTGTTTCTTCTGTTTAGCCATAGGGGCGGCATTATATGGAGATAAACGGCTGTCGGCTACGGTGATGCTGCGTGCTTGAGCAGGTTGAGTGAATCCCGGACAATGCGGCCTCTTTTTCTAACGCTTGGGCGTGATAAACGATGTCGACAGACAAGGTTTCTGTCCACGGCAGTTGGGCTAGCCGCTGGGTTTTCATATTCGCCGCGACCGGTTCGGCCGTGGGGTTGGGCAGCATCTGGAAGTTCCCGTACATGGTCGGGGTCTACGGCGGCGGCGCCTTTGTGCTGATGTTTCTGGCATGCATTGCCTTGATCGGTATCCCGGTAATGCTGGCCGAAACCCTGATTGGTCGGCGTGCGCGGCAGAGTCCGGCCAACGCCTTGAAGGTACTGGCAATCGAGGCAGGGCATTCGCCCAAGTGGTCGTGGGGGGCGTTTGCCGGGATGATCACGGCGCTGCTGATCCTGTCTTTCTACAGCGTGGTCGGCGGCTGGTCGCTGGATTACATCATCGACATGGGACGTGGGGATTTCCAGGGCGTAACGGCTGATCAGGTCGGGGCGTACTTCGGGAATGTCATCTCCAATCCTTGGCGCCTGACACTTTGGCACACGATTTTTATGCTGTTATCGGCTTTCGTGATCGCCAAAGGCGTGGTTGCAGGGCTTGAGCGCAGCTTGCGAATCATGATGCCGCTGCTGTTCGTGATGATTCTGGTGTTGCTCGGTTACAGCATGACCACCGGACATTTCATGGAGGGCGTGCACTTCATGTTCGACTTCCACCCGGAAAAGGTTCTCGACGGCTTGCTGCCGGCAATGGGACACGCATTCTTTTCGCTGAGTGTGGGCGTCGGTTCAATCATGATTTACGGCGCCTACATGCCGAAAAACGCGTCGCTGTCCGGCACCGTTGTCGGTGTGGCGCTGCTGGATACCTTCGTTTCGCTGGTCGCCGGCCTGGCCTTGTTCCCGATCGTATTCGCAGCGGGCCTCAACCCGAGCGAAGGCCCGGGCCTGATGTTCGTCAGCCTGCCATTTGCCTTTGGTAACGTCGCGTTCGGTCAGTTGATGGGCGTGGTGTTCTTCGTTCTGGTGGCCGTTGCAGCATGGAGTTCGGCAATTTCCCTGCTCGAACCGATGGTGGCGTATCTGGTTGAACGCACCAAAGTCAGCCGCGCCTGGGTGACTTTCTGGCTGGCTTTCACTTGCTGGTTCGTCGGTTTGGGCACGGTGTTCTCCTTCAATATCTGGAAGGAAGCCAAATTTTTCGTGAACGAAGGCGGGATGTTTCACCTCTACCAATGGGGAGCGAAGAGCGGTCTGGACTTCTTTGGCGTGATCGATTTCTTCACCTCGCGGATCATGTTGCCGCTCGGTGGCCTGTGTTTCGTGCTGTTTGCCGGATGGGTGATGGGGCGTGAAGCGGTGCGCGACGAATTGTCGATCCGTAATCCGGCACTGTTTGCCCTGTCTTTGTTCTTGATGCGCTACGTGGCGCCTATCGGCATTCTTGTAGTGTTTGCCGCTCAGCTCTGGAAGTAACGCTTACATGACGACACATATTCAACGATCAGCGCTGCTGCCGTACCCGGCGCAATTTCTCTATGACCTCGTCAACGATGTGGCGCGTTATCCGGAGTTTCTGCCGTGGTGCTCGGCGGCCGAGGTGCTGGAAAGCTCACCGGAGCATATGCGCGCCAGCGTCGGCGTGGCGAAGGGCGGCCTCAGCCAGCACTTCGTCACACGCAATACGCTGGTGCCGGGGCAGTCGATCGAGATGAACCTTGAAGAAGGTCCATTCAATCAATTGCACGGCGTCTGGGTGTTCAAGGTGTTGAATGAGAAGGCCTGCAAGATCAGTCTCGATCTGTCCTTCGATTATGCCGGGCCTCTGGTGCGCGCGACGCTCGGGCCGCTGTTCAATCAGGCGGCGAATACGCTGGTGGATGCGTTCTGTCAGCGCGCCAAGCAGATGCATGGTTGAGACGATGATCGAAATCGAGGTGGTGTATGCCGCCGTTGATCGTCAGGTTTTGCGCGTGGTCAGTGTTCCGCAAAGCACGACCGTGCGCGAAGCCGTGCTCAAGTCCGGCATTGGCGATGAGTTTGCGCCGCTGAATCTGGCCGACTGCCCGCTGGGAATTTTCGGCAAGGTGGTTGCCGATCCGCAGAGTCGACCGGTTCAGGCGGGCGATCGCATCGAAATCTACCGGCCATTGCTGGCTGATCCGAAAGAGGTTCGACGCTTGCGGGCAGCCAAGGCTGCCGAGGCGAAAGCGCGACATCAGTGACCAGGCCAAACGGCAGGCAATAAAAAACCCGGAATTTCCGGGTTTTTTATTGCCTCGCAAATTACTGCGGCGAGGTGTCCAGCGGCTCTGGTGTCGGAACCGGAACGGTCTCCACGCCATCGACGTCCTTCTGGATCTGATCCAGCAAGGAACCTGGCTTGGCCGGTTTTTCCGGTTTCGGCTTCTCGGCGTTTTCAGCAGGGGCGGTCACGTTGGTCGTGCCGCTGTCCTTGCCGAGAATGGCTTCGTCACGGCTCACGCCGGGCATGAAATCACCCGACAGGCTGACAAGCTGGTCGTTTGAGTTAAAAATAACGCTGACGCGTTCCTGTTGGCGTTCACCGCCACCCGGTTGCAGGCTGTACAGATAATCCCAGCGATCGGCATGGAACGTGTCGGTCAGCAGGGGGTTACCCATGATAAACCGTACTTGCGGCCGGGTCATTCCCGGGCGTAACTGGTCTATCATATCCTGCGTGACGACATTGCCCTGCTGGATGTCGATTTTGTAAACCCCGGGGAATGAACAACCGGCGAGTGCGAGCAGTCCCACAAAGGTGAAACTGGTTAGCAAGAGCTTGGTGTTTTGCATCGGTGGGCGACTTCCACTATCTTGGCTGGGACAACGTAAACGCCGATCATACCCGCATTAAGAGAAGCTGCGAAGCAGCATCGCGAGAAAGCTGACCATGGTTGAAAATAGCGAACTACGCAAAGCCGGCCTTAAAGTGACCCTGCCACGGGTCAAGATCCTGCAAATGCTCGACTCCACCGAGCAGCGTCACATGAGTGCCGAGGACGTCTACAAGGCGTTGATGGAAGCTGGCGAGGACGTCGGTCTGGCCACGGTTTACCGTGTTCTGACCCAGTTCGAAGCAGCTGGTCTCGTTGTCCGTCACAATTTCGACGGCGGCCACGCGGTCTTCGAATTGGCCGACGGCGGTCACCACGACCATATGGTCGATGTGGAGACCGGTGAGGTTGTCGAATTTGTCAGCCCAGAAATCGAAAAACTGCAGAAGGCAATTGCCGACGAGCACGGTGTCGAGTTGGTGGATCACAACCTGGTGCTGTACATCCGCAAGAAAAAGTAAGCATGTCGCGCGAATTCAGGTTCGCGAAACGAACGAAGGCGACCCCAGGGTCGCCTTCGTGCTTTCTATTGTTTCAAAATCTTAAACTTTCGCGGTAACCACCATTTTTTTCGCGTGAGCCAACGATTCCTTGGTCAGATCGATGCCGCCGAGCATCCGCGCGACTTCTTCTATTCGTTCGGTCTTGCTCAGCTTGGACACAGCGGTGTGGGTTGCCTCATCGCCACGCACTTTGTGCACGAACAAATGCTGATGCCCTTGCGCCGCGACTTGTGGCAAGTGCGTCACCGTCAATACCTGCCCGCGTTCGCCCAGTCGACGCAGCAATTGGCCGACAATTTCAGCCGTCGGGCCGCCAATGCCTACGTCGACTTCGTCGAACACCAGTGTTGGTACCCGTGAGGTCTGGGCGGTGATCACCTGAATCGCCAGGCTGATCCGCGACAGTTCACCGCCGGAAGCCACTTTGGCGAGGGCTTTCAAGGGTTGGCCAGGGTTGGCACTGACCAGCAGTTCAACCTGTTCCAGTCCATTGGGCAGCAGTTCGTCGCTGCTGTTGGCGCGTAGTTCGATGGTGAAGCGACCACCAGGCATACCCAGACGCTGAATTTCCTGTTCCACCGCGCTGGCCAGACTGCCAGCCGCTTGATGACGCAAGTCGCTCAGCTCCCGGGCCTTCTCCTGATAATGACGGGCATAGGATGCGAGTTCCTCGCCCAGGCGCTCGATGGATTCGTCGTTGGCGTTGAGTGTTTCGATTTCATCCAGCAATTTTTGCTGCATTTCCGCGACCTCGGTCGGCTGGATCCGGTGCTTGCGCGCCAGGGTATAGATCGCATCGAGGCGTTCTTCCAGGTACTGCAGGCGGGCCGGATCGGCATCGAAGTTGTCGAGGAAGCGATTGAGTTCGCCGACAGCCTCTTCAACCTGAATCTGCGCGCTGGTCAGCAAGCTGCTGGCTTCGCCCAGTGCGCCAACTGAATTGTTCACGCTCGACAGACGATTGAGGCTGGCCGTCAGTGCGTTCAGGACATTGCCTGAATCACTTTCGCTGCATTGCTCGACCACTTGCCGGCAGATGCCCAGCAGGGTTTCGGCGTTGGTCAGGTTTTTGTGTTCCTGCTCCAGCTGTTCGAGTTCATTATCGCCGAGACCAAGGTTTTCCAGCTCTTCAAGCTGATAGCTAAGCAATTGATGGCGTGCGCGCTGTTCATCACCGGAGTTGGAGAGGCGCTCGAGCTCCTGGCGAGTCTGCCGCCAGCGCTGGGCGGCGAGCTGAACCTGGCGGGCCAGATCGGTAGCGCCCGCGTACTCGTCCAGCAAACGGCGGTGGGTATCGGTTTTCAGCAGGGACTGATGTTCGTGCTGGCTATGAATGTCGATCAGCAATTCGCCGAGAGACTTGAGATCACCCAGCGGGCAGGGCGTGCCGTTGATATAGCCGCGCGAACGGCCTTCGCTGGTGATCACCCGACGGAGGATGCATGGACCGTCGATGTCCAGATCGCGCTCGGCGAGCCACGCGCTGGCTTCGGGAATGTCGACAAGGTCAAAAGTCGCGAGGATGTCGGCCTTGTCGGCGCCGGGGCGGACCACGCCGCTGTCGGCACGATCGCCCAGCGTCAGGCCCAGCGCGTCGAGCATGATCGACTTGCCGGCGCCGGTTTCCCCTGTGATCACGCTCATCCCGCGATCAAGTTCGAGATCGAGATGTTCAACGATGGCGTAGTTGTGTACGGACAGGTGCACCAGCATAACGGCCGCTCCCAGGCTTTAGGTCTGGTTATTTATACAGTGTTTTGTTTCTGGCTGACAATGCCTGCCCTTAGCTCGATTTGCTTGAACTGAAAATGTTCTTAGCGCATCGGGGAATGAGAATGCGGCACTTTTTTGTAGGGTTAATGCTTGAAGACCCTTGAAGCCTGATTTTGCGGCCCCATATATCGGGGCAGAAGCGCGAGTCAGGCTCGCGGACGAAATTGAAAGGAGAATTCTATGGCTGACGAACAGACAGTAGATACGCAAAACCCAGAAGCCAATCAGGCACCCGCAGGTTCGGGTGATGACCTGGCGACCCGTGTACAAGTGCTCGAAGAGCAATTGGCCGCCGCGCAGGATCAGTCTCTGCGTGTAGCTGCCGATCTGCAGAACGTTCGTCGTCGTGCCGAGCAGGACGTCGAAAAGGCGCACAAGTTTGCCCTGGAGAAATTCGCCAGCGACTTGCTGCCGATCGTCGATAGCCTGGAGCGCGGCCTCGAGCTGTCGAACCCGGACGACGAAAGCATCCGTCCGATGCGTGAAGGCATCGAACTGACGCTGAAAATGTTCCACGACACCCTCAAGCGTTATCAGCTTGAAGCGATCGATCCGCATGGCGAACCGTTCAATGCTGTTCAGCATCAGGCAATGGCCATGCAGGAAAGCGCCGACGTAGAACCGAACAGTGTTCTGAAGGTGTTCCAGAAGGGCTACCAGCTCAACGGTCGCCTGTTGCGCCCGGCCATGGTTGTGGTCAGCAAGGCGCCTGCGCCAATTTCGCCTTCGATTGACGAGAAGGCTTGAAATTAGCCGCAAGGCCCCCATTTAGAAGTCAAGCGTTTAAGTGCTACCGCAGTCAGCCACCACTGCTGCGGCATCCAAATCCAAAGTTTCGGGAGAGTTAACATGGGCAAAATTATCGGTATCGACCTGGGGACTACCAACTCCTGCGTCTCCGTGCTGGAAAACGGCAAGGCAAAAGTTATTGAAAACGCTGAAGGCGCGCGTACCACGCCGTCGATCATCGCTTACGCCAACGATGGCGAAATTCTGGTAGGTCAGTCGGCCAAGCGTCAGGCTGTGACCAACCCGCACAACACTCTGTACGCAGTAAAGCGTCTGATCGGTCGTCGTTTCGACGAAGAAGTTGTGCAGAAAGACATCCAGATGGTGCCTTACAAAATCGCCAAGGCTGACAATGGCGACGCTTGGGTTGAAGTGAACGGCCAGAAAATGGCACCGCCACAAATCTCGGCTGAAATTCTGAAGAAGATGAAGAAGACCGCCGAAGACTACCTCGGCGAGCCAGTGACCGAAGCGGTAATCACCGTTCCGGCCTACTTCAACGACAGCCAGCGTCAGGCGACCAAAGACGCCGGCCGCATCGCCGGTCTGGACGTAAAACGTATCATCAACGAACCAACCGCAGCTGCTCTGGCTTACGGTATGGACAAGGCCAAGGGCGATCACACCGTGATCGTTTATGACCTGGGTGGCGGTACTTTCGACGTTTCCGTAATCGAGATCGCTGAAGTCGATGGCGAGCACCAGTTCGAAGTACTGGCTACCAACGGCGACACCTTCCTTGGCGGTGAAGACTTTGACATTCGTCTGATCGACTACCTCGTTGACGAATTCAAGAAAGAAAGCGGCATGAACCTCAAAGGTGACCCGCTGGCGATGCAGCGCCTGAAAGAAGCCGCTGAGAAAGCCAAGATCGAACTGTCCTCGAGCCAGTCGACCGACGTCAACCTGCCGTACATTACTGCAGACGCGACCGGTCCTAAGCACCTGAACGTGAAGATTTCGCGTGCCAAGCTCGAAGCACTGGTTGAAGACCTGGTTCAGCGCACCATCGAACCTTGCCGCATCGCCATGAAAGACGCTGGTCTGGATGTTGGCGCGATCAACGACGTGATTCTGGTCGGTGGTCAGACCCGTATGCCGCTGGTACAGAAGCTGGTTACCGATTTCTTCGGTAAAGAAGCGCGTAAAGACGTTAACCCGGACGAAGCTGTTGCCATGGGTGCTGCGATTCAGGGCGCTGTTCTGGCTGGTGACGTGAAAGACGTTCTGCTGCTCGACGTCAGCCCGCTGACCCTGGGTATCGAAACCATGGGTGGCGTGATGACCGCGCTGATCGAGAAAAACACCACGATTCCTACCAAGAAATCGCAAGTGTTCTCGACTGCCGACGACAACCAGGGTGCTGTGACCATTCACGTTCTGCAAGGCGAGCGCAAGCAAGCCACTCAGAACAAGTCCCTGGGCAAGTTCGACCTGGCCGACATTCCACCTGCTCCACGTGGCGTGCCGCAGATCGAAGTGACCTTCGACATCGACGCTAACGGCATCCTGCACGTTGGTGCGAAAGACAAGGCTACCGGCAAGACGCAGTCGATCGTGATCAAGGCCAACTCCGGTCTGTCCGATGACGAAATTCAGCAAATGATTCGTGATGCTGAAGTGAACGCTGAAGAAGACCGCAAGTTCGAAGAGCTGGCCGCTGCCCGCAACCAGGGTGATGCACTGGTTCACTCGACGCGCAAAATGGTTGCTGATGCGGGCGACAAGGTCACTGCCGAAGAGAAGACTGCGATCGAGAGCGCTGTGGTTGCTCTGGAAGCCGCTGTCAAAGGCGACGACAAGGCTGCCATCGATGCGAAGGTTGAAGAGCTGTCGAAAGTCTCCGCTCCGGTTGCTCAGAAGATGTACGCCGAACAGGCTCAGCCTGCTGAAGGCGCAGCGCCGCACGACGAGAAAGCTGAAAAGGCTGACGACGTAGTCGACGCTGAGTTTGAAGAAGTCAAAGACCACAAGTAAGTTGTTGGTCGGCCGGTTGACTGCCTTTAGGCAGTGACTGGTAGGATGTCGCCGCGCGGGAGCTAGCTCCCGCGTTGGCGTATCTGGAATACGCGAATTTTTACAGCATGCGACAACGTTCGGATGCTGGCGGTATGGCTGAAGATGCTCCTGCTTTTCACGCCACAAGTACCGCAGAATCAAAGACCAGGATCGTTGAATTGACGTGAGTTGGGTCCGGGCCTGTATTGGGGCTCAACGAGTTTGGCGATCCTCAGGAGGGGTTTGCCGAACGTCCTCAAGAGTGCAGAAGACTTATGGCAAAGCGTGACTATTACGAAGTGTTGGGTGTTGAGCGTGGCTCAAGCGATGCGGACCTGAAGAAGGCTTATCGCCGTCTGGCAATGAAGCATCACCCGGACCGTAATCCCGATGACAAAGCGTCGGAAGAGATGTTCAAAGAGGCCAACGAGGCCTACGAAGTGCTGTCCGATTCGAGCAAGCGCGCGGCATACGACCAGTACGGTCATGCCGGTGTCGACCCGAGCATGGGCGGCGGCGGTGCCGGTTTCGGCGGGCAGAATTTCTCTGACATCTTTGGTGATGTCTTCAGTGATTTCTTCGGTGGCGGTCGCGGCGGTTCCCGTGGCGGCGCGCAGCGTGGCAGCGATTTGCGCTACACCCTGGAGCTGAATCTGGAAGAGGCGGTGCGCGGTACCACCGTGAATATCCGCGTTCCGACATTGGTCAACTGCAAGCCATGCGACGGCTCGGGCGCCAAGAAAGGCTCGTCGCCATCGACGTGCCCGACTTGCGGCGGCATCGGTCAGGTGCGCATGCAGCAGGGCTTCTTCTCGGTGCAGCAGACCTGCCCGCGTTGCCATGGCCAGGGCAAGATCATTTCCGATCCGTGCGACTCCTGCCACGGCGACGGCCGCGTCGAAGAGTACAAGACGCTGTCGGTCAAAGTGCCGGCCGGCGTCGATACCGGCGACCGCATTCGTCTCTCCGGTGAAGGCGAAGCGGGTACCCAGGGCGGTCCGACTGGCGACCTGTATGTGGTCATCAATGTGCGCGAGCACGACATTTTCCAGCGCGACGGCAAGCATCTGTTCTGCGAAGTGCCGATCAGCTTCGTTGATGCAGCCTTGGGCGGCGAGCTGGAAATCCCGACCCTCGACGGTCGCGTCAAACTGAAAATCCCTGAAGGCACCCAGACCGGCAAGCAGTTCCGTGTGCGCGGCAAAGGCGTTGCGCCAGTGCGTGGCGGCGGTGCAGGCGATTTGATGTGCCGCGTTGCGGTCGAAACGCCGGTCAATCTGAACCGTCGTCAGCGCGAACTGCTGGAAGAATTCCGCAGCTCGCTGGCGGACGACAACAGCCATTCGCCGAAAACCACCGGTTGGTTTGACGGTGTGAAGCGTTTCTTCGGCGATCTGTAAGGAGTCGGCATGCGACGTATAGCTGTGATGGGCGCTGCTGGGCGCATGGGCAAGATTCTGGTCGAGGCCGTGCAGCAGCGCGCGCCATTGACCGGGTTGACCGCTGCGGTGGTTCGTCCTGGCAGCACGCTGATCGGCGTGGATGCCGGTGAGCTGGCATCGTTGGGTCGCATCGGCGTGCCGCTGTCCGGTCATATCGAGGCTGTGGCGGAAGAGTTCGACGTATTGATCGACTTCACGCTGCCGGAAGTGATGCTGAAAAACCTCGCCTTCTGCCGCAAAGCCGGCAAGGCCATGGTCATCGGTACCACCGGGCTGGACGCTGCGCAGAAGCAGTTGCTGGTCGAGGCGGGCAAGGATATTCCGATCGTGTTTGCGGCGAACTTCAGTGTCGGCGTCAATCTGTCGCTGAAGCTGCTGGACATGGCGGCACGCGTGCTGGGTGATGAAGCGGATATCGAAATCATCGAGGCTCATCACCGTCACAAGATCGATGCGCCGTCGGGTACGGCGCTGCGCATGGGTGAAGTGATTGCCAGTGCGCTGGATCGTGATTTGCAGAAAGTCGCGGTCTACGGTCGTGAAGGTCACACCGGTGCCCGTGAGCGCGAAACCATCGGCTTCGCCACCGTACGCGGCGGTGATGTGGTGGGTGATCACACCGTGTTGTTTGCTTGCGAAGGTGAGCGTCTGGAGATCACGCACAAGGCTTCGAGCCGCATGACTTTCGCCAAGGGTGCGGTGCGTGCCGCGCTGTGGCTGGATGCTCGCGAGCCAGGTCTGTACGACATGCAGGACGTGCTCGACCTGCGCTGATTCATTGCTGAACCCGGCGCAAACGCCCTGTTTGCGCTGGTTTTTCTCCGCTAGCCGACGTCCTGTCGCATTCTCCGGCCTTTTAGGCTCTTTAGCGGTGGACCAAAAAAGCCTTTTTCTGTAAGCTACAGCTTTAGTGTGTCCACTAAAAGCGCGCAGAATAATTCAGTGAAGAAGCGGGGTGACGTGTCCATACGTCACTCCGCTTTTTTACAACCTGCGATCGCCCTTTCATGCGTTATTTACGGGAGGTCTTCTTGACTAAGCCAGCCATACTTGCCCTTGCTGATGGCAGCATTTTTCGCGGCGAAGCCATTGGAGCCGACGGTCAAACCGTTGGTGAGGTGGTGTTCAACACCGCAATGACCGGCTATCAGGAAATCCTTACCGATCCTTCCTACGCCCAACAAATCGTTACCTTGACTTACCCGCACATCGGCAACACCGGCACCACGCCGGAAGACGCCGAGTCCGACCGCGTGTGGTCCGCTGGCCTGGTCATCCGTGACCTGCCGCTGGTAGCGAGCAACTGGCGTAACAAGATGTCCCTGTCCGACTACCTGAAAGCCAACAATGTTGTGGCAATCGCCGGTATCGACACCCGCCGCCTGACCCGCATCCTGCGTGAGAAAGGCGCACAGAACGGCTGCATCATGGCCGGCGACAACATCTCCGAAGAAGCTGCAATTGCTGCCGCGCAAGGCTTCCCGGGCCTGAAGGGCATGGATCTGGCGAAGGTCGTCAGCACCAAGACTCAGTACGAATGGCGCTCGACTGTCTGGGATCTGAAGACCGACAGCCACGCGACCATCGACGCTTCCGAGCTGCCTTATCACGTGGTTGCCTACGACTACGGCGTCAAGGTCAACATCCTGCGCATGCTGGTCGAGCGCGGCTGCCGCGTCACCGTGGTACCTGCGCAGACGCCTGCTGCTGATGTCCTGGCACTGAAGCCGGACGGCGTGTTCCTGTCCAACGGCCCTGGTGATCCGGAGCCATGCGACTACGCGATCAAGGCGATCAAGGAAGTCCTGGAAACCGAAATTCCGGTCTTCGGTATTTGCCTGGGTCACCAACTGCTCGCTCTGGCTTCCGGCGCCAAGACCCTGAAAATGGGCCATGGCCACCACGGTGCCAACCACCCGGTGCAGGATCTGGACACTGGTGTCGTGATGATCACCAGCCAGAACCACGGTTTCGCGGTAGACGAAGAGACCCTGCCAGCCAACGTGCGAGCGATTCACAAATCGCTGTTCGACGGCACCCTGCAAGGCATCGAGCGCACCGACAAGAGCGCGTTCAGCTTCCAGGGTCACCCTGAAGCGAGCCCGGGCCCGAACGACGTCGCGCCACTGTTCGACCGCTTCATCAACGAGATGGCCAAGCGACGCTAAGCGTTCGCCTTGAGACTGTAGAGAGAAGCCCACGAGGGTGGCCCCGGCACCGGCGGCCCCTTCGGGACTTCAGAAATCGATCAAGACGGCTTGCCGACTGACCTGCGGATTTGAGTGACAAACCCATGCCAAAACGTACAGACATTAAAAGCATCCTGATTCTCGGCGCTGGCCCGATCGTTATCGGCCAGGCCTGCGAATTCGACTACTCCGGCGCGCAGGCCTGTAAAGCCCTGCGCGAAGAGGGTTACCGCGTCATCCTGGTGAACTCCAACCCGGCCACCATCATGACCGACCCGGACATGGCCGACGCGACCTACATCGAGCCGATCAAGTGGCAGACCGTTGCCAAGATCATCGAGAAAGAGCGTCCGGACGCCGTGCTGCCAACCATGGGCGGCCAGACCGCTCTGAACTGCGCCCTGGATCTGGAGCGCGAAGGCATTCTGGAGAAGTTCGGCGTGGAAATGATCGGCGCCAACGCCGACACCATCGACAAGGCTGAAGACCGTTCGCGTTTCGACAAGGCGATGAAATCCATCGGCCTGGCGTGCCCGCGTTCCGGTATCGCGCACAGCATGGAAGAGGCCAACGCGGTTCTCGAAACCCTCGGCTTCCCGTGCATCATCCGTCCGTCCTTCACCATGGGCGGCACCGGCGGCGGTATCGCTTACAACCGTGAAGAGTTCGAAGAAATCTGCGCCCGTGGTCTGGACCTGTCGCCGACCAAAGAGCTGCTGATCGACGAATCGCTGATCGGCTGGAAAGAATATGAGATGGAAGTTGTCCGCGACAAAAAGGACAACTGCATCATCGTCTGCTCGATCGAAAACTTCGACCCGATGGGCGTGCACACCGGCGACTCGATCACCGTCGCGCCAGCACAGACCCTGACCGACAAGGAATACCAGATCCTGCGTAACGCCTCCCTGGCGGTACTGCGCGAGATCGGCGTCGAGACTGGCGGTTCCAACGTGCAGTTCGGTATCTGCCCGGACACTGGCCGTATGGTCGTGATCGAAATGAACCCGCGTGTATCGCGTTCCTCGGCCCTGGCTTCGAAAGCCACCGGTTTCCCGATCGCCAAAGTCGCGGCCAAACTGGCTGTGGGCTACACCCTCGACGAACTGTCGAACGACATCACTGGCGGCAAGACCCCGGCGTCCTTCGAGCCGTCGATCGACTACGTCGTGACCAAGCTGCCACGCTTCGCCTTCGAGAAATTCGCCAAGGCTGACGCGCGTCTGACCACTCAAATGAAGTCGGTCGGTGAAGTCATGGCCATCGGCCGGACTTTCCAGGAATCCCTGCAGAAAGCCCTGCGCGGCCTGGAAGTTGGCGTTTGCGGTCTGGACGAGAAGCTCGACCTGAGCAACCCGGAAAGCATGAGCGTACTCAAGCGTGAACTGACCGTGCCGGGCGCCGAGCGCATCTGGTACGTGGCAGACGCTTTCCGCGCCGGCATGACTGTCGAAGAAATCTTCGCCATGAACATGATCGACCCGTGGTTCCTGGTGCAGATCGAAGATCTGATCAAGGACGAAGAGAAGGTCAAGACCCTTGGTCTCTCCGCTATCGACCGCGACCTGATGTACAAGCTCAAGCGCAAAGGCTTCTCCGATCAGCGTCTGGCCAAGCTGCTGGGTGTGACCGAGAAGAACCTGCGGACTCACCGTCACAAGCTGGAAGTGTTCCCGGTCTACAAGCGCGTTGACACCTGCGCCGCCGAGTTCGCCACTGACACCGCTTACCTCTATTCGACTTACGAAGAAGAGTGCGAAGCCGCGCCGTCGGGCCGCGACAAGATCATGATCCTGGGCGGTGGCCCGAACCGTATCGGCCAAGGTATCGAGTTCGACTACTGCTGCGTTCACGCTGCCCTCGCACTGCGCGAAGACGGCTACGAAACCATCATGGTCAACTGCAATCCGGAAACCGTTTCCACGGATTACGACACGTCCGACCGTCTGTACTTCGAATCGGTAACGCTGGAAGACGTGCTGGAAATCTGCCGCGTCGAGAAGCCGAAAGGCGTGATCGTCCAGTACGGCGGCCAGACTCCGCTGAAACTGGCGCGTGCCCTGGAAGCGGCTGGCGTGCCAATCATCGGCACTAGCCCTGATGCGATCGACCGCGCTGAAGACCGCGAGCGCTTCCAGCAAATGGTTGAGCGTCTGAACCTGCGTCAGCCACCAAACGCCACCGTGCGCAGCGAAGACGAAGCGATTCGTGCCGCCAGCAAGATCGGTTACCCGCTGGTGGTGCGCCCATCCTATGTACTGGGTGGCCGCGCGATGGAAATCGTCTACGAAGAAGAAGAGCTCAAGCGCTATCTGCGTGACGCGGTGAAAGTGTCCAACGACAGCCCGGTGCTGCTCGACCACTTCCTCAACTGCGCCATCGAAATGGACGTGGATGCGGTCTGCGACGGCAAAGACGTCGTCATCGGCGCAATCATGCAGCACATCGAGCAGGCTGGCGTTCACTCCGGTGACTCCGCGTGCTCGCTGCCGCCGTACTCGCTGCCTGTGCATATCCAGGACGAGATGCGCGAACAGGTCAAGAAAATGGCCCTGGAACTGGGCGTTGTCGGTCTGATGAACGTGCAGTTGGCGTTGCAGGGCGAAGACATCTACGTCATCGAAGTCAACCCGCGCGCTTCGCGTACCGTGCCGTTCGTATCGAAGTGCATCGGTGTTTCCCTGGCTATGATCGCTGCGCGCGTGATGGCCGGTAAGACTCTGAAAGAAATCGGCTTCACCAAGGAAATCATTCCGAACTTCTACAGCGTGAAAGAGGCGGTGTTCCCATTCGCCAAATTCCCTGGCGTTGACCCGATCCTCGGGCCAGAGATGAAGTCGACCGGTGAAGTGATGGGCGTTGGCGACACCTTCGGTGAAGCATTCGCCAAAGCCCAGATGGGCGCCAGCGAAGTGCTGCCGACCGGCGGTACCGCATTCATCAGCGTGCGCGATGACGACAAGCCACTGGTTGCAGGCGTGGCCCGCGATCTGATCAACTTGGGCTTCGAAGTGGTTGCCACCGCCGGTACTGCCAAGCTGATCGAAGCGGCAGGCCTGAAAGTGCGCCGTGTGAACAAGGTGACCGAGGGTCGTCCGCATGTGGTCGACATGATCAAGAATGACGAAGTCACCCTGATCATCAACACTACCGAAGGTCGTCAGTCGATCGCTGATTCGTACTCCATTCGTCGTAATGCCTTGCAGCACAAGATTTACTGCACCACTACCATTGCTGCTGGCGAAGCTATCTGTGAAGCGCTGAAGTTCGGTCCTGAAAAAACCGTGCGCCGCTTGCAGGATCTACACGCAGGATTGAAGGCATGATCAAATACCCAATGACCGTCCAGGGCGCTAAAGCCCTGGAAGAAGAACACGCTCACCTGACCAAGGTCGTACGTCCGAAGCTCAGCCAGGACATCGGTACGGCCCGCGAGCTGGGTGACTTGAAAGAAAACGCCGAATACCATGCCGCGCGCGAACAGCAAGGCATGGTTGAAGCGCGGATTCGTGATATCGAAGGCCGGATTCAGAATCAGGTCATCATTGATGTCACGTCCATCCCGCATACCGGCAAAGTGATCTTCGGCACTACCGTCGAAATCGCCAACGTCGAGACCGATGAAAGCGTCACTTACCACATCGTGGGTGAGGATGAGGCAGACTTCAAACTCGCCAAGATTTCGGTCGGTTCGCCTCTGGCCCGCGCCTTGATCGGCAAGGAAGAGGGCGATGTGGTCGCCGTGAAAACGCCAAGTGGCGTTATCGAGTACGAGATTGTCGAAGTCCGTCACATCTGAAGGTCGGCGCCCGCTGCATGCGGGCGCCATGCTTTGGCAGCTGGCCCAGATGCTCTGGGTTGGCGGCCTATGGCTGATTCATCTTGGCCTGCAGCCGGTGTTGGGCAAAATTGGCCTGGCACCGCTGTTGATCGATGAAGTCGCAAGTTCATTTGAAGTGCTGGTGGTGGGTTTTGCCGCCGCATGCGTGATTTTTCAGGCTTTGGTGCTGGTACAGGCCGAGGGCCTTGCCAGTCTATGGCGGGATTTGCGCGGGCAGGTGTTGTTGCTGGCGTTATATGCGTGTGCGATGTATGTCGCAGTGCGTATTGGCTGGCCGGATGCGCAGCACTGGCTGGTGTTCAGTTTTCTGATTCTGGGCTTTTGCGGTGTGGTGCTGGTATTGCAGCCAGTTCCGGGGTGGAGTGGCAGGGTGCGCGAAGCACACCCTTGACCCTTGTCATCACTTGAAGCGATGAACGTTCGACAGCTGCTTGTTGGCGCTGAAGTTCTTGCGGTAAACCAGTGCCATCTTGCCGATGACCTGTACCAGATCTGCTTTGCCGACCTTGCACAGTTCTGCAATGTGCGCCAGGCGCGACTCGCGATCGAGGATGTTGAGCTTGATTTTAATCAGCTCGTGATCCGCTAGAGCGCGTTCAAGCTCGGCTAGCACACCTTCAGTCAGACCGTTGTCTGCCACCGTCAAAACTGGTTTCAGATGGTGGCCAATGGATTTGTACTGTTTCTTCTGCTCTTGAGTGAGCGGCATAATCTGACCCTTTCGTCTGGATTCTGTAAAATGGCGGCCATTTTACCCGAGGGTTCGTGGATCCGCCCAATTAATCACGACCCTTATTATCGAGGTGCCCAATGGCGCGTTCCAAGACAAGCCTTGGTTGGCTGAAAAGACATGTCAACGATCCCTATGTGAAGCAGGCGCAGAAGGATGGCTACCGCTCGCGTGCGAGTTACAAACTTCTGGAAGTCCAGGAGAAATACAAGCTGATCCGCCCTGGCATGAGCGTCGTCGACCTGGGCGCAGCGCCCGGCGGCTGGTCGCAGGTCACCAGCCGGCTGATCGGTGGTCAGGGGCGTCTGATCGCTTCGGACATCCTGGAAATGGACAGCATCCCCGACGTTACCTTCATCCAGGGCGACTTCACCGAGGACGCCGTGCTCGCGCAGATCCTTGAGGCCGTGGGTAATTCGCAGGTGGACCTTGTGATTTCCGATATGGCCCCCAATATGAGTGGTACGCCCGAAGTGGACATGCCCAAAGCCATGTTTCTTTGCGAGCTGGCGCTTGATCTGGCCGAGCGGATTCTCAAGCCGGGTGGTAATTTCGTGATCAAGATTTTCCAGGGCGAAGGGTTTGACGTGTACCTGAAGGATGCCCGGAAGAAATTCGACAAGATCCAGATGATCAAGCCGGATTCGTCCCGTGGGAGTTCGCGCGAGCAGTACATGTTGGCTTGGGGTTATCGCGGACGTAGTGAGTAAAACGAGGTTTTTTGTCGGGGTGATAGGTTTTTCGTATTTCGCCCCGAGCGCTTTAGCGAATATTGTGTAGAAAGTGTTTCACAAAGGGTTACAGACGGCGCCTGCCAGAGCTGTAGGTAATGTAGTAAGTTAGGCCGGTGAATATCATGCGAAGCGCGCGCCAGTAGCGGAGCTTGCTTCAGAGGGTAGTTAATTGAACGATATGGCAAAGAATCTGATCCTGTGGTTGATCATCGCGGCTGTCCTGGTGACGGTGATGAACAACTTCTCCAGCCCTAACGAGCCGCAGACCCTCAACTATTCCGACTTCATCCAGCAGGTCAAGGATGGCAAGGTCGAGCGCGTAGCGGTTGATGGCTATGTGATCACCGGCAAACGCAACGATGGCGACAGCTTCAAGACCATTCGTCCGGCAATTCAGGACAATGGCCTGATCGGCGATCTGGTCGACAACCACGTTGTGGTCGAAGGCAAGCAGCCTGAGCAGCAGAGCATCTGGACCCAGCTTCTGGTGGCCAGCTTCCCGATCCTGGTGATCATCGCGGTGTTCATGTTCTTCATGCGCCAGATGCAGGGCGGTGCCGGTGGCAAGGGTGGACCGATGAGTTTCGGCAAGAGCAAGGCACGCCTGCTCTCCGAAGATCAGGTGAAAACCACCCTGGCTGACGTTGCCGGTTGCGACGAAGCCAAGGAAGAAGTGGGCGAGCTGGTCGAGTTCCTGCGCGATCCGGGCAAGTTCCAGCGCCTCGGTGGCCGCATTCCACGCGGTGTGCTGATGGTCGGTCCTCCGGGTACCGGTAAAACCTTGCTGGCCAAGGCTATTGCCGGCGAAGCCAAAGTGCCTTTTTTCACCATTTCCGGCTCCGACTTCGTCGAAATGTTCGTCGGCGTGGGTGCCAGCCGTGTTCGTGACATGTTCGAGCAGGCCAAGAAGCACGCACCGTGCATTATCTTCATCGACGAAATCGACGCCGTCGGTCGCCACCGTGGCGCCGGCATGGGTGGCGGTCACGACGAGCGTGAGCAGACTCTCAACCAGTTGTTGGTCGAGATGGACGGCTTCGAGATGAATGACGGCATCATTGTTATCGCTGCAACCAACCGTCCTGACGTACTCGACCCTGCGCTGCTGCGTCCGGGCCGTTTCGACCGTCAGGTAGTGGTCGGTCTGCCGGATATCCGTGGTCGCGAGCAGATTCTCAAGGTTCACATGCGTAAAGTGCCAATGGGTGACGACGTTGCTCCGGCGGTAATCGCTCGCGGTACTCCGGGCTTCTCCGGTGCCGACCTGGCCAATCTGGTCAACGAGGCGTCGTTGTTCGCTGCACGCAGCGGCAAACGCATCGTCGAGATGAAAGAATTCGAACTGGCAAAAGACAAGATCATGATGGGCGCCGAGCGCAAATCCATGGTCATGTCCGAGAAAGAAAAGCAGAACACCGCTTATCACGAAGCAGGCCACGCCATCGTTGGTCGTGTCGTGCCCGAGCATGATCCGGTCTATAAAGTGTCGATCATCCCGCGCGGTCGTGCGCTGGGTGTGACCATGTTCCTGCCGGAAGAAGATCGCTACAGCCTGTCCAAGCGCGCACTGATCAGTCAGATCTGCTCGCTGTACGGCGGCCGTATTGCTGAAGAGATGACCTTGGGCTTCGACGGTGTAACCACCGGTGCTTCCAACGACATCATGCGTGCCAGTCAGATTGCACGGAACATGGTGACCAAGTGGGGCCTGTCGGAAAAACTCGGTCCGTTGATGTACGCCGAAGAAGAGGGTGAAGTATTCCTCGGTCGCGGCGGTGGCGGTCAGGCTGCCAGCTTCTCTGGTGAGACGGCCAAGTTGATCGACTCGGAAGTACGCAGCATCATCGACCAGTGCTACGGCACCGCCAAGCAGATCCTCACGGATAACCGTGACAAGCTCGACGCGATGGCTGATGCGCTGATGAAGTACGAAACGATCGATGCTGAACAGATCGACGACATCATGGCGGGTCGCACGCCTCGCGAGCCTCGTGACTGGTCGGGTGGCACCGGTACGCCGCCACCTCCTGTCGTTCGGGATGAGCGTCCGGAAACACCGATTGGCGGTCCGGCTGCTGACGTTTAAGGTTTGAAATGACTTCTGTACAGTCCCTGACCCGGTTGCCTTGCGGCAACCGGGTTCTTGATTTGGCCCAGACGCATGTCATGGGTATTCTCAATGTCACTCCCGATTCCTTCTCTGATGGCGGCCAATACAGCCAGCTCGACGCAGCCCTGCGCCATGCTGAAGCCATGGTCGCGGCTGGTGCGACGCTGATTGATGTCGGTGGCGAGTCGACTCGACCTGGTGCGCGCGCAGTATCGCCATTGGAAGAGCTTGAGCGTGTGGCGCCGATCGTCGAGCTGATCAATCGCGAACTGGATGTGATCATCTCGGTCGATACCTCGACGCCTGCGGTCATGCGCGAAACCGCACGACTGGGCGCAGGTTTGATCAACGATGTCCGCTCGCTTCAGCGCGATGGTGCGCTGGATGCCGCCGCGGCAACGGGGTTGCCGGTGTGCCTTATGCATATGCTGGGCGAGCCTGGCGACATGCAGGACAATCCGCATTACCAGGATGTCACCCGCGAAGTGGCTGAGTTCCTCGCCCAGCGCATGGCTCAGTGTGCGTTGGCGGGTATTCCTGCCGAGCGCATCATTCTTGATCCCGGCTTTGGTTTCGCCAAAACCCTGCAGCACAATCTAAGCTTGTTCAAGCATATGGATGCCTTGCACGCGTTGGGCCGGCCTCTGTTGGTAGGTGTATCCCGAAAAAGCATGATCGGCCATGCCTTGAATCGCCCGGTGGGTGAGCGTTTGCATGGTGGTCTTGCATTGGCGGCACTGGCATCCGTCAAAGGTGCGCGTATATTGCGCGTCCATGATGTGGCGGAAACGGTAGACGTGGTGCGGATGATCGCGGCCGTGGAATCAGCCGAATAAGAATGATGGAGCACTTATGAGCAAGAAATACTTTGGTACTGACGGCATTCGTGGTCGAGTCGGTGTGTATCCGATCACTCCTGACTTCATGCTCAAGCTCGGTTGGGCTGCCGGCATGGCGTTCCGCAAAATGGGTGCTTGCAAGGTACTCGTTGGCAAGGACACACGAATTTCTGGTTATATGTTTGAATCGGCGCTTGAGGCCGGCCTGACGTCGGCAGGTGCCGATGTGATGCTGCTCGGTCCGATGCCTACACCGGCTATTGCCTATCTGTCGCGTACGTTCCAGGCTGAGGCCGGTATCGTGATCAGCGCATCGCACAATCCGCATGACGACAACGGCATCAAATTCTTCTCGGGCAAAGGTACCAAGCTGCCTGATGAGCTGGAATTGATGATCGAAGAATTGCTTGATGCGCCGATGACGGTGGTCGAGTCGAGCAAGATCGGCAAGGTGTCGCGAATCAACGATGCGTCTGGCCGCTACATCGAGTTCTGCAAGAGCAGTGTGCCCACCAGCACCAGTTTTGCCGGCCTCAAGATCGTTATCGATTGTGCGCATGGTGCGACCTACAAGGTAGCGCCTAGCGTTTTCCGTGAGCTGGGTGCGGAAGTCGTGGTGCTGTCGGCGCAGCCAAATGGCCTGAATATCAACGACAACTGCGGCTCGACTCATATGGAGCCACTGCAGGCTGCGGTGCTGGCTGAGCATGCGGATCTGGGTATCGCCTTTGATGGTGATGGTGATCGGGTGTTGATGGTCGATCACACGGGTGCCATCGTCGATGGTGACGAGTTGCTGTTCATCATCGCTCGTGACCTGCATGAGCGTGGCAAGCTTCAGGGTGGCGTCGTGGGTACGCTCATGAGTAACCTGGGCCTTGAGCTGGCACTTGCGGATCTTTCGATTCCGTTTATCCGTGCCAATGTAGGCGACCGTTATGTAATCGCCGAGTTGCTCGAGCGCAATTGGCTGGTAGGTGGTGAGAATTCGGGGCACATTGTCTGCTTCAATCACACGACTACCGGTGATGCCATTATTGCGGCGTTGCAGGTGCTGATGGCGTTGAAAGCACGTAATGAAGGTCTGGCGCAGACGCGTCAGGCGTTGCGCAAGTGTCCTCAGGTGCTGATCAATGTGCGTTTCGGTGGCGGCGAAAGCCCGCTGGAGCACCCGGCTGTCAAGGAAGCCAGTGCGCGAGTAACCCAAGCTATGGCGGGTCGCGGCCGGGTACTTTTGCGCAAGTCCGGGACAGAGCCTCTGGTGCGCGTAATGGTTGAAGGCGAAGACGAAACGCAGGTTCGCAGCTATGCCGAAGAACTGGCAAAACTGGTAACTGAAGTTTCTGCCTGATTCGGCTTGCAAGGCATGATTGTGTTGGGTAACATCTGCGCCCACTTTGACCGACGAGGTACAGCATGCGTCGCCCTATGGTAGCTGGTAACTGGAAGATGCACGGTACCCGCGCCAGCGTCGCTGAGCTGATCAACGGCCTTCGTCATCTGGCCTTGCCAAGCGGTGTTGATGTTGCGGTATTCCCGCCTTGCTTGCATATCAATCAAGTGATTGATGGTTTGAAAGGCAAGTCGATTTCGGTCGGTGCGCAGAACTCTGCGGTGGAATCCATGCAAGGTGCATTGACCGGTGAGATTGCGCCGAGTCAGTTGGTGGATGCAGGTTGTTCCCTTGTGCTTATCGGGCACTCCGAACGCCGCCAGATTATGGGTGAGCGAGACGGAATGCTGAATCGCAAGTTTGCAGCTGCACAGGCATGTGGCTTGATTCCGGTGTTGTGTGTAGGGGAAACCCTCGAGCAGCGCGAAGCCGGAAAAACTCTTGAGGTTGTCGGGCGTCAGCTGGGCAGCATCATCGAGGAGCTGGGTGTAGGTGCTTTTGCCAAGGCAGTCATCGCTTACGAGCCGGTCTGGGCTATTGGTACCGGACTGACTGCAACGCCGCAGCAAGCTCAGGATGTGCATAAAGCCATTCGCGAGCAGCTGGCGGCAGAGAATTCTGAAGTCGCACGAGGTGTGCGGCTTCTATACGGCGGCAGCGTGAAGGCGGCCAATGCGGTCGAACTGTTCGGCATGCCGGATATCGATGGGGGGCTCATTGGTGGAGCTTCCCTGAATGCAGATGAGTTCGGTGCGATTTGTCGCGCCGCGGGAAACTGAAAAAATGCTGGAAACAGTCGTAGTCGTTTTTCATCTGCTGGGTGCATTGGGCGTAGTAGCTCTGGTTTTGCTGCAGCAGGGTAAAGGTGCGGATGCTGGCGCGTCTTTCGGAGCAGGTGCTTCAAATACTGTGTTCGGAAGCCAAGGTTCCTCTACCTTTCTTAGTAAGTTTACTGCTATACTTGCCGCCGGTTTCTTCATAACCAGCTTGGGGTTAGGTTACTTTGCTAAAGAGAAGGCTCACCAGCTGACTCAGGCAGGTCTCCCAAATCCAGCAGTGTTGGAAGTGCCTAAGCAACAACAACCGGCTTCTGATGATGTCCCGGTGCTTCAAGAGCAAAAGTCGGCTACTCCAGCGACTGACGTACCTCCAGCTCAAGAGCAGAAGTAAGAAGGGTTTCAAACGTAGTTTTGCCGAGGTGGTGGAATTGGTAGACACGCAACCTTGAGGTGGTTGTGCCCATAGGGTGTAGGGGTTCGAGTCCCCTTCTCGGTACCAATTAGTCAGGAGAGCCCGCTGTTGCGGGCTTTCTTGCAGGTGGAAGGTTACATTGACCCTATAAGGGATCGGTCGTATACTTCCGCCCCAGCTTTGTCGCGGGGTGGAGCAGTCTGGTAGCTCGTCGGGCTCATAACCCGAAGGTCGTCGGTTCAAATCCGGCCCCCGCAACCAGTTTAAGGAGCCCCTTTTAAGGGGCTTTTTGTTAGCTGGACACTTTCAACGCCGCTGTTCGACGGCGTTTCAAGGATGGGCGTTTCGCCCATTTTTTTATTTTGCAAAGCATGCACATATCATGCACTAGGGGGTTCAGGTGTCGAGCAAGCTAGAAGAGTTGCAGGCCTTGCTGGCCCCGGTGGTCGTGGCCCTGGGCTATGAATGCTGGGGTATCGAATTTTCGGCTCAGGGTCGTCATTCGATGTTGCGCGTTTATATCGATAAAGAGGGCGGTGTGCTGGTGGACGATTGCGCCATTGTCAGCCGTCAGATCAGCGGTGTGCTGGATGTTGAAGATCCAATCACCGTTGAATACACCCTCGAAGTTTCCTCGCCTGGCATGGAGCGCCCACTGTTCACTCTTGAGCAGTTTGCAAAATTTGCCGGTGAACAAGTGAAGATCAAGCTGCGCTCGCCTTTTGAAGGTCGGCGCAACTTTCAGGGCCTTCTGCGCGGTGTAGAAGAACAGGATGTCGTGGTGCATGTAGAAGACCATGAGTTCCTGTTGCCGATCGATATGATCGACAAGGCCAACATTATTCCCAGTTTTGACTGAGACGCGGATCCCGCGGATCCAATGGCTTGCGAAAGGCGAGGCGTACGATGAGCAAAGAAGTACTGCTGGTTGTTGAGTCGGTATCCAATGAAAAGGGCGTACCGGCAAGCGTAATTTTTGAAGCGCTGGAGCTGGCTTTGGCCACTGCTACCAAAAAGCGTTTTGAAGACGAAGTTGACCTGCGTGTGGAAATTAACCGCCACACCGGGGCATACGAAACTTTCCGTCGCTGGACGGTCGTCGAAGAGAATGATCTCGACGATCCGGCCATCGAAACCTGGCCGAGCAAGGTTGCCGAAACGCATCCTGGTGCCAACGTTGGCGACGTCGTCGAAGAAAAGATCGAATCCATCGAGTTCGGCCGTATTGCTGCACAGACTGCCAAGCAAGTCATCGTGCAAAAAGTACGTGAAGCCGAGCGCGCTCAAGTGGTCGACGCCTATCGCGAGCGCCTGGGAGAAATCATCTCCGGCACCGTGAAAAAAGTCACCCGCGACAACGTGATCGTCGATCTGGGTAACAACGCTGAAGCGTTGCTGGCCCGTGAAGACATCATTTCTCGCGAAACTTTCCGTGTTGGCGTGCGTCTGCGTGCGCTGCTCAAGGAAATCCGCACCGAGAACCGCGGCCCGCAGTTGATCCTGTCGCGTACCGCGCCGGAAATGCTGATCGAGCTGTTCCGCATCGAAGTGCCGGAAATCGCTGAAGGCCTGATCGAAGTAATGGCTGCGTCCCGTGATCCGGGTTCGCGTGCCAAGATCGCCGTCCGCTCGAAGGACAAACGCATCGACCCGCAGGGCGCTTGCATCGGTATGCGCGGTTCGCGCGTCCAGGCAGTGTCGGGTGAGTTGGGCGGTGAGCGTGTTGATATCGTCCTGTGGGACGACAACCCGGCTCAGTTCGTGATCAACGCCATGTCCCCGGCCGAGGTTGCGGCAATTATCGTTGACGAAGATGCCCACGCAATGGACATCGCCGTTGGCGCAGACAATCTTGCTCAGGCCATCGGTCGCGGTGGTCAGAACGTGCGTCTGGCTAGCCAGTTGACTGGCTGGACCCTGAACGTGATGACCGAATCGGACATCCAGGCTAAGCAGCAAGCAGAAACCGGCGACATCCTGCGCAACTTCATCGACGAGCTGGAAGTCGACGAAGACCTGGCACAGGTGCTGGTAGATGAAGGCTTCACCAGCCTGGAAGAGATTGCCTACGTACCGTTGGAAGAAATGCTCAACATCGACGGCTTTGACGAAGATACCGTCAACGAGCTTCGCGCTCGTGCCAAGGATCGTTTGTTGACCAAAGCCATCGCTACTGAGGAAAAGCTGGCAGACGCCCATCCGGCCGAAGACCTGCTCTCGCTTGAGGGTATGGACAAGGATTTGGCGATGGAACTGGCGGTGCGCGGCGTAATTACCCGCGAAGACCTGGCCGAGCAGTCTATTGACGACCTGCTCGACATCGACGGCATTGACGATGATCGTGCCGGCAAGTTGATCATGGCCGCCCGAGCCCACTGGTTCGAGTAATTAGGCGCGGCCTGAGGAGAGAAGTGCATGACGCAAGTCACGGTGAAACAACTGGCCGATGAGGTCAAAACACCGGTAGAGCGCCTGTTGCAGCAGATGCGTGAGGCAGGTCTGCCGCACACCGCCGCCGAAGAAAATGTGACTGACAGTGAGAAGCAGTCCCTGCTGACTCACTTGAAAAGCAGCCACAAGGCGAAAGTGGAAGAACCACGCAAGATCACGCTGCAGCGTAAAACCACCAGCACCCTGCGTGTGGCTGGTAGCAAAAGCATCAGCGTAGAAGTCCGCAAAAAGAAAGTTTTCGTACAGCGTAGCCCGGAAGAAATCGAAGCCGAACGCAAGCGTGAACTGGATGAGCGTCGCGCAGTAGAAAATGCTGCCCGTCAGAAGGCTGAAGAAGAAGCCAAGCAACGCGCCGAAGTAGAAGCGCGTAACCAGCCTGCTGCTGCGCAGAACGCTAACAGCGCCGCCGTTGCGGCGCCGGTTGCCGCTGCAGAACCTGTACGCGAAAGCGCACCGGTCGCTGCCGCTGCTCCAGCTCCGTCTGCTGACGTTCGCAACAAGCAGAACGAACAGCGCCGTCCGGACAAGCCACGTGCCGACGACAACAATCGTCGCAGCGGTGGTGGTGATGGCGAGCGCAAAAACGCTCCGCATCGCGCCTCGGTCAAAGAAAAAGCGCCGGCTCCACGCGTGGCGCCACGCACTACCGACGAAGAAAGCGATGGCTTCCGTCGCGGTGGTCGCGGCAAGGCCAAGCTGAAGAAGCGCAACGCCCACGGTTTCCAGAGCCCAACCGGCCCTGTCGTGCGTGATGTGCAGATCGGCGAGACCATCACTGTTGGCGATCTCGCCAATCAGATGTCGGTCAAGGCTGCTGAAATCATCAAGTTCATGTTCAAACTGGGTACCCCAGCGACCATCAACCAGGTGCTTGATCAGGAAACTGCTCAACTGGTAGCCGAAGAACTGGGCCACAAAGTGACCCTGGTCAGCGACACCGCCCTGGAAGACTCCCTGGCCGAGTCCCTGAAGTTTGAAGGCGAGTCGTTCTCCCGTGCACCAGTCGTGACCGTAATGGGCCACGTTGACCACGGTAAGACTTCCCTGCTCGACTACATCCGTCGTGCCAAGGTAGCTGCTGGCGAAGCCGGTGGTATCACCCAGCACATCGGTGCGTACCACGTTGAAACCGAACGCGGCATGGTCACCTTCCTCGACACCCCGGGTCACGCCGCGTTTACCGCAATGCGTGCCCGTGGTGCCAAGGCGACCGACATCGTGATCCTGGTAGTTGCAGCGGACGACGGCGTGATGCCGCAGACCATTGAAGCTGTCCAGCACGCTGTAGCGGCTGGCGTTCCACTGGTTGTTGCAGTGAACAAGATCGACAAGCCGGGCGCTGATCTCGATCGCATCCGTAGCGAACTGTCGGTTCACGGCGTGACTTCCGAAGAGTGGGGCGGTGATACGCCGTTCGTACCGGTTTCGGCGAAGGTCGGTACTGGCGTCGACGAGCTGCTCGAAGCTGTTCTGCTGCAAGCTGAAGTTCTCGAACTGAAAGCAACTCCGTCGGCTCCTGGCCGTGGCGTTGTGGTTGAATCGCGTCTCGACAAAGGTCGTGGCCCGGTTGCAACCGTTCTGGTTCAAGACGGTACCCTGCGCCAAGGCGACATGGTCCTGGTCGGTTCGAACTATGGCCGCGTGCGTGCCATGCTCGACGAGAACGGCAAGCCAATCAAGGAAGCCGGTCCATCCATCCCTGTCGAGATCCTCGGCCTGGACGGTACTCCGGACGCTGGCGACGAGATGAGCGTTGTTGCTGACGAGAAGAAAGCCCGTGAAGTGGCTCTGTTCCGTCAAGGCAAGTTCCGCGAAGTCAAACTGGCTCGCGCTCACGCCGGCAAGCTGGAAAATATCTTCGAAAACATGGGTCAGGCCGAGAAGAAGACGCTCAACATCGTCCTCAAATCCGACGTCCGTGGTTCGCTGGAAGCGTTGAACGGTGCCTTGAATGGCCTGGGCAACGACGAAGTTCAAGTGCGCGTAGTCGGCGGCGGTGTCGGTGGTATCACCGAGTCCGACGCTAACCTGGCACTGGCTTCCAACGCTGTACTGTTCGGCTTCAACGTGCGTGCCGATGCTGGCGCACGGAAGATCGTCGAGCAGGAAGGTCTGGACATGCGTTACTACAACGTGATCTACGACATCATCGAAGACGTCAAGAAAGCCCTGACCGGTATGCTCGGCAGCGATGTTCGCGAGAACATCCTGGGTATCGCCGAAGTGCGTGACGTGTTCCGTTCGCCGAAGTTTGGCGCGATCGCAGGCTGTATGGTGATCGAAGGTGTTGTGCACCGTAACCGTCCGATCCGTGTACTGCGTGAAGACATCGTTATCTTCGAAGGCGAGCTGGAATCCCTGCGCCGCTTCAAGGATGACGCTTCCGAAGTACGTGCCGGCATGGAATGCGGTATCGGCGTGAAGAGCTACAACGACGTCAAAGTCGGCGACAAGATCGAAGTCTTCGAGAAGGTTCAGGTTGCTCGCAGCCTCTAACTCGCGCACTTCAGGAGCCGTGATGGTCGGCCGCACCCAAGGGTGTGGCGCATCACAAGGACTCTAAACGCAACGCCCGGTCTGGCATTTGTCAGGCCGGGCGTTTGCCGCTTTCAGACCTTGCGGGTTTCGCCGCGGGGCAGTAACAGGTAACAAAATCATGGCAAAAGAATACAGCCGTACCCAACGTATCGGCGATCAGATGCAGCGCGAGCTGGCTCAACTGATCCGTCGCGAAGTCAAAGACCCGCGCGTCGGCCTGGTCACCATTACCGCAGTGGAAGTCAGCCGTGACGTCGGTCACGCGAAGATCTTCATCACCGTGATGGGCCAGGACAACGCTGAAGATATCGCGCAAAGCATCAAGGTGCTGAATGCAGCCGCAGGTTTCCTGCGTATGCAACTGGCCCGTGAAATGAAACTGCGCAGCGTGCCGCAATTGCACTTCCACTACGACGAATCCGTCGTCCGTGGCGCGCATTTGTCGGCGCTGATCGAGCGTGCCGTGGCTGAAGACAATCAGCACCCGGTCGCTGCTGAACCTGAAGACACCAAGGAGTAATTCGGTGGCTCAGGTCAAACGTATCCGTCGTAACGTCAGCGGTATCATCCTGCTCGACAAACCGTTGGGGTTCACATCCAACGCCGCGTTGCAGAAGGTTCGCTGGCTGCTCAATGCCGAGAAGGCCGGGCACACCGGCAGCCTCGATCCATTGGCCACCGGTGTCTTGCCGTTGTGCTTTGGTGAGGCAACCAAGTTTTCGCAATACCTGCTCGATTCCGACAAGGGTTACGAAACCCTGGCGCAACTGGGCAAGACCACCACCACGGCAGACGCCGAAGGTGAAGTTTTGCAGGAGCGCCCGGTGACCGTTGGTCGCACCGATGTCGAGGCGGCATTGCCGAAATTTCGCGGGCAAATCAGTCAGATACCGCCGATGTACTCGGCACTCAAGCGTGATGGCCAGCCGTTGTACAAGTTGGCCCGTGCAGGCGAAGTAGTGGAGCGCGAACCGCGTTCTGTTACTATTGCGCGCTTGGAATTACTGGCCTTCGAAGGCGATACTGCGCGTCTTGCGGTGGATTGCAGCAAGGGCACCTATATTCGCACCCTGGTGGAGGATATCGGTGAGCAACTCGGTTGTGGTGCGTACGTCGCAGAACTGCGTCGTACCCAGGCCGGGCCTTTCACCCTGGCACAGACCGTCACCCTCGAAGAGCTGGAAGCGGTACATGCCGAAGGCGGCAACGAGGCGGTCGACCGCTTCCTGATGCCATCGGACAGCGGCCTGCTGGATTGGCCGTTGCTGCACTTCTCGGAAGCGAGCGCGTTCTACTGGCTTAATGGCCAGCCGGTACGTGCCCCGGATGCGCCGAAGTTCGGCATGGTACGGGTACAGGATCACAATGGTCGCTTCATCGGTATCGGTGAAGTGAGCGAAGACGGGCGCATCGCGCCACGTCGACTGATTCGGTCAGAATGACCGGAACCGGCCTGTGTAACAGCAGGTCGGCGAGTGTGGCTGTTAACAGGCACGGTCACGACTCATTTATAGATACAGGGATTTGTCCCTGGCCTGTTGAAGCTGTTTCCCTGAAACAGTTTCCTGATAAAAGGATTGCCTCATGGCTCTCGACGTTCAAGAAAAAGCTCAAATCGTTGCTGACTACCAGCAAGCTGTTGGTGACACTGGTTCGCCAGAAGTGCAAGTTGCACTGCTGACCCACAACATCAACAAACTGCAAGGTCACTTCAAGGCCAACGGTAAAGATCACCACTCCCGTCGTGGTCTGATCCGCATGGTAAACCAGCGTCGCAAGCTGCTGGACTACCTGAAAGGCAAGGACGTGAGCCGTTACAGCGCTCTGATCGCTCGCCTGGGTCTGCGTCGCTAATCAGCGATTGCGCTATGAGGTTGGTGGTCTGTCGGACGTCAGCGGTTTACCGCCGGCGTCTTGCAGGCTCCCAGCCTCAAGTTTTATCTGGATACACGTTTTACCCTGGACAGGCGTTGGGCCGATTCCCGACATTGCCCAAGAATTCGCAAGAAACCAGTTCCCCCAAGAGCCACAAAGAAGGTAGGACACCGTGAACCCGGTAATCAAAAAATTCCAGTTCGGTCAATCGACCGTTACCCTCGAGACTGGCCGTATCGCCCGTCAGGCCTCCGGCGCAGTATTGGTCACCGTTGACGACGACGTCAGCGTATTGGTGACTGTAGTCGGTGCAAAACAAGCTGATCCAGGCAAGGGCTTCTTCCCTCTGTCGGTTCACTACCAGGAAAAGACTTACGCTGCCGGTAAGATCCCTGGCGGTTTCTTCAAGCGTGAAGGCCGTCCTTCCGAGAAAGAAACCCTGACTTCCCGACTGATCGACCGTCCGATCCGTCCGCTGTTCCCAGAAGGCTTCATGAACGAAGTGCAGGTTGTCTGCACCGTCGTTTCCACCAGCAAGAAGACCGATCCGGACATCGCTGCGATGATCGGTACCTCGGCTGCCCTGGCTATCTCGGGCATCCCGTTCGACGGCCCGATCGGCGCCGCTCGCGTTGCCTTCCACGAAAGCACTGGCTACCTGCTGAACCCGACTTACGAGCAGCAAGCTGCTTCGAGCCTGGACATGGTCGTTGCCGGTACTTCCGACGCCGTCCTGATGGTTGAATCGGAAGCCAAAGAGCTGACCGAAGACCAGATGCTGGGTGCGGTACTGTTTGCTCACGACGAATTCCAGGTTGTCATCAACGCTGTGAAAGAACTGGCCGCTGAAGCTGCCAAGCCAACCTGGAACTGGGCTCCTGCTCCAGAAGCCACCGAACTGCTGGGCGCTATCCGTGCCGAGTTCGGCGAGGCGATCTCCCAGGCTTACACCATCACCATCAAGGCTGACCGTTACGCTCGCCTGGGTGAGTTGAAGGATCAGGTTGTTGCCAAGCTGTCCGGTGAAGAAGGCCAGCCTTCGTCCAGCGAAGTCAAAGCCGCTTTCGGCGAAATCGAATACCGCACCGTTCGCGAAAACATCGTAAACGGCAAGCCACGTATCGACGGCCGCGACACCAAGACCGTACGTCCGCTGAACATCGAAGTCGGTGTTCTGCCGAAGACTCACGGTTCGGCGCTGTTCACCCGTGGTGAAACCCAGGCTCTGGTAGTCGCGACTCTGGGTACTGCCCGTGACGCACAGCTGCTGGACACCCTGGAAGGCGAGAAAAAAGACCCGTTCATGCTGCACTACAACTTCCCTCCGTTCTCGGTAGGCGAGTGTGGTCGCATGGGTGGTGCTGGTCGTCGTGAAATCGGTCACGGCCGTCTGGCCCGTCGTTCGGTTTCGGCCATGCTGCCAGCCGCTGACGTGTTCCCGTACACCATCCGTGTGGTTTCGGAAATCACCGAATCCAACGGTTCGAGCTCGATGGCTTCCGTTTGCGGTGCTTCCCTGGCCCTGATGGACGCTGGTGTGCCGATGAAGGCGCCGGTTGCCGGTATCGCCATGGGTCTGGTTAAGGAAGGCGAGAAATTCGCCGTCCTGACCGACATCCTCGGTGACGAAGACCACCTGGGCGACATGGACTTCAAAGTAGCCGGTACCGCCAAAGGCGTTACTGCGCTGCAGATGGACATCAAGATCAAAGGCATCACCGAAGAAATCATGGAGATCGCTCTGGGCCAAGCCCTGGAAGCGCGCCTGAACATCCTCGGTCAGATGAACCAGATCATCGGCCAGTCGCGTACCGAACTGTCGGCCAACGCTCCGACCATGATCGCGATGAAAATCGACACCGACAAAATCCGTGACGTTATCGGTAAAGGTGGCGCGACCATCCGTGCGATCTGCGAAGAAACCAAGGCTTCGATCGACATCGAAGACGACGGTTCGATCAAGATCTTCGGCGAAACCAAGGAAGCTGCTGAAGCTGCACGTCAGCGCGTTCTGGGCATCACCGCTGAAGCCGAGATCGGCAAGATCTACGTCGGCAAGGTTGAGCGCATCGTCGACTTCGGCGCATTCGTCAACATCCTGCCGGGCAAGGACGGTCTGGTACACATCTCGATGCTGAGCGACGCTCGCGTAGAGAAAGTGACCGACATCCTGAAAGAAGGCCAGGAAGTGGAAGTGCTGGTACTGGACGTGGACAACCGCGGCCGTATCAAGCTGTCCATCAAAGACGTGGCAGCGGCCAAGGCTTCGGGCGTTTAATCACCCCAAAGCGTTAGCGCAATAAAAATGCCCCGCCGTGAAAACGGCGGGGCATTTTTTTTGTCTGGCGTAAAGATCAAGAGATCGCAGCCTGCGGCAGCTCCTACACAGGCTGCGATCTTTGCTTTTGTGAAAACCGGTGCTAGGTTTAGCCCACCGCCCGTGTAGCTCAGCCGGTAGAGCAGCGCACTCGTAACGCGAAGGTCGCAGGTTCGATTCCTGTCTCGGGCACCACCATCCCCGCTTATTTCACCTTGCGGCTCAGATCCTCGACAGTACGTTTGAGCTGGTCCATCGCCCGATCCTGGTCATTGACCTTCTGCTTCAGGTTCGAAATCTCGCTGCTGTTCGAGTTGGAGCTGGAGCCACTGTTGCGCTTGAGCTCTTCAACCTGACGACCGAGGGTATCCAGTTCGCGGTCCTGTTCCTTGACCTTGTTCTTCAGCTCATCGATTTCCTTGCCGCTGGAGCTTGAACTCGAACCGCTGCTGCGTTTGAGCTCCTCGATCTGACGCGATTGCTCACTGATGGTGTCGCGCATTTTCTTCAACTCATCAATGCTGATATCGCCTCTGACGACCACTTCTTTGCCGTAGTCGTTATGAACCAACGCAACTTTGTCGCCGTAAGATGGGCTGCTGGTGCTCAACTCGACGGCCATTGCGCTGGCCGGCAGTGCCAGGGTGGCGATCAGAGTGGTGGTGGAAACAAAAGCGGAAATCTTCGAAAAGCTGCGCATCACTGGTTTTCCTTGTGAACAGCATGAGTGCCGAACTGGCACATCGCTATGACTCGAAAAGCGCATTTATGTTCCGCAGGTCAACTTTTTGTGCGAGAGATGTAAAGAGCCGTGTAATTCGTCATGCAAACATCCTATATTCGGTGCCTGCATGAGCATCGCTTAGCAGTTTTCAGATGATCCCGAATGGTTCCGAAGGCCGGACAAATCCGCGTCAGAGAGATCCTTGATGATCCAGATCCATCCTCCATTCTTACGATCAACGAGAACGCCATGACCGAATTAACTCAAGAGCAACGTCACGAACAAGCGCTGGAAAAGTACAAACTCGACGCGCCGCAGCTGTTGGAAGAGATCAAGGATCTCGGCCCCGATGATCAGAAAGATCAGATTCAGTGGGCGTTCGAAGACGAAGCCGAGGCTCAGGGCTTGCAGCCGTGGGAGCTGACGCTCAAGTACACGAGCACGCCGGAGGAGTTCGAGGCGCAGCGCCTTGTGCTGCACAAGGAAGCGGCCGAAGTATTGGGTGTCGAGTGGGACGATTACTGCGAGATGAATAATCTTGTCGTCTAAGAGCAGCTAGGAGCTACAAGTTTCAAGCTACAAGTCAAAGCAAAAGCGTTTTGGCTTGTAGCTTGTAGCTCGCATCTGTCGCTGCTGTTTAAAGGCTGAGACGCATCGACAGGTCGACCGCTTTGACATCCTTGGTCATCGCGCCGATCGAGATGTAGTCCACCCCGGTTTCAGCGATCGGCAGCAGTGTGCTTTCGTTGATGCCGCCGCTCGCTTCCAGTTTCGCCCTGCCGCCGTTCAGGCGCACGGCTTCGCGCATGTCGTCCAGGCTCAGTTCGTCGAGCATGATGATGTCGGCGCCGGCCGCCAGCGCTTCCTTCAGTTCTTCCAGGCTTTCCACTTCGATTTCCACCGGTTTGCCCGGGGCAATCTTGTGCGCGGCGGCAATGGCCTGCGGGATGCCACCGCTGGCCGCGATGTGGTTTTCCTTGATCAGGAATGCGTCGTACAGACCGATGCGGTGGTTGTGGCAGCCACCGCAGGTCACTGCGTACTTCTGCGCCAGACGCAGGCCTGGCAGGGTCTTGCGGGTGTCCAGCAACTTGACGTCAGTGGCCCCGACAAAGTCCGCCAGATACTGCGCGCGCGTGGCCACACCGGACAACAACTGCAGGAAGTTCAGCGCACTGCGTTCGCCGGTCAGCAGTGAACGGGCCGGGCCCTCCAGATGAAACAGCGGCTGATTGGGTTTGACCCGTTCGCCATCCATCACTTGCCAGTGCACCGCCACACGCGGATCGAGCTGACGGAACACCGCATCGACCCACGCGGTGCCGCAAACGACGGCCTCGTCGCGAGTAATGATGGTGGCTTTGGCCAAACGTTCGGCCGGGATCAGTTGCGCGGTGATGTCGCCGCTGCCGATGTCTTCGAGCAACGCACGGCGCACGTTGGCTTCGATTTCGGCGGTCAAATCGGCGAGACGTAGATTCGGCATAACGGGCTCCACAAACAAAGTGGTTCGATTATAGGGGCATGGCACAAGCCAACCCAAGGCGGGAACGCGCGCGCTTGCCTGCATCCGGTCGAATTTCTTTGAGTAAACAGCGTTGTACCGTGGTCATTGGAAGGGCGGCGGCATAGGGGAAACCCTGACGGCTATAGCGCTGGCGACAAGTTTTGCAAGATAATCCGCCTTGCATTTGACGTCATAGCTTTGACGTGGGTCTGTGCCTGCTGAATTACCCTGTAGGAGCGAGCCTGCTCGCGAAAGCATTCACTCAATCGCCACTGCGCTGACTGACAGGACGCCATCGCGAGCAGGCTCACTTCTACAGGGATTCGTGTGATGGCCTGCATTGCCGCCAGCACACTCGATGTTTCTGCCAAGAACAATCACCGTTCCAGGAGGCTTGGATGCACAACGACGGGAAAGTAGTGCCTTTGCACAAGGCCGCTACCGATCAGGCGAATCATTCGCCGCTCGCCCGCCTGCCTGTGATTCTCCTTCAGGTTCGCGACAAGGCTGCGCAACAGCTGCGCCATGGTTTGCAGGAGCTGTTCGATAACGCCGATGACACGTTGTTTGAAATGGCCGATCGGGCGCGCAACGACGTCGAACAGAACATTTTTTTCGAAGCCATGCGCGACCTGCGCCTCAAGCGCAAAAACATCGAGCGCGGCTTTCTCGAACAATTCTTCGAAGCCTTCGTCGGCCTCACCCAATACGACCCCACGCACAGCACGCTGCCTCGCACGCTGATGTTTGAGGACTCGGCGCCGCGCACCGATGACATGGAGCGCAGCGTCGCCATCGAAACCATGGTCGGTCGCGTCCTCAAGCGTGATGGCTTCGCGCTGGATCAACTGACCGCGCGGCTCAATGCCTTGCTCGGCAATCCCCTCGACGAGCAGCACAACCCGCTCGGCCCGGCGATGCTCTGTGAGTACTTCCTGCAGGCCGGTCGTAATCTGGGGGTGGAGATCAAGGTCAAGCTGATCCTGCTCAAATTGTTCGAGCGCTATGTGCTTGCCGATACCGAACAACTCTATGCCGAAGCCAATCAACTGCTGCTCGCAACGGGTGTGCTGCCCGACTTGAAGCCGGCACCGGCGCGACGAGCGCTGGATCGTGCGGTGGCCAGCGTCTACAGCGAAGAAAGCGAGGACCCGTCACCTGCAGACGAAGGCGTGCAGGAAGTTTTCGTCGCGTTGCAGGAACTGCTGTTGCACGTGCGCGGCAGCGTTGCCCCGACGCTGGAACCGAGTGCCACGGCCCAGCCGATCACCACCCGCGACCTGCTGCGCCTGCTCTCGCATTTGCAGCAATATGTGCCGGCGCTGGCGGCGCAGGATGACTTCGATTTGCGCAATCAACTCGAACAATTGCTGACGCGGGTCAGCGTCAAAAGTGGCAAGTCGCGGATCGTCGGTGGCGCCGACGAGGACGTGATCAATCTGATCGCCATGGTCTTTGACTGCATTCTCGAAGACCGCAACGTGCCGGACTCGCTCAAGGCTCTGATCGCCCGCTTGCAGATCCCCATGCTCAAGGTCGCGGTGCTCGACAAGAGCTTCTTCAGCCGCAGCAGCCATCCGGCGCGGCGCCTGCTCAACGAAATCGCGGACGCCGCCATGGGCTGGGGCGATTGCGATGGCGAGGCGCGTGACAGTCTGTATCTGCGCATCGAACAAGTGGTGCAGCGCTTGCTCAGCGATTTCGTCGACGATCCGGCGATTTTCTCCGAACTGTTGGCTGACTTTCTTGCCTTTACCAGCGATGAACGTCGGCGCAGCGAATTGCTTGAGCAGCGTTTGCGTGATGCCGAAGAGGGCCGGGCAAAAACCGAACTGGCCCGGCGTCGGGTCGAGCAAGCGTTGAATCAGGCGCTGCTGGGCAAAGTCCTGCCACCCTCGGTGGTGACTTTCGTGCAGGATGCCTGGAGCAAAGTGCTGTTGCTGACCCGCCTCAAGCACGGCGACCAATCCGCCGAATGGCAAGCCGACGTGCAGACCATGGAGCAATTGATCTGGAGCGTGCAGCGCCATGACGACGCCGAATCCAGTCTGCGCTTGCTGGCGCTGGTGCCGGGATTGCTCAAGTCGCTGCGTGACGGCTTGAGCAGTTCGGCGTTCGATCCGTTTGCCACCAGCGAATTCTTCAGTGAACTGGAAGCACTGCACGTGTGTGTGCTGGAGCGCTCGGGTGAAACGGATCAGGCGGCCAGTCCTGTCATGGTTGAGGTTTCGCAGCAGATCGTGTTGCCGGCGGGCGATAACCCGTTGGCGCTGGCTGCAGTGAATCTGCCCGACGACGATGCCGGCCTGCGTCAGGTTGAACAACTGCGCCTGGGCAGTTGGGTGGCGTTTCAGGAAGACGACGAACACACGCTGCGCTGCAAGCTCGCGGCCATCATCGAAGCCACGGGCAAGTACGTGTTTGTCGACCGCACCGGGATGAAAGTGCTGGAACGCAGCCGCGTCAGTCTGGCCCATGAAATTCGCCGCGGGGTCGTGCGCAGGCTGGACGACACCTTGCTGTTCGATCGAGCGCTGGAGTCGGTGCTCGGCAATCTGCGACGACTCAATCGCGGCAAGTGATCGCGCGCTGGGGGCCGATCACGGCATACTGGGCGTCAACACAGTCGGCGTTGAAGGAATCGTTATGCAGTTGGATCCCGCTAGCGGGTGGTGTCACGGGGTGCAGGTCTGCCCATCGCCCAACTTCAATGAACGCCCTGCGGGCGAAATTTCCCTGTTGGTTATCCACAACATCAGCCTGCCGCCGGGGCAGTTCGCCACCGGCAAGGTGCAGGAATTTTTCCAGAATCGTCTGGATGTCACCGAACATCCCTACTTTGCAGGGATTGCCGATTTGCGCGTCTCGGCGCACTTTTTGATTGAACGTGACGGCAAGGTCACCCAGTTTGTCTCCTGTCTCGAGCGGGCGTGGCATGCTGGCGTGTCGCTGTTCGAAGGGCGCGAAACCTGTAACGATTTTTCCGTGGGTATTGAGCTCGAAGGCACCGATGATCTGCCATTTACCGATGCGCAGTATCAGGCCTTGACGGTGTTGACCCGTCAGTTGCAAACAGCATTTCCGGCCATCACCGGCGCCCGCATTTGCGGGCACAGCGACATAGCACCCGGGCGTAAGACCGATCCTGGCCCGGCATTCGACTGGGCGCGTTACCGCGCAGCCCTGGCACAAGAGGAAGGACAATGAGTTTTCTGGTGTTACTGCTGGCGGTCTGGATCGAGAAGTTCTCGGCCTTGCGCCATCGGGTTCAACGCGATGGCGGATGGATCCGCGAACTGCACAAACTTGAAAGCAGCTCGCGATTGGCCGATCAGCCATGGTTGGTGCTGACGATCATGGTGTTGCTGCCGGTGGCGCTGCTCGGCCTGTTGCTGCTGGTGCTGCAGCCAGTGGCTTACGGCTTGTTGGCCTTGCCGGTGCATTTGCTGGTGGTGATTTACAGTCTGGGGCGCGGCGATTTGCTCGGCGGTCTCGGGCCGTTCCGCGATGCCTGGCGCCGTGAAGATCTGCAGGCGGCGGCGCATGTCGCCAAGCGCGATCTGGATATTTGCGCCGACAGTGGCGAGCAACTGCTTGACCGCGTGCAGGGGCACCTGTTGTGGGAGGCTTATCAAAGCTTCTTCGCGGTGATTTTCTGGTATTTCCTGCTCGGCCCGGTGGCGGCACTGGCCTATCGCTTGCTGGCGCTGGCCGAGGAACACGGCAAGAATCCGGCATTGGTCGAACGTGCGGCGCAAATGCGCCATGCCTTTGATTGGGTGCCGGTGCGATTGCTGGCGGCGAGCCTGGCGCTGGTCGGCAACTTTGTCGCGGTCAGCCGGGTGATGCTGCATGAGCTGCTGAACTGGAACATCAGCGCTGCGCAACTGATCAACAAGGTTGGCCTGGTGGCGGGGGAGATCCCGCCTCCTGTGGTCGGTCCTGAGGGCATCAATACGCTTGATTGCCTGTGGGAACTGCTGCTGCGCGCGGCGGTGCTGTGGTATGCCGGGTTTGCCTTGTGGACGGTTCTGGTTCACTGATTTCAAACAAAGATCAAAAGATCGCAGCCTGCGGCAGCTCCTACAGGGATTGGTTTTTCTGTAGGAGCTGCCGCAGGCTGCGTTCTTTTTTTCGTTAACCTTAAGTTACAAAACCTCCCGTCGATTTGAGCTATACAGTGATGGCGCTCGATAGTGGCTATCTGCTGTCGCCTCGCGCCTGCCAATAAAAACAAGAAAAACCAAGGGAGACTTCCAGTGAAGAGCTTGCTCTATCCCGCCGTCTCGCTGATGAACCGTCTGAGCTTCGGCATGAAGTTCAGCCTGATCAGCGTGCTATTCCTGGTACCGATGCTGGTGACCAATTTTTATCTGGTACGCGATTCCTATCGTGAATTTCAGGGCACCCGGGTCGAGCTGCAAAGCCTTGATCTGCTGGGGAGCAGCCTGACCCTGCGCCGGGATCTGGAAACCCTGAACAATCTGGTACAGATCAACGTCATCCTCGGCCAGTCCGGCAAGGCCGGCAATGTCGAGGCGAACATCACCAGTCTCGAACAAGCCGTGCTGACGCGTCTGCAAGGGCTGACGGCGATGACCGACGACCCCGAACAGATCAAGGTTTTCGACGGCAAGCGTGATGAAATGATTGCCGCGTTCAAGGCCCAGCAGGCGGAAAACTCGCTGCAAAGCAAAAGCGCGCTGATCGGTAAGTTGCTCACCAGCGCGCAGATTTTCAGCCAGATCATCACCAGCCAGGCTGGCCTCAGCCGTGACAACCAGAGCGATATTCGCCAGCTCAGCGAACTGGTGACGCTGATCACCCCGACGGTGACGCAAACCCTCGGCGAAGGCCGGGCCATGGGCTCGTATTCGTTGGGGCAGGGCTTTCTCAACAGTGCCTCGAGCACGCGTTTCGATGAACTGCTGGTGCAGATCGAAAAACTCCAGGCGGAATACGCCTTGAAGTTGCAGGACGCTCTCGGCTCCAGCAAGGCGGCGCGTGAAACCCTCAGCGTTCAGGCCGACAGCAGCAAGGCGTCGTTGAAGCAGGCGACTGAGCTGTTCGAAGAACACGTGGTGATGGCCGATACCCTCGATGCACCGTGGCAGGCGTTTTACGATCAGGTCACCGGGTTGCTCGACAAGACCTACCAGCTCAACGAAGCCAGCCTGAAATTCCTCGACACGCAACTGCAACAGCGTCTGACGCAAAACCGCACCCACATGACCTTGCAGGCGGTGGCGCTGTCGGTGGTGTTCGTGCTGATTTTCTATCTCTATGGCGGTTTCTACGCCTCGACCCGCACCACCCTCAAACGCCTGGGCGCGATGATGGATAAGGTCGCGGCGGGTGACATGACCGTCAACTTCGTCGCCCACAGCCGCGACGAACTCGGTGAGTTGGGCGAAGTGTTCAACGGCACCGTGAAGAAAATCCACGACCTGATCGAGCGCGTCGGCCAGACCGTTGGCGAAGTCGAGCGTCAGGCCGGACAAGTTGAAAACGTCTCGGCGCAAAGCAATCAGGCCGTCGCCGGGCAGCGCACGCAGATCGAACAAGTGGCCACGGCGATGAACCAGATGTCGGCGACCTCACAGGAAGTCGCGCGCAGTGCCGCCGCCGCCGTGAGCAGCGCCCACAGCGTCAATGATGAAACCGTCAGCGGCCGTAGCCTGGTCGAGTCGCAGCAGGGCAGCATTGCCGCGCTGGCCAGCGAGATCGATCAGTCGGTGCTGGTGATCAATCAGTTGGCGAGTGACAGCCAGTCGATCAGCCGCGTACTGGAAGTGATCAAGAGCATCGCCGAACAGACCAACCTGCTAGCGCTCAACGCCGCGATCGAAGCAGCCCGCGCCGGCGAGCAGGGCCGTGGTTTTGCCGTGGTCGCGGACGAAGTGCGCACGCTGGCCAAGCGCACCCAGCAATCCACCGAAGAAATCGAGCAGATGATCGCCAAGCTGCACGGCGGCGTCGGCGCTGCGGTGAAAGCCATGGGCGTCAGCCATCAGATGGCCAACGGCACGGTCGGGCAGTCGGAGAAGGTCCAGCAGGCGCTGGAAAACATCCTCGGCGCGGTCGGCATGATCGTCGATCAGAACCAGCAGATTGCCGCTGCGGTGGAACAGCAAACGGCGGTCGCCCACGACATCGACCAAAACATCGTCGAGATCAACCGCGCCGGCGAGCGCACGGCCCACGGCGCGCACCAGACCGAAGGTGCCAGCCGTGCGCTGTCCGCCCAGGTCGTCGAACTCAAACAATTGATCAGCGCCTTCCGCGTCTAACCTACCCCCTTGTAGGAGCTGCGGCACGCTGCGATCTTTTGATCTGGTTTTTAAAGATCAAAAGATCGCAGCGTGCCGCAGCTCCTACAGTTACCAATTGCCAGTTTGCTGGAGCACGGTTCCGGTTTTGTCTGAATAGTTTGTAGTCTTTTTAGGCTGGCCTCTGTAGGCGAATTCCTGTTTTCCTCCGCCCGCTGGATTTTCGCCTTCAATCAACCAGAATCCCTGTCAGACCGTTTTGGAGGAGACTGCTCATGTCCGTCGCAACCCTGGGAGTCCAGGGCCGTTGTGCTCATTGTCAGACCACCCTGCTGCTGAAACCCTGGCAACTGAATGCCATCTCGATCAATGAACCGTTCACCTGCGAGCATTGCCAGAAAACCCTGGAATTGCGCTGCCCAAAACAGATCAAACGCTTCAAGTCCCTCGATTCACTGGCGCTGTTGCGCTTCAGCGCGTCGGTGACGGTCTGCACCGCATTGCTGGTGGCATTGGTGATGGAGTGGGTGGGGTTGCTCAGCGTCACCGAACAACTCAACGCATCGTTGATTACAATTTTCGCGTACTTCGTTGTCGTGCGTTACGCGCGCCATCGTCAGCATCTGACGCTGGTTCTCGACGCCGCCAAGGCCCACGCCGACTGATTGCTGACCACTGCTCACTGACGACTGTCTGTAGGTGCTGCGGCAAGCTGCGATCGTTTGATGTTGCTTGTAAAAACAGATCAAAAGATCGCAGCGTGCCGCAGCTCCTACAGGAGGATGCATCGGGTTACCAGCCGAAGACTTCGCAGCTGTTGGCGGTGCTGGCGGCGGCGAGTTGTTGCGGGGTGGTTTTCATCAGCTCGGCCAAGGCTGCGCAGATCGCCGGCAAATGCGCCGGGCTGTTGCGCTGACCGGGAAACATCGCCGGCGCCATGTCCGGTGAATCGGTTTCCAGCACGATCGATTCCAGCGGCAACTCCGTGAGAACCCGATGCATGCGCAACGCCTGCGGCCAGGTCGGGGCGCCGCCCAGTCCGAGTTTGAAACCGAGCTTGATGTATTCGCGCGCTTCTTCACGGCTGCCGGCAAAGGCGTGAATGATCCCGGCGCGTTTGAGCTTGAAGCGCTTGAGGGTGGCAATCACTGCGGCGTGGCTGCGGCGCACATGAATCAGCGCCGGCAATGCAAAGTCCGCCGCCAGTTGCAGTTGCGCCTCGAACAACGCCTGTTGCTGCTCGCGATCCAGCGTTTCGACGAAGTAATCCAGACCGATCTCGCCCACCGCACACAACTGCCGATGTCCGCGCAGCCGGGTCAGCCAATCACCGAGTGCCGTCAAATCTTCCGGACGATGCTGATCGAGATACACCGGATGCAAGCCAAACGCCGCGTACAAATCGGCATCGCTGCGCACCAGATCCCATACCCGTTGCCAGTTACCCTCGTACACCCCCAACACCACCATCCGCCGCACCCCGAGGGCACGGCTTTCGGCAAGCAGCGCCGAGCGATCGACGTCGAAGTCGGGGAAGTCGAGGTGGGTGTGACTGTCGATCAGCTCCACGGCTCAGTCCCGGTGAATACGCTGCTTGAAGGTTCGCGCAATGGCCTGCACGCCAGGCTTGTACTCCGACTGCTCGACCGCCGCCAGCGCCAGTTCCAGCGCCTTGTCGGCGATCAACTGGTGCTGCTGAGCCATGGCGTTGACCGGCAGCGGCAGGAAATCCAGCAACTGCGTATCGCCGAAGGTGCCGAGGCGCAGCGGCCGTGATTTCAGCGGGAAGTCATGCAGTGCATCGAAAACGCCCTGCAGCAGCACGTAGGAAGTGGTGACCAACGCGTCCGGCAAATGCCCCAGGCGTTGCAGGAGTTCTTCCATCAACTGCTTGCCGCACTCACGGCTGAAGGATTCAGCGTGCTCGACCAGCACTTCACCTTTGAAGTCGACCAGCGCCTGTTTGAAACCGGCGGCACGTTCCTGGCTGATGCTCAGTTCCGGGCGTGCGCCGAGCAGTACGATTTGTTTGGGTTGCGGATCGAGCAGGCTTTGCGTCAGGTGCTGACTGGCCTCGCGGTCGTCGCTGATCACCGAGCAGAAATACTCCGGCTCCATGACCCGGTCGATGGCGATGATCGGCATCCCCTTGGCCTGCAACTGCCGATAACTGTCATCACCGGCAGGCAGGCAACTGGCAACGATCAGCGCATCGCAACGGCGCGCGCGGAACAGTTGCAGCAATTGCCGCTCGCTGTCTGGCGCATCGTCGGAACTGGCGATCAACAACTGATAGCCGCGTGCCCGCGCACCTTGCTCCAGCAATTTGGCGATCCGCGCATAGCTGGGGTTTTCCAGATCCGGCAGGATAAAACCCAACGTACGCGTGTGCCGGCTGCGCAGCCCGGCGGCTTGCGGATTGGGCGTGAAGCCGTGCAGATCGACCACGGCGCGCACGCGTTCGACGGTCGCGGTACTGATGCGTTGCTGTTCGGCCTTGCCGTTGATGACGTAGCTGGCGGTGGTCACGGACACGCCGGCCAACCGCGCGATATCACTGAGTTTCAACCCGGGATTTCCTTGTTTTTGCGAGCTTGCCGCAACATTTTCGCCAATCCTACCCGATTAGGGCAGGCGACTATTGTCGCAACGCATCCGACAAGTTGGACTTCAAGGATGGGACATTATCGAGTAACGTGCCGATCAATCTAGATTAAACGTTTCAGCAGGCGTATTTTCTACGTTTTAGGCGCCTTTGGCCGGTTCTGCCGTGAAACCGCCAAAATTGCTGCTGAAAAGCAAAGCTGACAAGCGCCTAAGCTGCAACCATTCAAAACAATACCTGGCGTCACCGATGCCAAAAAGGAGATTGCATGCTCGAGCTCACTATAGAGCAGATATCCATGGGCCAATCGGCCGTGGATAAACCCACCGCCCTGCAATTGCTAGCCAGTCATCTGGTGGCCGATGGTCTGGTTGCCGACGGTTACCTCGCCGGCTTGCAGGCCCGGGAAGCCCAGGGCTCGACCTTTCTCGGTCAAGGTATTGCCATTCCCCACGGAACCCCGGAAACCCGCGATCAGGTGTTCGCCACTGGCGTGCGCCTGATGCAGTTCCCCGAGGGCGTGGATTGGGGCGATGGCCAGATCGTTTATCTGGCGATTGGTATCGCCGCCAAATCCGATGAACACTTGCGCCTGCTGCAACTGCTGACCCGCGCCCTCGGCGAAACCGACCTGGGCCAGGCCCTGCGTCGCGCCAGTTCCCCCGAAGCGCTGTTGAAACTGCTGCAAGGCGCGCCGCAAGAGCTGGCGCTGGATGCGCAGATGATCGGCCTCGGCGTCTCTGCCGATGATTTCGAAGAACTGGTCTGGCGTGGTGCACGTCTGCTGCGCCAGGCCGATTGTGTGAGCAACGGTTTCTCGGCGGTGCTGCAACAGGTCGAAGCGCTGCCGCTGGGCGATGGTTTGTGGTGGTTGCACAGCGAGCAAACCGTGAAACGCCCGGGCTTGGCATTCGTCACGCCGGACAAACCGATGCGTTACCTCGGCCAGCCGCTCAGCGGTCTGTTCTGTCTGGCCAGCCTTGGCGAAGCGCATCAAGCGTTGCTTGAGCGCCTGTGTGCGTTGCTCATCGAAGGTCGCGGCCATGAACTGGGCCGCGCTACCAGCAGCCGCAAAGTCCTCGAAGTGCTCGGTGGTGAATTGCCCGCCGACTGGCCGAGCGCACGCATTGCGCTGGCCAACGCCCACGGCTTGCACGCGCGCCCGGCGAAGATCCTCGCGCAACTGGCGAAGAGTTTTGACGGCGAGATTCGCGTGCGCATCGTCGACGGTCAGGACAGCGCCGTGTCGGTGAAAAGCCTGAGCAAACTGCTCAGCCTCGGCGCCCGTCGCGGTCAGGTGCTGGAGTTGATCGCCGAGCCGAGCATCGCTGCCGACGCCTTGCCGGCCTTGCTCGCTGCTATCGAAGAAGGTCTTGGCGAAGAAGTCGAGCCGCTGCCCGCCGTCAGCCAGCAACGCGAAGTGCTCGCCGACATCGCCGAAGTGCTGATCGCTCCGGCGTCCGGCGCTCAGTTGCAGGCGATCCCGGCAGCGCCCGGAATCGCCATCGGCCCGGCGCATATTCAAGTGCAACAGACCATCGATTACCCAATGCGGGGCGAGTCCGCTGCCATTGAGCGCGAACGTCTCAAGCAAGCGCTCAGCGATGTTCGCAGCGACATCCAGGGCTTGATCGAACGCAGCAAAGCCAAAGCCATCCGCGAGATTTTCATCACCCACCAGGAAATGCTCGACGACCCGGAACTCACCGACGAAGTCGACACCCGCCTCAAGCAAGGCGAAAGCGCCGAAGCAGCGTGGATGGCGGTGATCGAAGCCGCGGCGAAACAACAGGAAGCGCTGCAGGATGCCTTGCTCGCCGAGCGTGCGGCGGACCTGCGGGACGTCGGCCGCCGTGTGCTCGCGCAACTGCGTGGCGTGCAGACGCCGAGCGAACCTGAGCAACCGTACATTCTGGTGATGGACGAGGTCGGCCCGTCCGACGTCGCGCGGCTGGACCCGGCGCGCGTCGCGGGGATTCTCACCGCACGCGGCGGCGCCACCGCGCACAGTGCAATCGTTGCGCGAGCCCTTGGCATTCCGGCGCTGGTCGGTGCTGGCGCAGCGGTGTTGTTGCTGGCGCCGGGCACGCCGTTGCTGCTTGACGGTCAACGCGGTCGCCTGCATGTCGACGCTGATGCCGCGACTCTGCAACGCGCCACCGAAGAACGCGACACTCGCGAACAACGCTTGAAGATTGCCGCCGAACAACGCCACCAACCGGCACACACCACCGACGGTCACGCGGTCGAAGTGTTCGCCAATATCGGCGAAAGCGCCGGGGTGATCAGCGCGGTGGAGCAGGGCGCCGAAGGCATCGGTCTGCTGCGTACCGAACTGATTTTCATGGCCCACCCGCAGGCGCCGGATGAGGCTACGCAAGAAGCAGAATATCGTCGCGTGCTCGATGGCCTCGGCGGTCGTCCGCTGGTGGTGCGCACGCTGGATGTCGGCGGCGACAAACCGCTGCCGTATTGGCCGATCGCCAAGGAAGAAAACCCGTTCCTCGGCGTGCGCGGCATTCGCCTGACCTTGCAGCGTCCGCAGATCATGGAAGCGCAACTGCGCGCGTTGCTGTGTTCGGCGGACAACCGTCCGCTGCGGATCATGTTTCCGATGGTTGGCAGCGTCGAAGAATGGCGCCAGGCTCGCGACATGACCGAGCGTTTGCGTCTGGAAATTCCGGTCGCCGATCTTCAACTGGGGATCATGATCGAAGTGCCGTCCGCCGCGTTGCTCGCGCCGGTATTGGCCAAGGAGGTCGACTTCTTCAGCGTCGGCACCAACGACCTCACGCAATACACCCTGGCCATCGACCGTGGTCACCCGACCTTGTCGGCGCAGGCCGACGGCTTGCACCCGGCCGTACTGCAACTGATCGATATCACCGTGCGCGCCGCCCATGCCCACGGCAAATGGGTCGGCGTCTGCGGCGAACTGGCGGCGGATCCGCTGGCGGTGCCGGTGTTGGTCGGCCTCGGTGTCGATGAACTCAGCGTGTCCGGGCGCAGCATTGCTGAAGTGAAGGCGCGCATCCGTGAACTCAGCCTGACGCAGGCGCAAACCCTTGCTCAACAGGCCCTGGCCGTGGGCAGCGCCAACGAAGTGCGCGCATTAGTGGAGGCCCTGTAATGGCCAAGATTCTTACCCTGACCCTCAACCCGGCGCTCGACCTCACCGTTGAGTTGCCGCGTCTGGACGCCGGTCAGGTCAATCGCAGCGACGAGATGCACACCCACGCCGCCGGCAAAGGCGTGAACGTCGCGCAGGTACTTGCCGACCTCGGCCATCAAGTAACGGTCAGCGGCTTTCTCGGCGAGGACAACCTGCAAGCGTTCGAAACCCTGTTCGCCAAGCGCGGTTTTGTCGACGCGTTTATCCGCGTGCCGGGCGAGACGCGCAGCAACATCAAAGTGGCAGAGCAGAGCGGACGCATCACCGATATCAACGGCCCGGGGCCGGTGGTCGATGCGGCTGCACAGCAGGCGTTGCTCGATCGTCTGGTGCAGGTTGCGCCGGGGCATGACGCGGTGGTAGTCGCTGGCAGTTTGCCGCGTGGCGTGACGGCGCAGTGGTTGCGTGAGTTGATCGAACGGCTCAATCAGCTCGGCTTGAAAGTCGCCCTCGATTCCAGCGGTGAAGCATTGCGCGAAGCGTTGAAAGCCAGTCCATGGCTGATCAAACCCAATACTGAAGAACTCGCTGACGCGCTCGGTTGCGAGGTGGTTTCTCACGCCGCCGAAGCGCAGGCAGCGGCGCGTTTGCATGCGCAAGGCATCGAACACGTGGTGATCTCCCACGGTGCCGACGGTGTGAATTGGTTCAGCGTCGGTTCGGCCCTGCACGCCACGCCACCCAAGGTCAGCGTCGCCAGCACGGTCGGTGCCGGCGATTCGTTGCTGGCCGGCATGCTCCACGGTTTGCTCAGCGCCGACACGCCTGAACAAACCCTGCGCACCGCCACCGCGATTGCCGCGATGGCGGTGACCCAGATCGGTTTCGGCATCAACGACCGCGCGCAACTGGCGCAGCTCGAACAGGGCGTGCGCGTGCGCCCCCTGACAGAACAATAAGAGGGTTTGTCATGAAGTTAGCCATTGTTACGGCTTGCCCGAACGGCATGGTCACCAGTGTGCTGTGCGCGCGTTTGCTCGATGCGGCGGCGCAGCGTCAGGGCTGGAGCACCAGCGTTGAAGTGGTCGATGCAGCGCACCCTGAGCGCGAATTGTCGGCGGCGACGATTGCGGCGGCGGAGTGGGTTTTGTTGGTCGCCACAGGTGCGGTCGACATGACGCGCTTTGTCGGCAAACGGGTTTTCCAGATTGCCCCGGCGCAGGCGTTGCAGGATGTTGAAGCAGTGCTGCGTCGTGGTGCTGAAGAGGCTGAAGTTTACGTTGCCAGCGAAGCTAAACCGCTTGCTGATGCGCCGCGTGCGCCACGCATCGTCGCCATCACCGCGTGCCCGACCGGTGTCGCCCACACCTTCATGGCCGCCGAAGCCTTGCAGCAAACCGCCAAGCGTCTGGGCTATGAACTGCAGGTCGAAACCCAAGGCTCGGTGGGCGCGAAAACCCCGTTGAGCGCAGCGGCGATTGCTGAGGCAGACGTGGTGTTGCTGGCGGCGGATATCGAAGTCGCCACCGAGCGTTTCGCCGGCAAAAAAATCTATCGTTGTGGCACCGGCATCGCCTTGAAGCAGTCCGAAGCGACGCTGAAAAAAGCCCTGGCTGAAGCTGTTGTGGAAAGTGCGGCAAGTGACGGCAAGGCACCGGCCAGGCAGGAGAAAACCGGCGTCTATAAACACCTGCTGACCGGTGTGTCGTTCATGCTGCCGATGGTCGTGGCGGGCGGTTTGATGATCGCGCTGTCGTTCGTGTTTGGCATCACCGCGTTCAAGGAAGAAGGCACGCTGGCAGCTGCGCTGATGCAGATCGGCGGCGAGACTGCGTTCAAACTGATGGTGCCGTTGCTGGCGGGTTACATCGCCTATTCGATTGCTGATCGCCCAGGCCTGGCGCCGGGGATGATCGGTGGTTTGCTGGCGAGCACTCTGGGCGCCGGGTTTATCGGTGGCATCGTCGCCGGTTTTATCGCCGGTTATGCGGCGAAGGCGATCAGCCGATATGTCGCGTTGCCGCAGAGTCTTGAAGCGCTGAAACCGATTCTGATCATCCCGTTGTTCGCCAGCCTGTTCACGGGGCTGGTGATGATTTATGTGGTCGGTAAACCGGTTGCGGGCATGCTCGCGGCGCTCACGCATTTCCTCGACAGCATGGGCACCACCAACGCGATTCTGCTCGGTGTGTTGCTCGGCGGCATGATGTGTGTCGACCTCGGCGGGCCGATCAACAAAGCCGCCTATGCGTTCTCGGTGGGGTTATTGGCCTCGCAGAGTTATGCACCGATGGCGGCGACCATGGCGGCGGGCATGGTGCCGCCGATTGGCCTGGGCATCGCCACGTTCATTGCCCGGCGCAAGTTTGCCCAGACTGAGCGCGAGGCCGGTAAAGCGGCGCTGGTGCTGGGGCTGTGCTTTATCTCCGAAGGGGCGATTCCGTTCGCCGCAAAAGACCCGTTGCGGGTGATCCCGGCAAGCATCGCCGGCGGGGCATTGACCGGTGCATTGTCGATGTATTTCGGCTGCAAGCTGATGGCGCCGCATGGTGGCTTGTTTGTGCTGGCGATTCCGAATGCGATCAACCACGCGTTGCTGTATCTGCTGGCGATTGTCGCGGGGAGTTTGTTGACCGCTGTGGTCTATGCGACGGTCAAACGCCCCGAAGCCGTCGAGTTGGCCCTGGAACCCACCAAGGCCTGACCGCCCCCACAAATCCCTTGTAGGAGTGAGCCTGCTCGCGATAGCGGTCTGTCAGTGACATGAATATTGGCAGATAGACTGCTATCGCGAGCAGGCTCACTCCTACATTGGATTTGTGGTGTGGCAGGTGTCATTTGCGGGTAATGATGGCGTGCTTAAGTTTTCCTTTTTTCAGGGAGAACAGCATGAGCGATTTCAACCCCGGTCGCCGGCGTGTCATGCAGGTTGTCGGCGCCGGATTACTGATGCCTGGCTTGGCGCCGGCGGTGATTGCTTCGGTCAAGGATCGGCCGCAACTGACCGATGGCGTGCAGTCCGGCGACCTGCAAGGGGATCGCGCGATGATCTGGAGTCGCAGCGATCGCCCGGCGCATATGGTGGTCGAGTGGGACACCCGCAGCCAGTTCCGCAATCCACGCCGGCAGGTCTCGGCGCTCGCCGATGCCCGCAGCGATTTCACCGCCCGCGTAGAGCTCACCGGGCTGCCCGCCGATCAGGCGATTTTCTATCGCGTGTATTTCAAGGACGCCCGTACCGGTGTCGCCAGCGAACCATGGCTCGGCCACCTGCGCAGCGCACCGACGGCACGGCGCAATCTGCGTTTCGTCTGGAGCGGCGATACCGTCGGCCAGGGCTTCGGCATCAACCCGGACATCGGCGGCATGCGCATCTACGAAGCCATGCGCCTGCGTCTGCCGGACTTCTTTATCCACAGCGGCGACACCATCTACGCCGACGGCCCGGTGCCCGATCAGCTCACCGCCGAAAACGGCCGCATCTGGCGCAACCTCACCACCGAAGCCAAGAGCAAAGTCGCGCAGACCCTCGACGACTATCGCGGCAACTACCGCTACAACCTGATGGACGAAAACATCCGCCGCTTCAACGCCGAAGTGCCGCAGATCTGGCAGTGGGACGACCATGAAGTGGTCAACAACTGGTCGCCGGGCAAGCAGCTCGACGAGCGTTATCAGGAGAAAGATATCCACACCCTGGTCGGTCGCGCGCGAAAAGCCTGGCTGGAATATTCACCGATGCGCCTGCAAGCCGCCGACGGTGGCGGACGGATTTATCGCAAGCTGAGTTACGGGCCGATGCTCGATGTCTTCGTGCTCGACATGCGCAGTTATCGCGGCGCCAATGACGACAACCTCGGCGCGGCGAAACCGTTCCTGGGGCGTGAACAACTGGACTGGCTCAAGCGTGGCTTGAAGCATTCCAAAGCCCAGTGGAAGGTCATCGCCGCTGACATGCCGATTGGCCTTGGCGTTCCGGATGGCGAGGTCAGCCCAGGTGTCGCGCGCTGGGAAGCGGTGGCCAACGGCGACCCCGGACCTGCGCAGGGGCGCGAACTGGAAATCGCTGAGTTGCTCGGATTCCTGCGCGCGCAGCAGGTACGCAATTTCGTCTTCCTCACGGCCGACGTGCATTACTGCGCAGCGCATCACTATCACCCGGACCGTGCGGCGTTTCAGGATTTCGAACCGTTCTGGGAGTTTGTCGCCGGGCCGTTGAACGCTGGCAGTTTCGGACCGAATCCGCTGGATAAAACCTTCGGCCCGGAGGTGGTTTTCGAGAAGGCGCCGCCGACGCAGAACGCATCACCGTTTGCCGGTTTCCAGTTTTTTGGCGAGGTGAATATCGAAGGGCAGAGCGGGGAGATGAGCGTGGTGTTGCGCGATTTGAATGGCATAGCCGTTTTCGAACAAAAACTACAACCGGTATGACCACCCCTGTAGGAGCTGCCGCAGGCTGCGATCTTTTGATTTTTTTTAAGGGCAAGATCAAAGGATCGCAGCCTGCGGCAGCTCCTACAGGGGTGTTTTCAGTAGACGTCGCGGCGGTAGCGGCCCTGTTCGATCAGGCGTTCGACTTCGGCGCTGCCGAGGACGTCGTTGAGTACCTGGTCCACGCCTGAGGCCATGCCTTGCAGGCTGCCGCAGATATAAATCACCGCACCTTCCGTCAGCCATTTCTTCAGCTCGTCAGCCGACTCACGCAGGCGATCCTGCACGTAAATCTTCTCGGCCTGATCCCGCGAAAACGCCAGATCCAGTCGCGCCAGATCACCATTGACCAACCACTCTTCCAGCTCCGCACGGCAAAGGAAATCGTGCTCACGATTACGCTCGCCAAACAGCAACCACTGACGCTGCTGACCATCGGCAATCCGCGCCTTGAGCAGACTGCGCAGCCCGGCCAGACCGGTGCCGTTGCCCAACAGAATCATCGGCACCGGCGTGTTTGGCAGGTGGAATCCACTGTTGCGGCGCACGCGCAGGCTGATACTGCCGCCCACTGGCGCGTGTTCGGTCAACCAGCCAGAACCGATGCCAAGCGTGCCATCGGCGTGTTGTTCCTGACGCACGATCAACTCCAGCACACCGTCGGCGGCAATCGAGGCGATCGAGTATTCGCGCATGGCCAGCGGCACCATCGCATCGACCAGCGCCTGCGCGTGCAGACCAACCAGATGTGCGCGATGTTCCGGTAACTGACGCGAAGCCAGTGCGACTTCCAGCGGCTCGTCGAGGCCATTGATTTTCACCGGGGTCTCGCCACGAATGCCGAGGCCGTCGAGGAAATGTTCAATGGCCCACGGGCAGTTGCGCGGCAGCACTTCGACCAGATCACCGGCCAGCCAGCTGCTGGTGTTCGGTGCGCTCAATGCCAATAGATAAACCGGTGCACCGCTGCTGTCCGGGTTCATCAGTTCGCGGCGGGTCAGCGTCCAGTTGTCGTAGCTCGGCGCTTGCCAGGTATCGACCGGCGCTTGTCCGGTGAGCAGACCGAGTTGCGTCTGCCAGTGGCGCAGCGCGTATGGATCGCCGCTGTCGACTTCTACGGGGGCAAACAAGGTCTTGCCGCCGTGTTCGCTCAACCATTGATGCAGGCGTTTGGCGAAGCCGCAGAAGTTCTGATACTGACGATCACCGAGACCGAGTACGGCGTAGTTCAAGCTGCCGAGTGTCGAGGCTTTGCCCAGCACTTTGCGCTCGAAACCACGGGCGCTGTCCGGTGCTTCGCCGTCGCCAAAGGTGCTGACCACAAACAGCGCGTTGTTCGATTCACGCAGATCCTGCTCGCTGACATTCGCCAGCGGCTGCACTTTCACCGGCAACCCGGCGGCCTGTAATTGCCCGGCAGTCTGCCACGCCAATTGTTCGGCAAAACCGCTTTGGCTGGCGAAACCGATCAGCCACGCTGAAGCATCACCGGCCGGTTGTTCGAGACCTTTGCGCGCATCCTTGATCTGCTTTTTCTTGCGTCGGCGATCGAGATACAGCAGCCATCCGGTGATGAAAAACAGCGGCATGCACACCGCCGCGATCGAGATGATGATCCGTCCGACGAGGCCGAAATAGCTGCCGACGTGCAGCGCATAAATACTGGTCAGCAGTTGCGCCTTGAAGCTCTTGTCGGCGTAGCGGTCGACGCGTTTGACGATGCCGGTGGCCGGGTCGAGGGTGATCTGGTTCAACGCGCGATCATGCGGCGAGCTGTCGAGCAGGTAGAACACCGTCGCCGGTTGGCCGGCGACTGGCGGCATGCGGATGTTGTAGGCAGACAGGCCCGGGCCGGCGGCGCTGTAGATGCTGCTCCACATCGCTGCGTAATCGGCGGTGGGTGCCGGGCCTTCCGGCGCTGGTCCGCGACCGCCGCGTACACGTTCGTTTTGCGGTGCGTCGGAAAGCAGTTTGGTCAGGCCCTTGTTGTACCACTCGTACGACCACGACAACCCGGTCAACGCCAGCAGCAGATAGACCAGCAGGCACCAGGTGCCAGCCACCGAGTGCAGATCCCAATTGAACGCACGACCGTTTTTCTTCCAGTCCAGCGTCAGCCACGCGCGCCAGCTGTTCCACTGACGCGGCCAGCGCAGGTACAGGCCGGAGAGGCAGAAGAACAGCAGGATCAAGGTGCAGGCGCCGGTGATGTTGCGGCCGGTATCGCCCATCGCGAGGAAGCGGTGCAGTTGCAGCATCAGGCCGAAGAAATCCTGGCCGACGGCATCGCCCATGAACTCGCCGGTGTACGGATCGAAGTAGCGCATCTCGCCGCGACGTTCACCCTTGGGCGGCGTGAAGTAGACGCGCGCGGCGTTGCCGCTGTCGGTCTCGACCCAGAGCATCGACACGGTCTTGCCCGAGGTGGCTTCAATGCGCTCCACCAGCTCTACCGGAGGCAGTACCCCGGCAACCTGTTTTTCCACTTGCAACACGGACGGGTTCAGCGCCCGCAGGATCTCGTCCTGAAACGAATAGGTCGCGCCGGTGATGCCCATCAGGGCCAGCACCAGCCCTGCGGTGATGCCAAAAAACCAGTGCAACTGGAACAGGGTTTTCTTCAACACGTCACTCGCCGTCCGTTCGAAAATAGTCTTCACGGCGCGCATTATGCCGTGGGTTATCGAGAAGCGTTCTTTATTACGCAGAAAAGCCCCGTTCAACTGAATGAACGGGGCCGACTGTTTTTGTAGGAGCTGCCGAAGGCTGCGATCTTTTGATTTTGCTTTTAAAGATCAAGATCAACAGATCGCAGCGTGCCGCAGCTCCTACAGGATCAGAAGTGGAAGTTGGTGCTCAACAGTGCCGTACGGCCCGCCGCCTGGTTGGCGAAGTGGGTCGAGAAGGCTTTGTCGTAGTAGGTTTCGTTGGTCAGGTTCTGCACGTTGAGTTGCAGGTCGACGTTCTTGGTCAGCTTGTACGCGGCCATCGCGTCGTAACGAACATACGAATCGACCATGGTGGTATTGGCCACGCTGCCGAATACGTCATCCACGTAGAACGCACCGCCGCCGATGGTCAGCTTCGGCGTGACCTGGTAAGTGGTCCACAGGCTGGCGCTGTTTTTCGGCGTGTTAGGCAGTTCATTGCCATCGTTGGCCCGGCCCAGTGGACCGCCGTCGACTTGTTCGCTGTCCATGTAGGCGTAACCGGCGAACACTTGCCACTTGTCGGTGATCTTGCCGCTGGCCGACAGTTCGACGCCTTGTACGCGGGTCTTGCCGGCGTTTTCGTAGGAAGTCGTATCGACTTGCACACGAGCGTTTTCTTTCTCGGTGCGGAAGATGTCAGCGGTCAGCGACAGGCGATCGTTGAGCAGATCCCACTTGGTACCGATCTCGTAGTTCTTGGTGGTTTCCGGCTCCATGTCGCTGCTCAGCAGGTTGCCGTTGCGATCCGCAGTGCCGCCCAACGGGTTGCCGTCCATGCCTTCGCCCAAGGTGCTGCCCGGCGGGGTGGCCGAGGTGGCGTAGGAAGCGTAGATGCTGCCGTTTTCCGCAGGCTTGTAGACGACGCCGAACTGGCCGGTGACGAACTCGCTGGTGTCAGCACCTTTGGAGGTGGTGTTGCCGGCGTTGTTGTAGCTCTTGTAGTCGGTGTCGAAGTGGTCGTAACGCAGGCCCATGTTCAGCAGCCATTGCTGGTTCAACTCCAAGGTGTCGAACACGTACAGCGCGTAAGTGTCGGCCTGAGTGTCGGTGCCGGCGTAGTTGCGCGAGATCGCGCCGTTCCACGGATCGTTCGGGTTCGGGTTCGACAGCGAGGTGCAGTTGTAGCCACTGGCTGCGCCAATCAGCCCCGGGTTGCAGTTGGTGGTCACGGCGCTGGTGCGCGGCGTGGTGTCGGTGTTGACGTTGTACGAGGACTTCTGGCTTTCCTCACGGGTGTACTCGACGCCCGTGGAGAAGCTGTTCTTGAAGCCGGCCACGTAGAAATTGCCGAACAGATCGGTCTGGTTGGTGGTGGTCTCGGTGTTGCTCACCCGAGTGTTGGCACGACGCCAGACGCTGCCGTTGTTGACGTTGCCCTTGCTGTCGTCCGGCTGGGTGAGGATGTAATCCTGCATGCTGGTGCCGTGACGCAGGGTGTTCTTGATCGTCAGCGAGTCGCTCAGGTCATGCTCGATGGCGAAGGTCGCGGTGTCGGTACGACCCTTGCGGAAATCGCGATCCAGACCGTAGAAATTGCTGTGGTCGCCACCGGCGTAAGGCTTGTCCGGATTGGACTTGGTACGTGCCGCAGAGCCGCCGGTCGGGATGGTGTAAGGGATGCCCGAATCCGGGGTGTCGTTGCTTTCGAGATGGTAGTAGTCGAGGTTGACGCGGGTGTCGGTGCCCAGGCCAAACGCCAGCGATGGTGCAATGCCCCAGCGGTCGTAGTCGACGCTGTCACGACCGGCGACGTTGCTTTCGTGGCTCATCAGGTTCAGACGGCCGGCAGCGGTGTCGCTGAACTGGTAGTTGCCGTCGAGGGTGTAGCGCTGGGTCTGGTCGGAACCCCAAGTGAAACCGCCGTCGAACGAGTTGCCCAGGTGCGCTTTCTTGCTCACCAGGTTGATGCTGCCGCCTGCCGCGCCACGCCCACCGATGGCGGAGTTCGGGCCTTTGCTGACTTCGATGTTTTCCACGGCGAAGATCTCGCGGCTCTGCGAACCGGTGTCGCGCACGCCGTCGAGGTAGGTGTCGCCCTGCGCGTCGAAACCGCGAATGAACGGACGGTCACCCTGCGGGTTGCCGCCTTCACCGGCGCCGAACGTGATGCCCGGTACGGTGCGCAGCGCGTCCTGCATGTTCAGGGCGCCAGTGTCTTTCAAGACTTGTTGCGGAATAACCGTCACCGAACGCGGTGTGTCGACCAGCGGTGCGGTGTACTTGGGCGAGGAGGCTTTCTCGACCTGGTAGGACGTTGGGTCCTGCGCTTCGCCGTTGATGGCGGTGGCGTCCAGTGCGATGGCATTGCCGGAGGCTTTGCTGTCGGTTTTTTCGGCAGCGAAGACCATGTGCCCGGCGGAGCCGGCGGTAATCGCTACGCCAATAGCCGAGGCGAGCAAACGTGGTGAACTGACCGGTAATTGTGCTTGTTGACGTGCCATTGTAATTCCCCTCCCCAAGGATTTGAGGCGGCGGAATATAGGTTAAACAGGTATCTGTATCAATTGCGAAATATTGCTAACTGCACTGAATTTACATTCTTTACAATTTAACCTTACGGTTTTTGCCAGTTCATTCGTCTCTCGGGTTTTACACGGCCAATAAGAATCAATACCATTGCCGCCTCTTTGCCATCAGGTGACATCGCCATGCTGCTGCACATCCCCGCACTGTTCGCGAAAGACGAGGTGCAGCGCATTCGCCAGGCACTGGAGCAGGCGGATTGGGCCGATGGCAAGATCACCGCTGGCTTTCAGTCGGCCAAGGCCAAGCACAATTTGCAATTGCCTGAAGGCCATCCGCTGGCCAAGGAAATCGGTGCGGCGATGCTTGAGCGGCTATGGAAAAATCCATTGTTCATGTCCGCCGCATTGCCGCATAAAGTCTTTCCGCCGTTAGTAAACTGTTACACGGCAGGCGGCAGCTTCGACTTCCATATCGACAACGCCGTGCGGCAGCCCAAGGGCAGCATCGAGCGCGTGCGCACCGATCTGTCGGCCACCCTGTTCTTCAGCGAACCTGAGGATTACGACGGCGGCGAGCTGGAAATCCAGGACACCTACGGCACCCAACAAGTGAAATTGCCCGCCGGCGACATGGTCTTGTACCCCGGCACCAGCCTGCACAAGGTCAACGCGGTCACTCGCGGCGCGCGCTATGCGTCGTTCTTCTGGACACAAAGTCTGGTGCGCGAAGACAGTCAGCGCGCGCTGCTGTTCGAGATGGACGGCGCGATCCAGCAACTCACGCACGACCTGCCCGATCATCCGTCGCTGATTCGCCTCACCGGCACCTATCACAATCTGTTGCGTCGCTGGGTCGAGGTATGAGTTTTCAGATTCGTCGTGAGGAAGTCCTCGACGGCGCGCAACTCAGCGCGATGCTCGAAGAAAGCCCGGCTCGCGCGGCACAGGCGATTTTGCTCGCAGCGGGTGAGGGCGTTGTCGAAGCGCAGGCTTTACTCGGACAGATTCTGCTGGATGGCCAAGGCATCGCGCAGGATCAGGCGCTGGCGCTGCGCTGGTTTGGCATCGCGGCCGGGCGCGGCCATCTGATGGCGCGCAACATGCTGGGTCGTTGTCATGAACATGGCTGGGGTTGCGCGGCGGATGCTGTGGTTGCGGCAGCGCATTATCGAATAGCTGCAGACGGTGGGCTGGATTGGGCGATGTACAACCTGGCGAATCTGCTGGCGACCGGTCGCGGTGTGGCGGTGGATCAACTTCAAGCGCTGGCGCTGTATCAGCGTGCCGCTGAAAGCGGGCATGCGAAGTCGATGAATCTGTTGGGGCGTTATCTGGAGGAAGGGCGCGAGTGCCCGGCAGATCCCGTCTGCGCGCGTGACTGGTATCGGCGTTCTGCCGAAGGTGGGGACTTTCGCGGGCAGTTCAGTCATGCGGCAGTGTTGGCGGACGACGGCCGAATCGATGAGGCGCTGCACTGGCTGCGCCAGGCACTTGAGGGCGGTAACCTGAACTTTTTGCGGGTCGGCAGCGATTCGCTTCTGGCTTGTGCGCATCCTCAAATGCGTGAAATGGCACACGCCTACCGCCGGCGGATGCTGCTGCTTGAGGCCAGCAGCGATGCCCTTCAAGAGCAATGAAGGGCATGCACTCTGATCAGCCGCGCAGCCAGCGTCCCTGTAGCTGATTGAGGTAATTGCGCAGCGCCTGGCTGTGTTTCAGCAGGTGTTCGCCGCGGATCAACAGTTCATCTTTGCTCGAAGTCTTAACGGCCGTGAGAAAGCTCGACAGCGCTTCAATCAGTTTGTTGACTTCACTGAGATAAATCTGCCGATGGGGCAACACTTTCTGCGTGTCCTGCAACTGTCGGGTCTTGTTGGCGTTTTCCTGCAATTGCTTTTTCAGTGAGATCACGCGTTCTTCACGTTGGACAATGCGTGTCTGGATGATTTGTCGGGCACTGATCAAGTCTTTGTATTTGATCAGCTCGTTAGCCTCGTCGAGAAACTTGTTGGCAACCGCCAGGCCGGCTTCCAGTGCCGCAGCTTCAGGAGTTTTGGGCTTGTTGCCGATCATCGAGCGCAACTGCTCGAGCAGTGGTTTGATCCGGTCAATGAAGCTCAGCTTTTCAAATTCGGTGATCGCCACATTCAGGACGGCTTCGTCTTGTTGCAATTCCGCCAGCGGGATTTGTTCGGCTGTGTGCTCGCGATCAAGATCGATTTTCGCGCTGGCCAGTTCGTCGATCCTGAAGCGATTGTTGCTGATGGTGACGCTTTCTACACCAAACACACTGTCTTTAAATGTCGAGTGCAGTTTTATCATTTGATCGGTACTCAGCTTCATCAGTTGCGTGACGGCTTCTGAGTATAACTTTCGGGCATTTTCAATTTTGGCAGTCGACTCACTTCCCTGAAGGCTGGCCAGAGACTGCAGGTTATCCTCCAGGTCATCTGTGTCGAGCGCAGTTATTGCCGAAGTGATGCTGTTGGCAGCCGTTTGGTCCATATCGTTGATCGCAGCGTTCAGACTGATCAGTTCATCGCTCAACGCTTTAATGTAGAGGTTGGCCGAGCCAGTGATTGCCTGATAACGAATAGCCTCACGGCTTTCTCGAACACGGCCAAGGTCAGGGAGTACGTAGTTAGTATTAGTCATGGAAGTATTTTCTTGATCAGGTAAATAAAGTTAATCAAATGCAATGATTAGCTGGTTGGCATTGAGTTGGACGGTTTTCCAGTTTTTTAGTACGACTTTTAAACTCGAGACGAAGCTTCTTAGGGTCAGGAAGTCATGCATGCTGATTATTTTGTTTTGTGAAGCCTTGATGTAATCGGTGATGGAGAGCCAGAGGGTCTCGAGTTGCGAGGTACTCTGGATTGCGCCATCCACGTAGATCGAAATACTGTCCAGTCCCGCCTGAAACTCCAGCAGAGTACCGGCGAGTACGTTTTTCTGTTTGACTTGTTCGGTCAGTAGCTCGCGCTGGGCAATCAGCGGTCTCAAGTGTGTTTTCTGTTGCATCTCAAGATGACGGTAATATATCGACGGAGGCGCGTTGATTCCGACGATAAAGCCAAGAATATTTTCGAAGAAGCCAGGATCGGTTTCCCGAGTCTTTTCTTCAATACGTTTTTGCGCTTCATCAATGGCGCGATTCAATTCGCTGATCTGTTGATTGATCTGCTCGTCGCCAGCCAGTTTCAGTTTTTCACCAATGCCCGGTGCAACCTTGTCGTTCAGCTCGGCCTTGAAATTCTTGAGTCGAGCGGCGACCTCCATACTGCTGAGTTTTTTATCGTCAATTGAAATTGCAATGAAACCGAGGAACTCCTGGATCGAGCCGAACCGGTTTTTCTCTTCTCTGCCAATCTCCAGCGGCGGCAGGCTGTTGATCTCTTCCTCTGTCAGCGTATCGATAGTACCGAGATAATTGATATAGCCAGGCATCGTCACGATCGCATCGATAACATCCTGGCCGAAGCTTTCCAGGTCTTCCGAAAATGTTGCCAGGCTTCCGGCCAGTTGCTTCATCGAATATTCGATATCGTTCCAGGAATTGGCATTGTTAATAATTGTGTGATTGAGTGTGACGATGTCAATCAGCTCAAGCCCGACAATACCGGTGTGCGTTGTTTTTAACTGGATCGCTACGTCTTCGACTGTGCGAGGCAAGTTTCTGGAGGCGCTGACGTAGTTTTTTATTTTACGAATGTCGTCTTTGGTGATAAGCGGGGTTGAACTCGATTGCACTTTATAATTCCTTTTTTAAGTGTTGTTTGAGTTCTCAGGTTATTCGTAGTTTTGCTCTTGAGTAAAATGATTGAGTGTGACTTGTTGTTGATGTGGGGCTTGTATTTTTCTTTAATGTTTTAGTGCTTGTGCTGGGTGATTTTTTACCACTAGGTTGTTTGCGGCGCTGATTAAGGATTTTCAGGTGATGAGAACTTCAGCGTCATGAGTAAATAATCAATATTAAATTTCCAAGAAGACAAGGAGTCTCCATGGACATCAAGATGAATAACAAGGTGATCGAAGCCGCCACCAAAGCCCCGATGATTTTTGTAAGTGCCTCTTTGGGTGAAGGTGAGGAGTACAACCGGGAAACCGGCATACAGCTGACGAAAGAACAAATCATCAGCCTCAGAAAATATGAAACTCTGGGCTTGTCCCTGCCGATTCAACTCGACGATGTTGCTGCTTACTTAAATTATGGCGCCGGTGATGACGGCGGCACAGGGCGTACTGCCCGCGATTTTCTGCGCACCTTCAGCATGACTTATCAGCATGCGCGACGCTGGTCGCCCTTGCGCGAGAAAATCATGCTGACGGGAACCGATCTGAAGATATTTGCCGGCAGCATTATTCGTACCGGTACAGCCATTGTAGAAGTGTATGAAGAGTTGAAAGTTTCGAAATACCTTGAAGCGCATGATATTTCCTCCGCTGAAGAATATCTGAAACTGCAACGACAGATCCCGGGACTTCCTGATCTTGAACTTGCACCAGGTGATGTCACCGACATCCGCAGTTATCTCAATGATCTTTTGAGCAAGATTCGGCTTTGTCACCAGAAAGCTCAACAAGTCCGCGGGGAGCTGGACAGCTTCGGCATCGATATGCGTGAAACCGTCCTGCCGGAAATCAAGCTGCGCCTGGAGTTCGTTTCGAGGAACACCTATGCGGCCGATATCAAAGCGCTGCAGGGGCAAATGGATCAGCGTTCTGCTGGAATCGATGAGTTGAACAAGCAGTACGAAAAGCTTGTTCAGGAAGCGATCAAGGCTGCGGCAAGCTTCAGCATTCCCGGCTTGGTCATGGGCATCTATCAAGGCGTCAAGGCAGAACAGATACGCCGTGAACGCAATGCGTTGAAGCTGCTGCAGCAAGCAGATAACCAGAAGATGGCCAGCAGGAATCAAACGCTGAGCTCTTTAAACAAGGTCCGCGACGATCTTCAAAACCTGAGTTATGTCGCGATCGAAGCCGAAGTGGCCACCCAGAATCTCATGCTGGTCTGGAATGCACTCAGTGATTATGTAAGCGGCTCTATTGCTGAGGTCGCAAAAATCGACGAGGCCGCGTCGTTGCGTCGATTCAAGAATCAGATCATCGATATCGTCGCGCCTTGGGAGCAGATCAAATCCAGTGCCGATCAGTTGCTTGCGGTGTTTGCAGAGGCCGATAAGGAGTACGAAAAAAATAATCTTGGAATTCGGAGTCGAACAGCAATGTATGGTTTATCAGTCAGCGCCGCTCAGCCAGTGTTCAATATGGGCAAGCTGCGCGGGAACAATGCTTCGGTGCAGCAACTGAATACTTCTGTGCAGATGCTTTACGAACAATTCGATTACATGCCGGGCATTGTTGGCTCCATGAATGGTGTGGCGCTGGCAGTGGGCAAGACGACTTTCGAGTTGCGCGACAAAGCTCAGAAAATCAGTATCAACATGGTCAACGCCGAAAGAAAACTGAAATCCTATCAGGCGGAACTTGGCTCCCCCGAAGATGCGGAGGAGGTGCGTGAAGATATGGAGGCGGAACTAAAAAACCTCTCCGCTAAAGTCAAAACGCAAACTCAGGATTTCCAAAGTATCCACAAGAGTTTTGGCGCACCCTATGATCGTAACGCCACGGCGGGACACCTGATTACCCTGGCCAGTGAACTTGCGGACACTGAGGAACTCCAGAGCGTCTCCGAGGATAAACTGGCAAAACTCGCTACCGAAATGAAGTCTGTCTCGGAAGCGATCGATCTGATCTCCAAAGCCGGCATCGAAAAAATCGGTGCGGAAGCCCGATTGTCGCTCGATAGTCTCAAGGCGCTCGGTCTGGCTCCGCCGCAGGTCCAAATCGCCCTGTTGGCTATCGATACCTTGAAAAAGTTGATTGCCGGTATTGGGGAGGCCATCTCCTTTCTGAACATGCTGGCCGCCTATCGCAGGCTCAACGAAAGAGCACTTGAACTGCGCGCGCAATTGCAAAAACACGACAACGATATGGCCCGCATTGCCGGGCGCATTGAGTTGGTCAATACACTGGACGAACTCGACGATGGGCGTTCGAAGTACGCCTCTGAATTCGCCAATCTGGTTGATGACTTCGAACTGCTCACGCTCGATTTCAGTCAGGACACTGCATTGCCGGTGGAAGATCGTGCGGACAAGGCCATTGCAAAAATCGCCGAGGCCGTTGCCTTTCTGAAGACCATTTCTCAATAACCAGGAGATGAGGAGGTGGGTGTTCAGACTTCCACCTCCTGCATAGGGAATAGGTTCAATGAGCTATGAGTTTTCTGCGCAGCAACGACGCGTGTTCGACCGCTATAGCCGCTGGCTCGGCATGTTGGTAGCGACGTTCGACAAGACCCCACAGGTATTTGAAGCACGCAGGCAAAGCGGCCACCAACGAGGTGCCTTGTCTTGGGATACGCGCCTGAACCGCGTGCACTTTTATGAGGAAACCCTGCAAGGGCACTGGAAGCGTGTTGGAAATATAAGGACTCTGGTCAGTCGTTACGTCGATGATCTGACGACATTTCGACGCGAGTCTTTGGAAATTACGCAGAGGAGCTCCAGAAGCGAGCCTCTCGCTCAAGTCGACTGCAGAATTTACAGCCTCTATCGCTCCACGAACTGGGGTGGAACTCCACCCAACAGCGTGAGATCTCTGGTCCAAGAGTTGGGTAGCCGCTTCTGGAGTCTGACCGGACAGACAACGCCGACGCATGGCATGATCGACACGATGGGTGAGGCCATATTCGGATTGAATGCGGCATTTGTGCGAATCATGGATTCGCCGTCGTGTGCGTGTCATTCGCAACCGACTGTCGCACAAGAGTTGTTCAGGAATACTGTCACGACACCTGCCTGGGACATTGCTTACTCTTCTGCAGACCCTTCAATCAGAGCGAGGGAGTATCAAGCCGATGTGGCGCGGCTGTTCAACGATTTTGTATTGTTGAATACTCAAATGGGCGTGTTCGTCAAGGAGATCACCCTGCGCCACAGGCTTGGGCAATGAACTGTCGCAAACTGAAAATATGACCACCATGGGCATGCTGAACTTCAAGAGTGAATCAGCTCTGGTAGGTGCGCAAGAGCTTTTGCAGATGTTGAATCACTTCGAAAACTGGTTCAAAAAATAAAAAAGGCCCAATCATGGACCTTTTTTTCAAGCGATACCGATCACACGTAATACGACTTCAGCGGAGGGAAGCCATTGAACTCGACCGCGCTGTAACTGGTGGTGTAGGCCCCGGTCGACAACCAGTACAACCGATCACCGATCGCCAGGTTCAGCGGCAAACCGTACTTGTAGTTTTCGTACATGATGTCGGCGCTGTCGCAGGTAGGGCCGGCGATGACCACTTCTTCCATCTCGCCTTTCTTCTCCGTCCAGATCGGAAACTTGATCGCTTCGTCCATGGTTTCGATCAGGCCGGAGAACTTGCCCACATCGGTATAAACCCAGCGCTCGACGGCAGTGCGCGACTTGCGTGCAACCAGTACCACTTCGCTGACCAGAATACCGGCATTGGCGATCAACGAACGGCCCGGCTCGAGAATGATTTCCGGCAGGTCATCACCGAAGTCTTCTTTGAGGAAACGGATGATTTCTTCGGCGTAGGTTTCCAGGCTGTTGGTGCGGGTGATGTAGTTGGCCGGGAAGCCACCGCCCATGTTGATCAGCTTCAGATGAATGCCGTCTTCTTCTTTCAGTCGTTCGAAGATCACTTTGACCTTGGCGATCGCTGCGTCCCAGACGCTGATGTCGCGCTGTTGCGAACCGACGTGGAAGGAGATGCCGTAAGGCACCAGGCCCAGGTCGCGAGCAAGAATCAGCAAGTCCATGGCCATGTCGGTCTGGCAGCCGAATTTGCGCGACAGTGGCCAGTCAGCCGTGGTCGAGCCTTCGGTGAGGATGCGCACATAGACTTTTGAACCCGGTGCAGCCTTGGCGATGTTGCGCAGGTCGGCTTCGGAGTCGGTGGAGAACAGACGCACGCCCTTCTCATAGAAGTAGCGGATGTCCTTGGATTTCTTGATGGTGTTGCCGTAGCTGATACGGTCGGCGCTAACGCCGCGATCCATCACCTTGTCCAGCTCGTAGATCGAGGCGATGTCGAAGCTCGAGCCTTTGTCTTTGAGCAGGTCGATGATCTCGACGGCCGGGTTGGCCTTGACCGCGTAGTAGACCTTGGCGAATTCGAAACCGGCGCGCAGGTCATCGTAAGCCTGGCTGATCATCGCGGTGTCAATCACCACGAACGGGGTTTCCTGTTTGTCGGCGAACGCCTTCATTTTGTCAAAAGTGGCGCGCGCGAAATAGTCTTCGACATTGATCGACATGTTGGGAGCTCCTATGGGCAAACTCGTAAAAACAATGGGTGCAAATGAACGCCCTCCGTATCCCCACTTTGGTTCGCCTACTTCCCAAGGCATGTCGCCGAAAGCAAAAAGGCCATGGGGCGTAGCCCTTGGCCTTGCTGTCTCGTCGTCAGTACTTGAGCCGGATGGATCGTTTCCAGCATGGACGTTCGGCGCGAACTTTAGGGCGTGAGGGGCCTGAGATCAACTAAAAATGTCGCGTTTTTGCACGCTTCTGACGTGCGTCGCGTTCAGCACTCTTTGTAGCCGACCGAGATGACGGGCAGATGTTCCCCGAGAATTTTCCAGTGTTAAAAATACCTGCACGTTCGCGGATTATGTCGGCTAAGTCGTGGGTAAGTGTGATGGCGGCAACATCGGCGACGTTGGCGGCGAGGGGAGGGTGTGAGGGGGATTTTGATGGTCTGGACGGCCGTCCAAGGCATGCTCTCCTGTTCTCAGGTGTTGAGATTCTTTTCCGCCTTGTGAATGACTGGGTATCGCCCTCGATCCTGTAGGAGTGAGCCTGCTCGCGATGACTTTTTTTCAGCCGACATCTTCATTGACTGATATTGCGCTATCGCGAGCAGGCTCACTCCTACAGGGTTTTGTGTTTTTAGCGGGTAATCAGGCGACTACGGCTTCAGCCGGAGAAACGATACTGGTCTTCATCCCGCGCGAACGGCCCGAGCTCAGATAAGCCGCAATCGACTCCTGCGTCACCTCACCGAGGAACACCCGTTCGGCATCCATCACCGGCAACCACGACCGATTGAACTCGTACATCCGCGACAGCAGGATGCGCAAATGCTCGTCGTATGCCGCCGTGGCGTTGAACTCACGCAGGAATTGCGCGCAAGTGCCGGTCTGACGGTGCAGATCACGGCGACGCACATACCCCAGCGCCTTGTTATCGGCACAGGTGACGACGACATAGCGACGGTCATGCTCATCCATCAATTCCAGCGCATCGGCCACCGGCGTTTCCGGGCTCACCGATGGCGCGTTGTCCGCCGCATCTTCTGCCTTCACCAACAGCAGACGCTTGAGCGTGCTGTCCTGACCGACGAAGTTGCTGACAAAGTCGTCGGCCGGGTGCGCAAGCAACGTGTCCGGGTGATCGATCTGCAACAGTTTGCCGGCGCGGAAGATCGCGATCTTGTCGCCGAGTTTGATCGCTTCGTCGATGTCGTGGCTGACCATGATCACGGTCTTGTTCAGCGCGCGTTGCATCTCGAAGAATTCGTTCTGGATCATCTCGCGGTTGATCGGGTCGACCGCACCGAACGGTTCGTCCATCAACAGCAGCGGCGCGTCCGCCGCCAGTGCACGGATCACGCCGATGCGCTGTTGCTGGCCACCGGACAGTTCGCGCGGATAACGATGCAGATACTGCTTGGGCTCAAGCTTGATCATGCTCATCAATTCGCGGGCGCGGTCGTGGCATTTCTGTTTGTCCCAGCCGAGCAGTTTCGGCACGACAACGATGTTTTCTTCGATGGTCATGTTCGGGAACAGACCGATCTGCTGGATCACGTAACCGATGTTGCGACGCAGGGTCACTTCGTCGAGATCGGTGGTGTCTTCGCCGTTGATGAGGATCTTGCCCGAGGTCGGTTTGATCAGGCGGTTGATCATTTTCAACGTGGTGCTTTTGCCGCAGCCCGATGGCCCGAGGAACACACAGATTTCGCCTTCATTGACGGTCAGGCTCACCGAGTCCACGGCTTTGACGTCTTTGCCGTTGCTTTGGAAAGTTTTGCTGAGGTTTTGAAGTTCGATCATTTGAGCAGTCCTTTTGGAGTCAACGAGCGTTGCAGCCATTGGAGAAACAGGTCAGCGAAAATGGCCAGAAGACTGACCAGCAGCGCGCCGACGATGAGCATCGACATGTCACTGCGGCTGATGGAAGCGAGGATCAATACACCGAGGCCGCCGGCGCCGATGGTTGCGGCGATGGTCATCACGCCGATGTTCATCACCACGGCGGTACGCACGCCAGCGAGGATCACCGGCACCGCAATCGGCAACTCGACCATGCGCAGGCGTTGGCCGAAGGTCATGCCGATGCCGCGTGCGGCTTCACGGATGCCCGGTTCAACGCCGGTGAGGGCGAGGTAGGTGTTGCGCATGATCGGCAGCAGCGAATAGAGGAACACGGCGGTGATCGCCGGCATCGGGCCGAGGCCCTGGCCGAACTTGGAGTAGAACGGCAGCAGCAGGCCGAACAGGGCAATCGACGGCACGGTCAGCAGCACCGTGGCGCTGGCTTGCAAGGGACCGGCGAGGGTCGGAAACCGCGTCATCAAAATGCCCAACGGCACGCCAACGACAATCGCCAGGGTCACGGCGATGCCGACGAGGGTGATGTGCTGCCAGGTCAGGTGCATCACCTGCTGCCAGTCGAGATGGGAAAAGGCGTTCAGGAATTCCATGACTTCTCCTCTCTTAATTCAACGGATGTTGGCGCAGGAAATCGGCGGCAACTTTCGATGGGCTTTCGTGATCGACATCGACCCGCGCGTTGAGCTGGCGCATGGTTTCGTCGTCGAACAGTTCGGCCAGCGGTTTGAGTTGTTCGGCCAGTTGCGGGTGTGCGTCGAGATAGGCCTGACGTACCACGGGGGCGGCTGTGTAGTCGGGGAAGTAATGCTTGTCGTCTTCCAGCAACTTCAGGCCGAAGGCGTTGAGGCGACCGTCGGTGGTGTAGACCAGACCGGCAAACACCTGGCCGTTACGCAGCGCGGTGTAGACCAGCCCCGCGTCCATCTGGCGGATGTTGTTGCGGGTCAGGTTCATGCCGTAGAGATCGACCATGCCGATCAGGCCGTCGGAGCGGTTGGCGAACTCGGTGTCCAGCGCCACCAGATGATTGGTCTTGGCCTCGGCGCGCAGCACTTCGTTCAACTGGCTGATGTTGTTGATCTGCGGATATTCCTCGGCGACCTTTTTTGGCAGCGCGAGGGCGTAGGTGTTGCTGAATTTCGACGGTGTCAGCCAGATCAGGCCTTTCTTCGCGTCGAGTTCTTTCACTCGGGCGTAGGACTGGGCGCTGTCGAGTTTCTCGGTGACATGGTTGTAAGCCACCAGCGACACGCCGGTGTATTCCCAAAGCATGTCCAGTTGCCCGCTTTCATGGGCGCTGCGGGCGAGGTTGCTGCCCAGACCACCGGTGATCTGCGCGTCGTAGCCTTTGCTGCGCAGGTACTGTGCGGTGATTTCGGCGAGCAGGGTCTGCTCGGTAAACACCCGGGCGCCGAGGCGGATAACCGGTTTTTCAGCGGCTTGGGCGACGCCTGCGAACAGCAGAATGCAGCCCAGAATCAAACTAAATCGTTTCATAGGTATTCCTTCGCAAAAGCCTTAAGACGTGCGCAAACCGCGTTCCAGCCAGAGTCGGCTGGCGAGGGTGACGACGCCATCGAGCAGCAAGGCCAGCAGCGCGGTGCACGCGGCGCCGAGCAGCAGTTGCGGCTGATTGTTCAGGGCGATGCCAGGGAAGATCAGGCTGCCGAGGCTGTTGGCACCGATCAGGAAGGCCAGCGGCGCGGTGCCGACGTTGATCGCCAAGGCCACGCGCACACCACCGACAATGATCGGCACGGCGTTGGGCAATTCGACTTTCCACAGCACTTGGCGCGGCGTCATGCCGATGCCGACGGCCGCTTCTTTCAGCGAGCCTTGGACATTTTTCAGGCCTTCGTAGGTGTTGCGCACGATCGGCAACAGGGAGGCGAGGAACAAAGCGAAGATCGCCGGGCCACTGCCGATGCCGAGGACGCCCAGGGCAATCGCGAGCACGGCCAGCGGAGGCACGGTGTTACCGATATTGAAGATCTGCATGAAGCGTTCAGCGCGGCCGACCATGGTCGGGCGACTGAGGAAGATGCCGGCGGGGATGCCCACGACAAGGGCGGCCAGCATTGAAGCGAGGACGAGAATCAGATGAGCTTGCAGGTAAAACAACAAATCGTCGCGGTAGTGTTCGATCGTGTTGATGCCGATCCAGTGGACCAGCAGGGCCAGGAGCGCGATCACCACCGCACCTCCCATCAGCCCTTTGCCATAGCGGATAGCCACAGGCGGACTCCTTTTTTTGTAGTCGGCGAGCGCAGTCCCGTGTGGCATGCCAAGCCTTGGCTGCCGGGAGCGTCGTTCGCGAAAAGTAGCCGTTTTTCAGGACCGGCAAAGCGGTCTGAAAGCGAGCCATGAGCGCAGCCTCGTCAGGCTAACTTGCTGATTTTTCAGCCCCTGACGAAAATTCGTAACAGGGGATGGACGTCTCCGTGCTTTAAAAGGTTCCCATCTGCGGCAGCATTTGGCCACCCTTAATGTGCTCAACGGTTCGGTTATTGCATCGAGTTGGGCTATAATCGCGGCCCTTTTTTGAATCACCGCCAGGCGATTTCCCATGACCAACCAGGCCGCCGAAGTCGCGAAACGCCGCACTTTCGCCATTATTTCCCACCCCGATGCCGGTAAAACCACGATCACCGAAAAGCTCCTGTTGATGGGCAAGGCGATTGCAGTGGCCGGTACGGTGAAATCCCGTAAATCTGATCGCCATGCGACATCCGACTGGATGGAGATGGAGAAGCAGCGGGGTATTTCCATTACCACGTCGGTCATGCAGTTCCCGTATCGCGAACACATGATCAACCTGCTCGACACCCCGGGCCACGAAGACTTCTCCGAAGATACCTACCGCACCCTGACGGCGGTCGACTCGGCATTGATGGTTCTCGACGGCGGTAAAGGTGTCGAGCCACGGACCATTGCGCTGATGGACGTCTGCCGTCTGCGTGACACGCCGATTGTCAGTTTCATCAACAAACTCGACCGTGACATCCGCGACCCGATCGAACTGCTCGACGAAATCGAAGCGGTCCTGAAGATCAAGGCTGCGCCGATCACCTGGCCGATCGGTTGCTACCGCGACTTCAAGGGCGTGTACCACCTGGCTGACGACTACATCATTGTCTACACCGCCGGTCACGGTCACGAACGCACCGAAACCAAGATCATCGAGAAGCTCGATTCGGACGAAGCCCGCGCGCACCTGGGCGACGAGTACGAGCGTTTCATCGAGCAGCTGGAACTGGTTCAAGGCGCCTGCCACGAATTCAACCAGCAGGAATTCCTCGACGGTCAGCTGACTCCGGTGTTCTTCGGTACCGCACTGGGCAACTTCGGTGTTGACCACGTACTCGACGCCGTCGTTGATTGGGCGCCGCGTCCGCTGGCCCGTGTGGCCAACGAACGTACCGTTGAGCCGATCGAAGAGAAGTTCTCCGGCTTCATCTTCAAGATTCAGGCGAACATGGACCCGAAGCACCGCGACCGTATCGCCTTCATGCGCATTTGCTCCGGCAAGTACGAAAAAGGCATGAAGATGCGCCACGTGCGCACCGGCAAGGACGTGCGCATCGGCGACGCCCTGACGTTCTTCTCCTCCGAGCGTGAGCAACTGGAAGAAGCCTTTGCCGGCGACATCATCGGTCTGCACAACCACGGCACCATCCAGATCGGCGACACCTTCAGCGAAGGCGAAACCCTCGGTTTCACCGGTATTCCGCACTTCGCCCCGGAACTGTTCCGCCGCGTTCGCCTGCGTGACCCGCTGAAATCCAAGCAACTGCGTCAGGGCCTGCAACAGCTGGCCGAAGAAGGCGCAACGCAGGTGTTCTTCCCGGAGCGCAGCAACGACATCATCCTCGGCGCCGTCGGTGTGCTGCAGTTCGACGTGGTCGCCAGCCGTTTGAAAGAGGAATACAAGGTCGAGTGCTCCTACGAGCCGATCACCGTGTACTCCGCGCGCTGGATCGAATGCGGCGACAAGAAGAAGCTCGAAGAATTCTCCAACAAGGCAGTAGAAAACCTTGCGGTCGACGGCGGCGGTCACCTGACCTACCTCGCCCCGACGCGGGTCAATCTGGCGTTGATGGAAGAGCGCTGGCCGGACGTGAAATTCCGTGCGACGCGTGAGCATCACTAAGCGCTGAACCGCTGTACCCAAAACCCTCGAAGCGAAAGCCTCGAGGGTTTTTTATTGCCTGCCAATAACCCGCTGCAAAAATACTCCCTGTAGGAGCTGCCGAAGGCTGCGATCTTTTGACGTTGGTTTTTAAAAACAAGATCAACAGATCGCAGCCTGCGGGAGCTCCTACACGGGGGGGTAGGGCGGCTCTGTTTTTCTGGTGTCAGGCATTTTGATGCGCGACAACGGCAGTGTTGACCGTTAGTGTTCCGGTTCCACGCCAGCCGCTTTCAGAGGTCAACGGAATGACGGGTCGATTGATTCACCTGCTACGTCTCGACGGCTATTTCAGCCTGATGGCCTGGGTGCTCGCCGCGTTGCTGTTCATCAATCGCCTGAGCAGCATGGTCAAGCTGTTCATGGCGTTGTATCTGCGTCAGGAGCTGGGGCTGGCGATCGAGACGGTTGGCTGGTTGCTGGCGACGTATGGCGGCGGTTTGCTGATCGGCTCGATGCTCGGTGGCTGGCTCAGTGATCATGTGCGCACCGCGCGGCTGACGGCGGCGTTGTTTTTCGTTTCGATGTGGGTGCTGATCCTCCTCGGGCTGGTGACGCAGGTGCCGCTCTTGGCCGGGTTGCTGTTGCTCAGCGGCACCGTCGATGGCGCGATTCGTACGTTGCACCAGCGCTTGATCATGGAGTATTGCGAGCCTGCGCAGCGCCCCCGCGCCCAGGCTCTGAGCCGGGTGGCGCGCAACCTCGGCATGGCTGCCGCCGGTATTGCCGGCGGGGTGTTGGCGCAGACGGATTTTCGCTGGGTGTTTTTTGCCAGTGCGGCGATGACGCTGCTGGCGTTGCTCTGGTTTGTGCGCACCACCTGGCGCCGGCCGGTGCTGAAATCTGACGAGGTAGCCGAGGCGGGCACTGGCACTGGAGCGCCGTTACGTGACACTGCGTTTCTCTGGCTACTGGCGGCGGCGGTGTTGCTCGGGATGGCTTTCGACACCGTCTACAGCACGCTGGGCAACTACCTGCGCGACTACTATCACCTGAGCACCGAAGCCATCGGTTGGCAGTTCGGGCTCAATGCGATGCTGGTGGTGGCGCTGCAAATTCCACTGACGCACTGGGGCGAGCGTTGGGGCGCACGGCGGCAACTGCTGGCCGGTTGTGTGCTGCTGGCGATCGGCTTGGCAATGCTGCCGTTTGGCTCAGGTTTGCTTTACGTCTGTCTGTCGACGGTGATCTGGACACTGGGTGAAGCTTTTTTCATGCCGCCGATGAATGTGCTGGTCATGCAGCATGCGCAGGGCGGTAAAAGCGGCCAATATTTTGGCCTGTTCTTCATGAGCTGGAGCGCGAGCGCACTCTTGTCGCCGGTGCTGAGTGGTCAGCTGTATGGGCGCTTCGGCGGGCACAGCGTGTGGTTTGCCAGTGCGACGCTGGCGCTGATGACGTTGCCGCTGATCTACCTGGCGACCCGTTCATCTATCCAAGCCAAGGCGCTCGATACCCGCAAAGGAAGGCCTTCACTTAGCTGATTCGGTTATAGCGGTTATTCACAAGTGATCTGCCAGACCGGGGCATTTACCCGCGCTCATTAGCGTCCTATCTGGTGAACCCGGCTGATCGGAACTAGATTTCATTCAGCGCCGGATCGGCACTCCAGGCTTCAATCACGAAAGGATGGAAATGGCTATGAACATTTTTCAACGCATTGTGCTGTTGCTGAAGGTTTTGGTGATGCTGTCACTCGGTACGTCTGCAGCCTGGGCGAGTACTGCCGGTCCAGCGCAGGGTTTTAATGCGCCACATGGTCACGGCGGCGTGATCGTGCTGGCCAAGTCCGAGTCCGAACCGGGCGATCAGGTTCAGGGCGGCAGCAAGGACGATGATGATTCGACCACGGACGAGCCGGACACTGACGATGACGACGGCGATAGCCAGACGTAAATCGCAGGCAAAAGAAACCCCTTCTGCTGCGATTGATTCACTAACAGTGGAAGGGGTTGTTATTTGTGGATGTGGAATCAAACGCAGAGGCCAGGTTTTACCGGTACCTTGATATCTGCTGATTTTATCGTAAGGCTTGTTTCTGGTTCATATGCTTTTTTATAAGGCTAATTAATATATTCAGTTCAATTTGATCGGTGGTACCTGTCAGAAGTGACAGTGGCCGGCTCGTCTTGGCGATGGTTTAATTTTATGGCTTTTAAATTAAACCGAGAGGAACTAGCCATGACTGCTCAACAGAATGTTACGACGGGTAAGGTCAAAGTCGAAGTGAGCGGGGACAAAAGGTTTGTTTTTGAAATAGTGCGTTGTGATATGCATAGTCCGAGATCTCTTGTTCTTCAAAGTTGGGGGGATGAAGGTCTGGAGTTGAAAATACATATCGCAGAGGAGCATGCAATTGAGCAGGGCGTCGATTATAAAGTTGATGGGTCAAATCAAAACAGCGCCTATTACAAAAACCAGCACGGACAATTTAAGGTAAAGAGTGGGAGCGTCAAACTCACGACTTTTGACCTGAAAGAAAAAACTATCCTTTTCAGTTTCAATTTTACAGCTTCAGACAATAACGACGTATTGAAGATTTTGAGTGGTGACCGGGCTTTTCAAGGCATCAACCAATTGTCATGAAATACCGCGGCGGTCTGCAGCAGTTTCGTAATTTGCAGGCAAAAGAAAACCCCTTCTGCCTCGACTGATGCGCAATCGAAGTGGAAGGGGTTGGGTTAACACGTCATTTGCGGATAAACACGATCCCTGTAGGAGCTGTGGCACGCTGCGATCTTTTGCTCTTGATTCTGAAAATCAAAAGATCGCAGCCTCGTTGCACTCGACAGCTCCTACAGGTTTTATAGCTACTCGACAGCTGCTACAGGTTTTGTAGCTTACGCGGCGCCGTCGAGGAACTGCTCGGCGTAGTGGCAAGCCACCTGGCGACGGTCAAGCAGGCGCAAGGCCGGCTCTTCCGTGCTGCAACGCTCGGTCGCATACGGGCAGCGCTTGTGGAAAGCACAGCCCGATGGCGGGTTCAGCGGGTTAGGCAGTTCGCCGACAATCTTGATTTTCGGCTTGTTCGGGTCCGGGTGAATGGTCGGGGTCGCCGACAACAGCGCCTGGGTGTACGGGTGCAGCGGACGCTCGTAGATATCGTTCTTCGGCCCCATTTCCACCGGGCGACCGAGGTACATCACCATCACGTCATCGGCCACGTGTTGCACCACCGCAAGGTTGTGCGAAATGAACACGTAAGCGGTGTTGAACTCCTGCTGCAGATCCATGAACAGGTTCAACACCTGCGCCTGAATCGACACGTCGAGCGCCGAGGTCGGTTCGTCCGCCACCAGCACCTTCGGTTGCAACATCATCGCCCGGGCCAGGGCGATACGCTGGCGCTGACCGCCGGAGAACATGTGCGGATAACGCTGGTAGTGTTCAGGGCGCAAGCCGACCTGCTTCATCATCGCCTGGACTTTCTCGCGACGTTCGGCAGCGGAAAGGTTGGTGTTGATCAGCAAAGGTTCGCCGAGCTGGTCACCGACTTTCTGCCGTGGGTTCAATGAGGCGTACGGGCTTTGAAAAACCATCTGCACGTCTTTGCGCAATTGCTTGCGCTGGGACTTGTCAGCGCCAGTCACTTCCTGGCCAGCGATTTTCAGCGAACCGGAAGAAGGCTCTTCAATCAGCGTCAACGCACGGGCCAGAGTGGATTTGCCGCAACCCGATTCGCCAACAACCGCGAGGGTCTTGCCGGCTTCCAGTTCGAACGACACACCGTTGAGGGCGCGCACGGTCGCATGGCCCTTGAACAGGCCACGGGAGACTTCGTAGTGACGGGTGAGGTCGCGGGCGGTAAGTACGACGGCCATTACGCCACCTCCTGGTTCATCGGGTAGAAGCAGCGGGCGAGGCTGTGGGCTTTCGGATCAAGGCCTGGACGCTGGGCGCGGCAGCTGTCCTGCACGTACGGGCAGCGCGGCGACAGCAGGCAACCCTGCGGACGGTCGTAACGGCCCGGGACGATGCCCGGCAACGTCGACAGGCGTGAGGCGCCGAGGCTGTGCTCGGGAATCGCCTTGAGCAGCGCTTCGCTGTACGGATGCGCCGGGATGTCGAACAGTTGCGGCACCTGACCGACTTCAACGGCCTGGCCCGCGTACATCACGCAGACGCGCTGGGCGGTTTCCGCCACGACTGCGAGGTCGTGAGTGATCAGCACCAGGCCCATGTTCTGTTCTTTCTGCAACGCCAGCAGCAGATCCATGATCTGTGCCTGAATCGTCACGTCGAGCGCCGTGGTCGGTTCGTCGGCGATCAGCAGTTTCGGCTCGCCGGCAATCGCCATGGCGATCGCAACGCGCTGGCTCATACCGCCGGAGAGTTGATGCGGGTAGGCGTCCATACGGCTGGCGGCGCCGGGAATTTCGACTTTTTCCAGCAGCTCGATCGCACGTTTGCGCGCTTGCTTGCCGGACATTTTCAGGTGCAGGCGCAGCACTTCTTCGATCTGGAAACCGACGGTGTAGCTCGGGTTCAGCGCGGTCATCGGATCCTGGAAGACCATCGACAGATCTTTGCCGACGATTTGCCGACGCTGACGGTTGCTCAGCTTGAGCATGTCTTTGCCGTCAAAGTTGAGTGAGTCGGCGGTGACGATGCCCGGATGCTCGATCAGGCCCATCAGGGCCATCATGGTCACGGATTTGCCCGAGCCCGATTCGCCAACGATGGCCAGCACTTCGCCTTTGTCGACTTTCAGATCGAGGCCGTCGACCACCGGGGTCGCGGTCTTGTCGCCGAAGCGAACGTTGAGATTCTTGATTTCTAGCAGTGACATGGGAATCTCCTCAGGCGGCGTTCTTGAGTTTCGGGTCCAGCGCATCGCGCAGACCGTCGCCCATCAAGTTGATTGCCAGCACGCTGAGCAAAATGGTCAAACCAGGCAGACTGACTACCCACCAGGCACGTTCGATGTAGTCGCGGGCCGAGGCCAGCATGGTGCCCCACTCAGGGGTTGGCGGTTGTACGCCAAGGCCGAGGAAGCCCAGTGCGGCAGCATCGAGAATCGCCGAGGAGAAACTCAGGGTTGCCTGCACGATCAGCGGCGCCATGCAGTTGGGCAGCACGGTGATGAACATCAGGCGCGGCAGACCGGCACCGGCCAGGCGCGCGGCGGTTACGTAGTCGCGGTTCAGTTCCCCCATCACGGCGGCACGGGTCAGACGCACGTAGGACGGCAAGGACACCACGGCAATGGCGATCACGGTGTTGATCAGTCCAGGGCCGAGGATGGCGACAATCGCCACCGCCAGCAGCAGCGACGGCAGGGCCAGCATGATGTCCATCAGCCGCATGATGGTCGGGCCGATCATCTTCGGGAAGAAGCCGGCGAACAGACCCAGAAGGATCCCCGGAATCAGCGACATCACTACCGACGACAAGCCGATCAGCAGCGACAGGCGCGAACCCTGGATCAGGCGCGACAGCAAGTCACGACCCAATTCATCGGTACCGAGCAGGAACTGCATCTGCCCGCCTTCAAGCCACGCCGGTGGCGTCAGCAGGAAGTCGCGGTATTGCTCGCTCGGGTTGTGCGGGGCGACCCATGGCGCGAACAGCGCGCAGAAAATCACCAGCAACATGAACAGCAGGCCGGCAACCGCGCCCTTGTTCTTCGAGAAGGCTTGCCAGAACTCTTTGTACGGCGACGGATACAGCAGGCTTTGATCCGCGTTGGAGGCGGAAGTCGCTACTGAGGAAGTTGGAGTGCTCATTGAATTGGACCTCAGCGCTGATGACGGATGCGTGGGTTGGCAAAGCCGTAGAGGATGTCCACTACGAAGTTGACCAGAATCACCAGGCAGGCGATTAACAGGATGCCGTTTTGCACAACCGGATAGTCCCGGGCGCCGATGGCTTCGATCAGCCATTTACCGATGCCGGGCCAGGAGAAAATGGTTTCGGTCAGAACCGCACCGGCGAGCAAAGTGCCGACTTGCAGACCGACCACGGTGAGCACCGGAATCAGTGCGTTACGCAGACCGTGAACGAACACCACGCGCGACGGCGACAGGCCTTTGGCCCTGGCGGTACGGATGTAGTCTTCGCGCAATACTTCGAGCATCGACGATCGGGTCATCCGCGCGATTACCGCCAGCGGGATGGTGCCGAGCACGATGGCCGGCAGGATCAGGTGATGCAGGGCGTCGAAGAACGCACCGACGTCATCGGCCAGCAACGTATCGATCAACATGAAACCGGTGCGCGGCTCAATGTCGTAGAGCAGGTCGATCCGTCCGGAAACCGGGGTCCAGCCCAGGCTCACCGAGAAGAACATGATCAGGATCAGGCCCCACCAGAAGATCGGCATCGAATACCCCGCGAGGGAGATGCCCATCACCCCGTGGTCGAACAGGGATCCTCGCTTGAGTGCCGCAATCACCCCGGCCAGAAGCCCGAGAATGCCGGCGAACAGCAGGGCGGCCATGGACAGTTCCAGGGTCGCCGGGAATAGGGAGGTGAACTCGGTCCATACGCTCTCACGCGTACGCAGGGATTCGCCGAGATCGCCGTGGGCCAGTTTGCCGATGTAGTCCAGATACTGGGCATACAGCGGCTTGTTCAGACCTAGGCGTTCCATTGCCTGAGCGTGCATTTCGGGGTCGACCCGACGTTCGCCCATCATCACTTCCACGGGGTCGCCAGGGATCATGCGAATCAACGCGAAGGTCAGCAAGGTGATGCCGAAAAACGTGGGGATCAACAACCCCAGTCGGCGGGCAATAAAACTAAACATCTTGTGTGGTACCTCATCAGCCGGTTAGGCGTGCCCGGCGTCTCTGGAGTCAGGGACGCCGGGAGTTTCTTATCTACTTCACCTGGGTGGTGGCGAAGTTATTAGTGGTGAGAGGGCTGATGTGATAGCCCTCTACGTTGTTGCGCATTGCAGTGAACATCCTGGTGTGAGCCATGCTGATCCATGGCTGATCCTGATTAAACAGTACCTGAGCCTGTTCGTAGAGCGCGGCGCGTTCGGCCGGATCTACTTTAGCCCGTGCTTCATCCAGCAGCGTCTGGAATTTCTCGTTGCACCAGCGTGCGTAGTTTTCGCCGTTCTTGGCCGCTTCACAACTGAGCATAGGCGTCAGGAAGTTATCCGGGTCGCCGTTGTCGCCCGCCCATCCGGCAGACACCATGTCGTGCTCGCCGTTCTTGGCGCGTTTGAGCATCTCGCCCCATTCCATCACGCGGATGTCGATCTTGATCCCGACTTTCGCCAGGTCAGCCTGCATCATTTGCGCACCGAGCATCGGGTTCGGGTTGGTCGGACCGCCGCCGTTACGGGTGAACAGGGTAAACACGGTGCCGTCTGGAACCCCGGCTTCCTTGAGCAGGGCGCGCGCCTTGTCGAGGTCACGTGGCGGGTTCTTCAGGTCGTGGTTGTAGCCCAGCAGCGTCGGCGGGTACGGGTTGACCGCGACCGAAGCGTTGCCTTTGCCGAACAGGGCGTTGACGTAGGCTTCCTTGTCGAAGGCGATATCGATCGCCTTACGTACGCGCACGTCACTCATGTATTTGTGCTGGGTGTTCATGGCGATGTAGGACACGGTCATCGCGTCCAGTTCGTCGACTTTCAGGTTGCTGTCTTTCTTGATGCTCGGGATGTCATCCGGTTTCGGATACAGCGCGACCTGGCACTCGTTGGCCTTGAGCTTTTGCAGGCGCACGTTGTTGTCGGTGGCGATGGCCAGGATCAACGCGTCAGCCGGCGGCTTGCCACGGAAATAGTCCGGGTTGGCCTTGAAGCGTACCTGGGCGTCTTTGGCATAACGCTGGAAGATGAACGGGCCGGTGCCGACAGGCTTGTTGTTGAGGTCGCCGGTCTTGTTGGCCTTGAGCAACTGGTCGGCGTATTCGGCCGGGTAGATCGAGGAGAACGCCATCGCGATGTCGGCCAGGAACGGCGCTTCGCGGCGGGTCAGGGTGAACTTGACCGTGTTGTCGTCGACTTTTTCTACGCTTTTGAGCAGTTCCTTGAAGCCCATGCTTTCAAAGTACGGGAAGCCCACGCTCGACAGTTTGTGCCACGGGTGATTCGGGTCCAGCTGACGCTGGAAGCTCCAGACCACGTCGTCGGCGTTCATGTCGCGGGTCGGCTTGAAATATTCGGTGGTGTGAAACTTGACGCCTTTGCGCAGGTGGAACGTGTAGTTCAGGCCGTCTTCACTGATGTCCCACGACTCGGCGAGTGCCGGGATCACTTCAGTAGTACCGGGCTTGAAGTCCGCAAGGCGGTTGAAGATGGTTTCGGCCACCGCATCGGCAGTGACTGCAGTCGTGTACTGGACCATATCGAAGCCTTCCGGACTGGCTTCGGTGCAGACCACCAAGGGTTTGGCCGAGACGCCAACAGCGACACTCAGCAACGCAGCCGCGATGGCCGCACGTAGGGGAAGCATTTTCATCGATAACCCTCTGCAATCGGTTGAAGACAAAAAACCGTACGGCCGACTCCTCATGAGTCAGCCGACGGTTGGCGTTTTTACAGAATGTTGAATGGAATCGTGGTCACGAGACGGAACTCGTTGATGCTGCCGTCAGCCTGGTTTTCGCTGGCACGGTGAGTGGTGTAGGTCGCGCGAACAGTGGTGGCCTTGAGTGGACCGCTCTGTACGGCGTACGAAGTACCGATGCCGTATTCGTAGTGATGTTCGCCGTCCATGTTGCGTACGTCGTATGCGGTGCCGACGTAGTGAGTACCGTCGATGCCCCAGCCGCGAGCGGTGTAGGCGTTGAACTTCAGGCCCGGGATACCGTATTCGGCCATGTTGATGCCGTAGGCGATCTGGAAGGATTTCTCGTTCGGTCCGTTGAAGTCGGACAGCAGGGAGTTGGCCAGGTAGATGCCGTTGGTTTCGTGCAGGTAGTCGAAGTACTCGTTACCGTTCACTTCCTGATACGAGAAGGTCAGGGTGTGTGCCTGGTGAGTCAGACCGAACGACAGCGAGTAGGTGTCGTTGTCGATGTTACCCATCAACTTTTTGCCTTCGTCGACGGTCTTGTAGTAGTTCAGGCCGGTGGTCAGGCTCAGCACCGAGCTGTCGCCCAGTTCGTGAGTCGCGCCGAAGTAGTACTGGTTCCAGAAGTCTTCAGCCTGGGTCGCGTAGAGGCTGGTTTTCAGGCTCTTGAGCGGCTGATAGTTCACGCCGGCAGTGTTGACGTGATCGGTTTCGACACCGGTGTTGCTGTATTCGGTGCGGAATTTCGACAGGCTCTGTTCGGTACGTGGCGACACGCGGTCGAAGGTGGCGAGGTCGAACGACAGGTTGTCGAATTCTTCACTGTGGATCGCCACACCTTCAAAGCTCGAAGGCAGCGGACGGTTGCCGATGACGTCGACGATCGGGCTGCTGAAGTTCATGCGGCCGGCGGTCAGGGTGGTGTTGGAGATACGTGCCTTGACGTTGGCCAGGCCGAGTTTGCTCCACTGGTCGACGGCGTCACCGTTGGAGTGGGCGAGGGTACGGTTGGAACCGCCCTTGATGTCTTCGCGGCTGCGATCCAGTGCGATGGCGTTGTAAGCCGCAACTTCGGTGCTGATCCCCACGGTGCCCTCGGTGAAGCCCGAGGTGTAGTTGAGGATGGTGCCCTGAACCCAGTTGATCCGGCGCGAACCGGTCAGGGTTTCGCCATGGCGCTCGTACTTGAAGGTACCGCCGCGCTGTTTGTCTTCGTTGGCGTACCAGTTACGGGTCGAACCCGACAGGCTTTGACCGTCGATGAAGCCTTTGGCTTCGGACTGGGCGCTGGTGCTGGCCAGTTGAGTCGGGACGAATTCCTGGCTGACGCTTTCAGCGTGGGCTCCGGCGGTGATGCTGCTGATGGCCAGGGCCAGTATCGCGGTGCTGCTCAGTTTCATGGGTGAAGCTCCTTTACTTTCTTTTTATGCCGGCTTTTTTTGGTATGCCGGTTATTGGTTTAGAACTCATTCACACATCGCAAACGTTTGCTAAAGGCCGGACTGGCGAATTTCGGCAAAGCGCTTGCGTGAGGGGCTAGACAGCGCCCCTCAGCGTTGCGGCTAATCGGTTGGGTTAATCGATACTGACACCCGAGAACACGTTGCGACCGAACGGGCTGACCTTGAACCCTTCGATCCTGGTGCTCAGTGGCTGGTTGACGGTCGAGTGGGCGACAGGCGTGATCGGCACTTGCTGTTTAAGCAATTGCTGGGCCTGTTTATAGAGCACGGTGCGCTGGTCGCGGTCGGTGACGACCTTGGCCTCTTTGATCAGCTTGTCGTAAGCCGGATCGCACCACATGGAGTAGTTGTTGCCGCCGATGGCGTCGCAGCTGTACAGCGTGCCGAGCCAGTTGTCCGGGTCACCGTTGTCACCGGTCCAGCCGATCAGGCTGATGTCGTGCTCGCCATTCTTGGTGCGCTTGATGTACTCGCCCCATTCATAGCTGACGATTTTCACCTTCAGACCGATCTTGGCCCAGTCTGCCTGGAGCATTTCGGCCATCAGCTTGGCGTTCGGGTTGTACGGACGCTGCACCGGCATCGCCCACAGAGTGATTTCGGTGCCTTCCTTGACCCCCGCAGCCTTGAGCAGCTCTTTGGCTTTTTCCGGGTTATAGGCAGCATCTTTGATGCTGTCGTCATAGGACCACTGGGTCGGCGGCATGGCGTTGACGGCCAGTTGCCCGGCGCCTTGGTAAACGGCGTTGAGAATCCCTTGTTTATTCACCGCCATGTCCAGCGCCTGACGCACTTCGAGCTGGTCGAAAGGTTTGTGGCGCACGTTGTAGGCGATGTAACCGAGGTTGAAACCCGGCTTGGAGATCAGTTGCAGCTTCGGATCGCTTTTCAGCGCTTCAACGTCGGCCGGACGCGGGTGCAGCGTGATCTGGCACTCATTGGCCTTGAGTTTCTGCACGCGGACCGAGGCATCGGTGTTGATCGCGAAGATCAGGTTGTCGAGTTTGACCCGGCTCGGATCCCAGTAATGCTTGTTACCGGTGAAGCGGATGTTCGAGTCTTTCTGATAGCTCTTGAACACGAACGGCCCGGTGCCGATCGGCTTCTGATTGATATCGCTCGGCTTGCCATCGGCCAGCAATTTGTCGGCGTATTCGGCGGACAGGATGGCGGCGAAGCTCATGGCGAGGTTCTGGATGAACGCGGCGTCGACGCTGTTGAGCGTGAACTCCACGGTCAGCGGCCCGGTCTTTTCGACCTTGGCGATGTTCTTGTTCAGGCTCATCCCGTTGAAATACGGGAACTCGGTGGGATAAGCCTTTCGGAATGGCTGCTGTGCATCAAGCATGCGGTTAAACGTGAACAACACGTCGTCGGCGTTGAAATCGCGGCTCGGCTTGAAGTACGGCGTTGTATGAAATTTCACACCTTCACGCAGGTGAAAGGTGTACTTGAGACCATCCTCGGAAATGTCCCACTTGGTGGCCAGACCCGGTACTACATTGGTTTCGCCTTTTTCGAACTCGACCAGACGGTTATAGATCGGTTCGGCGGCGTCGTTATCGGTCGCTGTCGTGTACTGCGCGGTATCAAAACCCGCCGGGCTGCCTTCGGAGCAGAACACCAGGCTTTTACTGGCGGCGAAACTGGCGGACGAAGCCAACAGGCCGGCGCCCAGCAATGCGGAAAAAACCAAGGTATGGCGCATGACGCTCCCTCTTATTTTTTAGTGTTGTGCAATGCGCCGCGTCTCATCCCTGGACGTTGTGGTCGCATTGAGCTCAATCCAATACGTACGGCAAACCGGTGGCCCACGCAGAAACTGGTCAGAACCCGACGGTAAGTTCCGCGGGACCGGCAGTAAATGCGTAATTGCCTGAAACTGCGTAGGAAAAGTCGACACGCCTATACCGCTGCAGTTACCTGCAATGGCATTGGCTGAAGGAAATTTCCTGACTTCCCGGCAGGTAAGGCAACGGCGACGTCAAAAACGTCGCCGTTGCCGTGCCTTATTTGCTGACGCTGACGCCGTAGAAGGAGTTCAAGCCGAATGGGCTGATCTTGAAATCCTGCACGTTGGCGCGCATGGGTTGATACACCGTCGAGTGAGCGATAGGTGTCATCGGGACTGCATCTTTGAGGACGTGTTGTGCCTCTTTGTACAGTTCGGTGCGCTTACCTTGGTCGGTTGTGCGCTTGGCTTCCTTGACGAGGCCGTCGAACTTCTTGTCGCACCACTTGGAGAAGTTGTTGCCGCTGAGCGAGTCGCAGCCGAACAGCACGTTCAGCCAGTTGTCCGGATCACCATTGTCACCGCTCCAGCCAATGATCATGGCCTGGTTCTCGCCACCTTTGGAGCGTTTGATGTACTCGCCCCACTCGTAGCTGGTGATCTTCACTTTCAAGCCGATCTTGGCCCAGTCGGACTGGAGCATTTCGGCCATCAGTTTGGCGTTCGGGTTGTATGGACGCTGAACCGGCATCGCCCACAGCACGATCTCGGTACCTTCCTTGACGCCGGCTTCCTTGAGCAGCTGTTTGGCTTTCTCAGGATCGTACTTGGCGTCTTTGATGGTGGTGTCGTAAGACCACTGCGTCGGCGGCATGGCGTTGACGGCCAACTGGCCTGCGCCCTGATAAACCGAGTCGATGATTTGTGGCTTGTTCACCGCCATGTCCAGCGCCTGGCGGACGCGCAGGTCAGCCAGTGGGTTGGCCTCGTTGCTGCCCTTGACCTTGTCCATCACGTTGTAGGCGATGTAGCCGAGGTTGAAGCCAGCCTGGTCAGGCATCTTCAGGGTCTTGTCTTCTTTCAGCGCCTTCAGGTCGGCCGGACGCGGGAACAGGGTGACCTGGCACTCGTTCTTTTTCAGCTTCTGAATACGTACCGACGGGTCGGTGGTGATGGCGAAGATCAGGTTGTCGATCTTGACGTCTTCAGGCTTCCAGTAGTCCTTGTTGCCGGTGTAACGGATGTTCGAGTCTTTCTGGTAGCTCTTGAACACGAAAGGACCAGTGCCGATCGGCTTCTGGTTGATGTCGGCAGCCTTGCCTTCCTTGAGCAGCTGGGCCGCGTACTCGGCGGACTGCACCGAGGCGAAGCTCATGGCCATGTTCTGGATGAACGCGGCGTCGACTTCTTTCAGGGTGAACTTGACGGTGTGGTCGTCGACTTTATCGATCTTGGTGATGTTGGTGTCCATCCCCATGTCGGTGAAGTACGGGAATTCGGTCGGGTACGCCTTACGGAACGGGTCATCCTTGTTAATCATGCGATTGAAGGTGAACAGTACGTCGTCGGCGTTGAACTCACGAGTCGGCTTGAAATACGGGGTGGTGTGAAACTTGACGCCTTCGCGCAGATGGAAGGTATACGTCAGGCCATCGTCGGAAATGTCCCACTTGGTCGCCAGACCAGGAATCACGGCGGTGCCGCCGCGCTCGAACTGGGTCAGACGGTTGAACATGGTTTCAGCTGAGGCGTCGAAGTCGGTTCCGGTGGTGTACTGGCCCGGGTCGAAACCGGCCGGGCTGCCTTCAGAGCAGAACACCAGGTTAGTCGCAGCGGATGCGAAAGGTGCGGAGGCTAACAAGCCTGCGCCGACTAGAAACGGAATGACCGCGTGTTTAAGCATGTTGGCCTCATGATTTGTTGTCATTTTTTAGTTGTGAGGTACGACCTCGTGAGTCGTGCCTGCGGATACTTATGCAGGGGCCATACCCATTGCAAGATCCAGAGTGTGAGCGAGCGTTAAACGGTGGCACGTACGTACCTTAATGTCGCATCTGTATAACTTTTGACGCATTTGACCGTTTGCGGGTGATTTTTACGGTGCAAACGAAGCCCCAAAACGGTGCGCTGGTCACGTTGTGCGCGCCGCCTTGGGGCTCGGTGTTACTTATTTATACCGACGCCGTAAAAGGGCGTCAGACCAAACGGGCTGATCCGGAAGTCAGTGACTTCCTTGCGCAGCGGCTGGAACACCGTGGAGTTGGCGATCGGGGTGATCGGCACTTGCTGTTTAAGAATCAGCTGGGCCTGTTGATAGAGTTTCACCCGCTGCGTCTTGTCGGTGGAGACCTTGGCCTGTTGCACCAGCTTGTCGTACGCCGGGTCGCACCACTTGGCGTAGTTGCTGCCTTTGACCGCCGCGCAGCTGTAGAGCACGCCAAGCCAGTTGTCCGGGTCGCCGTTGTCGCCTGTCCAACCATAGATCATGGCGTCGTGTTCGCCATTTTTGGCGCGCTTGATGTACTCGCCCCATTCATAGCTGACGATGTTGGCCTTGATGCCGATTTTCTCCCAATCCTGCTGGATCATCTGCGCCGACATCCGCGCATTCGGGTTCGAAGCGCGCTGCACTGTCATCGCCCAGAGGTTGATGGTTGTACCCGGTGCAACCCCTGCTTCTTTAAGTAGCACCCGCGCTTTGACCGGATCGTAAGGGGCGTCCTTGATATTCGGGTCATACGACCATTGCGCCGGCGGCAGGGCGTTCTGCGCCAGTTGGCCGGCACTTTGGTAGACGGCTTTGATGATTGCCGGTTTGTCGATGGCCATGTCCAGCGCCTGGCGTACCTTGAGCTGATCGAGTGGCGCGTGGGTGGTGTTGTAGGCGAGGAAACCAAGGTTGAAACCGGCTTGCTTGAGCACGCGCAGATTCGGGTCTTTTTCCATTACTTCGATGTCGGCGGGGCGCGGGTAGCCGCTGACCTGGCATTCGCCGGCCTTGAGTTTTTGCAGACGCACGGCGGCGTCCGGGGTAATCGAGAAGATCAGGTTATCGATTTTGACGTCTTCGGGTTTCCAGTAGGCCGTGTTGGCGGCGTAGCGGATCTGCGAGTCCTTCTGGTAGCGCTTGAACACGAACGGGCCGGTGCCAACGGGTTTCTGGTTGAGGTCGGCGGCTTTGCCTTCCTTCAACAGTTGCGCTGCGTATTCGGCCGATTGCACCGAGGCGAAGCTCATGGCGAGGTTTTGCACGAACGCGGCGTCGACGTTGTTGAGGTTGAAGCGCACGGTTTGCTCGTCGAGTTTTTCTACCGATTTGATCGTGGTGTTCAGGCCCATGTCGGTGAAGTAGGGGGATTCGGCGGGGTAGGCCTTGCGAAAAGCGTTGTCCGGGTCGAGCAGGCGCTGGAAGGTGAAGAGGACGTCGTCGGCGTTGAAGTCGCGGGTCGGGGTGAAGTATTCGGTGGTGTGGAATTTCACGTTTTGGCGCAGGTGGAAGGTGTATTGCAGGCCATCCGGGGAGATGTCCCATTTTGTTGCCAGGCCGGGTTCGATGTCGGTGCCGCCGCGTTTGAATTGGGTGAGGCGGTTGAAGACGGTTTCGGCAGAGGCGTCGAAGTCGGTGCCGCTGGTGTATTGGCTGGGGTCGAAGCCGGCGGGGCTGGCTTCGGAGCAGTAGACCAGGGTGGTGGCGGCGTTTGCCAGCGGGGCTATGGCTGTTAGGGCGAGGGAGATCAAGAGCGGTTTTAGGGTGGATCTTGGCATGGAGTCCCCGAGGATTTGGAGGTGGTTGTTGGTTGAGGGTAGCGGGGATTTGGGGGTGTTCGGAAATATCGTTTTTCCTGTTGGAGTGTCTATCTCGGTATATGTGGGGGGGCTTTTGTTGGGGGCATATCCGTTGCTGCGGTGATGGCGGCTTAGGGTTCCGCCCTTACGGCGGGTCACTTTTGACAAACGCCTCAAAAGTAACCAAAAAGGCTTGCTCCTACGTGCGGCCCGCTCGCTGGGGCTCGGGGTTCCTTCGCTGCGGGATCGATCCGGGCGCAGCGCCTACGGTTTGCTGCGCTGCACCTCCTCTCGCTGTGTTTGGCTGCGCCAAACGGTCGCTGCGCTCCCACCCCCGGATCAATCCCTCCACTCAGCCTTCCGACGTCGCCCTACAGATCAAGATCAAGATCTGCAGCCGAGCTTGCGCTCATCCTGCGAGTGGTGCGGCTGCGCCGCGGGATTTATGTAGGAGCTGCCGCAGGCTGCGATCTTTTGATCTTGCTTCTGGTTTTGAAAGGTCAACGTCAAAAGATCGCAGCCTTCGGCAGCTCAGGGGGGTGTTTAAAAGTGTTTCGAAATGGGTGAACCTTCCCACAAGGTTTTCAGGTTGTCCGTCGGACGTGGGCGCTCTAGGCTCTGGGTGTCGCTGAATGATCAGCGGACGGGTGTGAGAACCCGCCGAGCTTGAAACTAGCACCAGTAAGACCATAATTGCGGCCGGCTTATTAGCTGTCGCAATGCCTTATGGCGGCTGTGTGCGGGCAGACTTCGGTCTGGCCGGTTTTCTGCTCACCGGTTTCTCACTCCGCACATAGCTGCCACCCTTTGCCACGTGAGAAATGGCTGAGGGCGGCTCGAATGACGAGCAGATTTTTATGAAAGATAAAATTGTCCCCGATCCACCCCTCGAATCCACAACCCCGCTCGAAGACGCCCTCCGCGCCGACGATCAATTCAAAAACCGCGAAGCGATAAAACGCGCCCTCGATTTCTACCTCAGCCCCGATCCCTGCAAACCGCGTCTGCCCAGCACGATGTTCCTTGTTCATCCGAACATCGACACGGAAAGTCTGCTCGCGCATGCCTGCGAATCACTCGCCTCGGCCAATGTCATGGCGGGCGATTTCGCTGATCAGCTCAGTCGCCCGCAACGCAGTACGGCGTTGGCGATTCAGCAGATTGTGATGCTGGCGGAGCTGGCGGTGAATCGGGCGCTGGATCGGGTTGATCCGCGTACCTGATTCGTCGGGATACCATGTCATCGTTCATCGCGGGCAAGCCCGCTCCCACAGGGTTACAGGCAGTTTTCAGAACCACTGCAGAACCTGTGGGAGCTGGCTTGCCAGCGATGGCGGCAGATCATTCACCACAAAAATCAGGCACAAAAAAACCGGCGATCATTCACTGATCGCCGGTTTTTCATTCAGCCAAAATTCAAATCACTGCATCAGCACTTCAATCGAGCCATCAGCCGTCATGCTCACCTGGCTGGTGCCCGCTTCAACGTCCGGCGTCACTGGTGCCGAGTCCATCGCTGCCGCTTTCATCATCATCGGTGCGCGCAGGTACGGTTGTGGGTAACCGTTGCTGTTGAGGTTCAGGTTGACGATTTTGTAGCCCTTGCCACCCAGTGCATCGGTGGCCAGTTGCGCGCGGGCCTTGAACGCGGTTACGGCTTCTTTGAGCAGGGCGTCTTCGCTGGTTTTGCGGGTCGGGTCGGCGATGGCGAAGTCCATGCCGCCCATTTTCAGGTCACCCAACAGTTCGCCGGTGAGTTTGGACAGGGCGGCGAAGTCGGAGCTTTCCAGGCGCAGTTCGGCGCGTTCACGCCAGCCGGTGATCTTCTGGCCTTTGGTGTCGTAGATCGGGTAGCTGTTGCGGCTGCCCTGGCGCAGGGTGATGTCTTTGACTTGCTTGGCCTGGGCCAAAGCCTTGTTCATGGTGGTGCTGACGTCGGCGGCGAGTTTGGCCGGGTCGGTGTTTTGTTCTTCGGTGTAGAGGGTGACGATCATCAGGTCGCGGGCGACTTCCGTGCTGACTTCGGCGCGCAGGGAAATCTGGTTGTAGTGCAGCTCATCGGCGGCGAGTGCCGGAAGGCTGGCGACGCTGCCCACTGTCAGGGCGAGAAGGGCGGCGCTGCGGCGGAATGTGTGCATGAAAGCTCCTTGATGAGGGCGCAGGTGATGGTTCGGGGGCCTGCGTGAAACCATCAGACTCTAGCTTTAATGATCCGGTTCGCCCAGTTACAACTTCTATACAGATACCCCGGCCCACAGAACCTGAGTCGAATGAGCTTTTGTGGCGAGGGGATTTATCCCCGTTCGGCTGCGCAGCAGTCGCAAATCCGGCTGATGCGGTATGTCTGGTTAAATGAGGTCGCATGATTTGGGGCGGCTACGCCACCCAGCGGGGATAAATCCCCTCGCCACAATTGATCTCGGACAGCTTGCGAGGTAGGCAAGTTTGAGAGCCGTGCCATGTGGTCGTTTGCCGCACTTTCGCCTCTCAAGGGCGCGGCTTGGTTATACTCCGTGCGATCCGCCTGGAGCGCTCATCAGGAGAGCTCATGCTCGCCCCCGTACAACTGACTTCCGCCACTCGCCAGAACCTCTGGCGGCTGACTTTCATCCGCACGCTGGTGCTCGCCGCGCAGGCAGGTTCCGTGGGCCTGGCCTACTGGCTGCAATTGTTGCCGTTGCCGTGGGTGCAACTGGCGATGACCCTCGGCTGTTCGATTCTGCTCTGTGTGTTCACCGCCGTGCGCCTGCGCACTTCGTGGCCGGTGACCGAGCTTGAATATGCGCTGCAACTGGCCTGCGACCTGGTGATCCACAGTGCGCTGCTGTATTTCTCTGGCGGTTCGACCAATCCGTTCGTTTCCTATTATCTGGTGCCGCTGACCATCGCCGCCGTGACGCTGCCGTGGCGCTATTCGGTGATCCTGTCGGGCATCGCGCTGGCGCTGTACACGGTGATGCTGACGCGTTTCTATCCGCTGGAAACCTTGCCAGTCGCCCGCGAGAATCTGCAGATCTACGGCATGTGGCTGAGCTTTGCGCTCGCCGCTGCGGTGATCACGTTCTTCGCCGCGCGCATGGCTGAAGAGCTGCGCCGTCAGGAAGAGCTGCGCGCGATCCGCCGCGAAGAAGGTCTGCGCGATCAGCAGTTGCTCGCCGTCGCCACCCAGGCCGCTGGTGCTGCGCATGAGTTGGGCACGCCGCTGGCGACCATGAGCGTGTTGCTCAAAGAGATGCAGCAGGATCATCCCGATCCGCTGCTGCAAGACGATCTGAAAGTGCTGCAGGATCAGGTCAAGCTGTGCAAGCAAACCTTGCAGCAACTGGTACGCGCCGCCGAAGCCAATCGACGTCTGGCGGTCGAGATGCAGGACGTCACCGACTGGCTCGATGAAGCACTCAACCGTTGGCACCTGATGCGCCCCGAGGCCAGTTATCGCTTCCATCGACTTGGCCAGGGCACGGTGCCGCGCATGGCGCCGCCGCCGGACCTGACCCAGGCGCTGCTGAATCTGCTGAACAACGCCGCCGATGCCTGCCCGGAAAATCTTCAGGTCACGCTCGACTGGGACGTGGAAAACCTGACCATCAGTATTCGTGACCACGGCGCCGGTGTGCCGCTGGCCATCGCCGAGCAGATTGGCAAACCATTTTTTACCACCAAGGGCAAAGGTTTCGGCCTGGGCCTGTTTTTGAGCAAGGCCAGCGTGACACGCGCCGGCGGCTCAGTGAAACTCTATAGTCATGAGGAAGGCGGCACGCTCACCGAGCTGCGCCTGCCCCACGGCGCCCGAGGAGACCAACATGAGTGAAGAAATCCAAGTCGAAGGCGAAGAACTGCCGCATTTGCTGCTGGTCGACGATGACGCAACATTCACCCGCGTCATGGCCCGTGCCATGGCTCGTCGTGGCTTTCGCGTCAGCACCGCAGGCTCCGCCGAGGAAGGTCTGACCATCGCCCAGGCCGATTTGCCTGATTACGCCGCGCTCGATCTGAAAATGGACGGCGATTCCGGCCTTGTGCTGCTACCCAAACTGCTGGAGCTGGACCCGGAAATGCGCGTGGTGATCCTCACCGGTTACTCGAGCATTGCCACCGCCGTCGAAGCGATCAAGCGCGGCGCCTGCAACTACCTGTGCAAACCGGCCGACGCCGACGACGTGCTGGCTGCGCTGCTGTCCGAGCACGCCGACCTCGACAGTCTGGTGCCGGAAAACCCGATGTCGGTCGATCGCCTGCAGTGGGAACACATCCAGCGTGTGCTCACCGAACACGAAGGCAACATCTCCGCCACTGCCCGCGCCCTGGGCATGCACCGCCGCACCCTGCAGCGCAAACTGCAGAAGCGCCCGGTTCGTCGCTGAATAAGCGCAACAGCCGTAATTCTCCAGTAAGGCTACCCACGCTGTCGGGTAGCCTTCGGATTCTCAGCCTTTTACGGTGAAAACCAGGTCTTTGGACTTTTCGGCCCTGCCCTCCGAAGATGTTGCAACGTAATTAAACGTCACTTCGGTATCGAAATCCTCTTCTACAAAGATCTCTTTGTTCGTCTCCCAGACAACTTCGCTTTCGGCCAGTTTCGGGCCCCCACTGTCCAGCTCCACGGTCATGTCGTTTGTATAACGAAGCTCTAGAACACCGTAGGTATAGCCTTTTTGACGGCGAACTCTGAGTACGAGTTTTTCACCTTCGATACTGTCCAAGGACAACACCCCATTGAGCACTTGGTCACACGCCAGCGGGGGCAATCCAGTTTTTTCAGTCGTCATGGCCACTTTCCCTTTAGCTGAAATTTGCTTGTTTGTTGCGTTCTTGCTGCTATGAAAATTAATCGTTGCGACTTATGAATTGCTACTGTCAGAAATGACAGTGGCGACCATCGGTTGTCCGGAGTGACGATAAAACTGATCGCGGATGTCCTGAGCTGGCTGAATATCTCCTGAACAAATCACGCCAGCCCTCGCGATAAAACGCACCGATCAACTATGATCGGTGCGTGTCTGTTCTTTTCTATATCGAGCCTTATCCATGAATCAGAACGCTGAATACTCCGCGGTCAACGATGCTGTGCGCGGGCAGTTTTTTCGCAAGGTGTGGGCGATCATCACGCCTTACTGGCGCAGTGAAGAGAAGGGCAAGGCCTGGACGCTGCTGATTGCAGTCATCGCACTCTCGCTGCTTAGCGTGGGCATCTCGGTGTGGTTCAACACCTGGTACAAGGATTTCTACAACGCCCTGCAAAAGAAGGACGAAGCGGCGTTCTGGCAGTTGATCCTGTATTTCTGTGCGATTGCCGCCGTGGCGATTATCGGCGCGGTGTACAGGCTGTATCTGACCCAGATGTTGACGATTCGCTGGCGTGCCTGGCTCACTGAAAAGCATTTCTCGCGTTGGCTAGCCGACAAGAATTACTACCAGCTGGAGCAGGGCGGTTACACCGATAACCCGGACCAGCGGATTTCCGAAGACCTCAATAATTTCACCTCCAACACCCTTGAGCTGGGGATCGGGCTGCTGCGCAATATCGTCAGTCTGGTGTCGTTCTCGATCATTCTGTGGGGCGTGTCGGGCAGCATCGAAATCTATGGCATCACCATTCCCGGCTACATGTTCTGGTGCGTGCTGCTTTATGCGGTGGTGGGCAGTTGGCTGACGCATTTGATCGGTCGTCGTTTGATCGGTCTGAACAACCAACAACAACGCTTCGAAGCCGACCTGCGTTTCTCCATGGTGCGGATTCGCGAGAATGCCGAAAGCATCGCCTTGTACAACGGCGAGCCGAATGAAAATCGTCGCTTGAGCGGCCGCTTCGGCAACGTCTGGCACAATTTCTGGGACATCATGAAAGTGTCCAAGCGTCTGACATTTTTCACCGCCGGTTACAGCCAGGCAGCGATTATTTTCCCTTTCATTGTTGCGTCGCCACGTTACCTCGCCGGCAAGATCGAGCTGGGTGAGCTGATGCAGATCAGCTCGGCATTCGGCAACGTCCAGGAAAGCTTCAGCTGGTTCATCAGCGCCTACCAGAGCCTCGCTTCGTGGCGCGCCACCTGTGATCGTCTGCTGAGTTTCCGTCAGGCGATGACCGACAACGAGCAGCGCGTGCCAGCGATTGATGTGCAGAATCAGGGCAGTGAATTGCAGGTGCATAACCTCGGCCTGGACCTGGCTGACGGTCGTCATCTGTTGACCAGCGCCGACATGACCGTCGAGCCAGGTGATCGCGTGATGCTCAGTGGCCGTTCGGGCAGTGGCAAGTCGACGTTGCTGCGAGCGATGGGGCATCTGTGGCCGGCGGGCCACGGCAACATCCGCTTGCCGGCGGCGCGTTACCTGTTCCTGCCGCAGAAACCGTATCTGCCGATCGGCACCCTGCGCGAGGCATTGAGTTATCCGCAACCGGGCGACACCTACGGGCCGGAACGCTACGAACAGGTGCTGGAAACCTGCCGTCTGCCGCATCTGGTCAAGCGCCTGGACGAGGCCAATCACTGGCAACGCATGCTCTCGCCGGGTGAGCAGCAACGCCTGGCTTTCGCCCGCGCGCTACTGTATGCACCGCAGTGGCTGTACATGGACGAAGCGACTTCGGCGATGGATGAAGAGGATGAGGCGACGTTGTATCAGGCGCTGATCGATCAGTTGCCGGGGCTGAGTATCGTCAGCGTCGGCCATCGCAGCAGCCTCAAACGTTTCCACCCACGGCATGTGCGAATCGACAGCGGCCACCTCGTCGAACAACCCGTCACCGCCTGACCACTTCCCCTGTAGGAGCTGCCGCAGGCTGCGATCTTTTGATCCTTCTTTTGATTTAAAAGACAAAGTCAAAAGATCGCAGCCTGCGGCAGCTCCTACAGGGGGATGTGTGATCGTACAACCTGCTTGCGCTATGATGCCCCCACGCCGAATATTCGAGACAAGACGCACACCATGGAAAACCTGATCGACACCCCGCGCCTTCCGCGCAAGCGCCGCAGCCTCGCTCAGGAGCTGGTGACGGTGCTCAGCGAGCAGATCCGCGATGGCCTGCTCAAGCGTGGCGACAAGTTGCCCACCGAGTCGGCGATCATGGAAGCCCATGGCGTCAGCCGCACCGTGGTGCGTGAGGCGATTTCCCGTTTGCAGGCCGCAGGCCAAGTGGAAACCCGTCATGGCATCGGCACCTTTGTGCTCGATACGCCGAGCCCGAGCGGTTTCCGTATCGATCCGGCGACCGTCGTGACGCTGCGTGACGTCTTGGCGATTCTCGAATTGCGCATCAGCCTCGAAGTGGAGTCCGCCGGCCTGGCCGCGCAACGCCGTAGCGCCGAGCAACTGGCAACCATGCGTGCCGCCCTCGATGCGTTGAAGGAAAGCGCCGCGCACGCCAGTGATGCCGTCGCGTCGGACTTTGCCTTCCACCTGGAAATCGCGCTGTCCACCGGCAACCGCTACTTCACCGACATCATGACCCACCTGGGCACCAGCATCATTCCGCGCACCCGGCTGAATTCAGCGCGACTGGCGCATGACGACCAGCAGCACTACATGAATCGTCTGAGCCGTGAGCACGAAGAAATCTACGAAGCGATCGCCCGTCAGGATTCCGATGCGGCGCGTGCGGCCATGCGCTTGCACCTGACCAACAGCCGCGAACGATTGCGCCAGGCGCATGAAGAGGCTCAGGCGCAGCGGAGCTGAGTGTCTGGCTTTAGCCTTTTGGTGTCTGACCGACCGCTATCGCTGGCAAGCCAGCTCCCACAAGGTCATGCGTTGAGGCTGATTTAGTGTGCGAGGTCTGGTAAGCCAGCTTCCACAGCGGTCATTGTTGATGTCGGTTTTGTGCACGACATCACCTGTGGGAGCTGGCTTGCCAGCGATGGGGCCATTGAATTCAGCGCTGTACTATCGAGCGATCAACCCGCACCGCCAGCGCGCTTTTCCCCGGCGACACCGCAAACGCCGCCACCCCCTGTTTATCCACAACCCCCCGTGCAATCGGCTTGCCATCCGCCAGTAACTCCAGCGGCGCACCCTCAAGGGACTGTCCCGAAGCCAGTTGCACTTTCAATCTGATCGTCATCTCTGCGTTCCTCAATTCGTATTGCCGGTGGGTTGGTAGTCCTTGAGCAGCAGGTACGTGCTCCAGCCCCACCAATCGTCGATGGTGGCGGTGTCGTTGAGGTTGTTGACGTCCTTGCGCCGCAGCACCTTGCCGCCCTCGACCCGAAACAGCGGCGAGAAGTTGTTGGAAAGATTCAGCACGGCGCTGAGATCCGGCAGTCGTTGCAACGCGGCGAAGCTCGACGGTGCGGGCACAGTGCCGCTCAAGTAAGCGGCAAACACCTCATCCGCCGATGCTTGCACGGCTTGACTGACCTGACTCCGGTTGTCGGCATCGCTGGCCTCGAAGTAGCGTTTGTCGCCAAACGCGCGCCACTGAGCACCTTGGCTGTTGCGTACCTTGAGGCCGAATTTGCTGTCCTCGTCGTGCATGAAGCGGGTCACCAGCGAACCGAGATCACTCGGCGTCACCACCGCGGCCATTTCCTTGCGAGGGACGCGCAAGTGCCCGGAGGAAAACAGGTCGGTGAGAAAGTGGTCGGCAAACGCGTTCATCGCATAGGCGCGTTCCAGCAGTTGTAGATCCTGACGGGGACGTGCGGCGACAGCGGTTTGCAGGGCAGCGGTGTGGCCGGCGATGTAGGCGAGTTTCGCCCATTCGCCGAAGTGGTCGGCGTTGTTCGCTGCCAGTTTCAGATAGCGACCGAGGGGAAACAGCGCGGAGACGAAACTGCCGCCGCCAGTGATTTTGTTCCACTCTTCGGACAACGTATCTCCCAATGCATCGTAGGCTTCATGCGCGGGCTTACCGTCTTTGATGGCCTTTTTCACGGCATCGATTTCTTTCTGCATGACCGCAAGAATCTGCGTCGCTTCAGCACGT